>DASVWG010000124.1:0-16574 GCA_036389695.1 Pyrinomonadaceae bacterium
GGGGAAGCAATTGCTGAAGCATCGAATCCGCCAAAAGTCTGGCTGCAAGCCGGCACGGCGACGATTTACGCACATCGTTATGATGCGCCGAATGATGAAATCACGGGAATTATCGGCGGCGGCGAGCCAAACGCGCCGGACACCTGGAATTTTAGTATTGATGTCGCTAAGGCTTGGGAGCAAGCGGCAAATGAAGTCGAGACTCGGCAAACGCGCAAGGTTTTGATGCGCTCGGCAATGATAATGAGTCCCGATAAAGACGGCATTTTCGACGTGCTTTTAGGTTTGACGAGAAAAGGTCTCGGCGGAACTTCGGGCGACGGGCGGCAGTATCTTTCGTGGATTCACGAACGCGATTTTATTCGTTCGGTTTATTGGCTGATTGAGCGCGAAGAGCTTTCGGGCGCAGTTAATCTCGCCGCGCCGAATCCTTTGCCGAATAAGGAGTTTATGCGCGTTTTGCGCGAAGCGTGGGGAATAAAAATCGGCTTGCCAGCCACTAGATTGATGCTGGAAATCGGCGCTTTTTTTATGCGGACGGAAACCGAGCTCGTTCTGAAAAGTCGTCGCGTCGTGCCGACCCGATTGCTTGAATCGGGCTTTGAATTTGAGTTTTCGACGTGGGAAAAAGCCGCGCGAGACCTTTGCCGGAGATGGCGTGAGAAAAATTGAGTTATGCGAATTATTAAAAAAATATTTTTTCTACAAATCGTTTTACTGTTTGCTTGCGTTTTTGCCGACGCGCAATGGCAAAAGCAGACGATTGACACAAAGGCGAGCTTGCGCGGGCTGTCGGTCGTGAGCGAAAAAATAATCTGGGCGAGCGGCACGGGCGGGACTTTTCTGAAAACGACGGACGGCGGGAAAAGCTGGACAATCGGTAAAGTTCCCGGCGCGGAAAAGCTCGATTTTCGCGATGTCGAAGCCTTCGACGCGCAGACGGCTTATCTTTTGAGCATCGGCGAAGGCGAAAATTCGCGCATTTATAAAACGACGGACGGCGGCGCGTCCTGGAAAATGCAGTTTAAAAACACGAATCCGAAAGCGTTTTTCGACGCCATTGCTTTCTGGGACAAAAACAACGGCATCGCGATGAGTGACCCGGTGGACGGCAAATATTTATTAATGACGACGAGCGACGGCGAAACGTGGAAGCCGCTGGCAAACGACAAAATGCCGCCCGCCAAAGACGGCGAAGCCGCTTTCGCCGCGAGCGGAACTTGTTTGATTACAAGCGGAAAATCGGACGTTTTTCTCGTTTCGGGCGGCAGCCAAGCGCGCGTTTTTCGCTCGAACAATCGCGGATTGAGCTGGTTTGTTTCCGACACGCCAATCGTCAAAGGCACGGCGGGCAGCGGAATTTTTTCGATTGCGATGTTTGACCGCAAAAAAGGCGTCATCGTCGGCGGCAATTACGAAAAGCCGAATGAGGCGGGAAATAATCTGGCTTTTACAAACGACGGCGGAAAAACGTGGACGCTCGCGAAAGGCTTGACCGGCTATCGTTCGGGCGCGGCTTACATCGATAAAAAAACGATTATTGCGGTCGGCTCCGGCGGTTATGATTATTCTCTCGACGGCGGCAAAAAATGGCGCAGTGATAATCCGCCGGACGACCAGTACAAAGATTTCAACGCCGTCCAAGCCAAAGGCAAAAACGCGGTCTGGGCGGTCGGAGCAAACGGGCTGGTCGCCCGGTTTATCGGCAACGTAACCGTCAAGGGCGCTGTAATTACAAGGTAAAATATGCGGGAAAACCGTCCGAAACATTTCGCGCATAGTGCGGCAATCGTCTTTTTTCTTTTCCGAAAAAGTCCCGATTTTGACAAACATTCGGAAACCGAAAAATTAAAAGAGCGGACGACGGATTTCAGACGGATTCGCTGTCCGGTATGTCGCTGGCAGCCTCGGGCGTCGAGCCGCTGGTATTGCTCGGACGCCGGTTATCCGCATTTTTTTTATAGCGGCTGCGGTACGAGCTGGAACACTTTCGAGACGCGCGGGCGCTGTCCCGGATGCGCTCATCAATGGACCTGGACTGATTGTTTGCATTGCTGGAATTCTTCGCCGCACGAGGCTTGGTATGAAAAGGAAACGGACTAGAGGGCAGTAATTCGATTAACTGTTGAGGAGAAAATTATGGGAAAACGAGACGAAAGAATCGACGCTTATATCGATAAATCAGCCGATTTTGCCAGACCGATTTTGCAGCATTTGCGCGAGCTCGTTCATAAGGCTTGCCCGCAGACGGAAGAAACGATGAAATGGAGCTTTCCGCATTTTGATTACAAAGGAATGATGTGCAGTATGGCGTCTTTCAAACAGCATTGCGCGTTCGGTTTCTGGAAAGCGTCCTTGATGCCGGATTCTGAAAAAATTCTCGCGCGCGGCAGCGAAGCGATGGGGCAATTGGGACAAATAAAAAGCCTCGCAGATTTGCCGCCGGACGACGTTTTGCTGGCTTATATCAAAGAAGCCGCGCGGCTGAACGAAGAAAACATCAAGCTTGCGCCGAGAACGCAAACGTCTGAGAAAAAAGAATTAAGCGTGCCGGATTACGTTTCCGACGCGCTGAAACAAAATCAAAAGGCTTCCGCGACGTTTGAAAATTTCAGCTATTCGAACAAAAAAGAATATCGTCGAATGGATAACGGAAGCCAAAAGCGACGAAACCAGAAACAAGCGTCTGGCGACGGCGATTGAATGGATGAACGAGGGCAAAGCGAAAAACTGGAAATACGAGAAAAGATGAATGCCTTCGTCATTAGTCCTTCGTCCTTTGTCCTTTGCTGGTTGAAATAAATTCGACAATGCAATTTTTATTCAACTCGCAAAGGACGAAGGACTAATGACGAAGGACACAAAATTTTTATGCAATACGCCTGGTATGACGCGCTCGGCTCAATCGGCGTCGGGCTGATAATTCTCACCTACGTCGCGCTCCAGCTCGAAAAAATCCGCAGCGAACAATTGATTTATTCCGTGCTGAACGCCGTCGGCGCCGGGCTGATTGTGTTTTCGCTTCTTTTTAGTTTTAATTTTTCCGCTTTTATAGTTGAATTTTTCTGGGTTTTGATTAGCCTATATGGAATAGGCAAATATTTTTTGAAAAAGAGAAATTAACCGCAGATGCACGCAGATAAACGCAGATTCAAACAGGATAGACAGGATTTACAGGATAAAACAGAAACGTTAACCTTAATAGTTTTAAATTATCCTGCTTATCCTGTCCATCCTGTTAAAATCCGCGTTTATCTGCGTAAATCTGCGGTTTAAAATAAAATGACGGTCAAAACGAGTCTGAAAAAATCGAATAACGAGCCGCTTTCATGCACGCGGGAAACTTCGCTCAGGAAAGAAGGGCTTTTGGAGCTTTACCGCTTTCTGAAAATGACGCGGATGTTTGACGAGATTACGGTTCGACTGAAGCGTCAGGCGAAATTGACGGGCGGCGTTTTTACGTCTTTAGGACAGGAAGCGACCGCCGTCGGGACGGCTTACGCTTTGGAAAAACAGGATTTTATCGCGCCTTTAATCCGCGACATCGGCGCGTGTTTCGTCAAAGGAATTCTTCCGCGCACGATTTTCGCGCAGTATCTCGGCAAGGCGAACGCGCCTTCGCGCGCGACCGACGTGCAGTTTCATTTCGCGGATTTGGAGAAAGGTTTTGTCGGTCCGATTTCTCACCTGGGCGATATGATTCCGGTGATGGCTGGAATTTTGCTGGCGGCGAGAATGAAAAAGGAAAACAGAGTGGCGGTCGCGTATCTCGGCGAAGGCGCGAGCTCGACCGGAACGTTTCACGAAGGTGTGAATTTCGCCGCCGTGCAGAAGCTTCCGCTTATCACGATTATCGAAAACAACGGCTACGCGTATTCGACGCCGACGCGCCATCAGAGCGCCGCCGCGCATTTTGTCGATAAGGCAATCGGCTACGGGATTCCGGGTTTGACGGTTGACGGCAACGACGTTGTCGCCTGTTACGAAACGATGAAAAAAGCGGTCGAACACGCGCGCGGCGGAGGCGGCGCGGTTTTAATCGAAGCGCTGACTTATCGCCGCAAAGGACACGCCGAGCACGACAATCAATCTTACGTTCCGGCGGGCGAAATCGAGCATTGGGCAAAAAATAACGACCCGGTTGACCGTTTTGAAAGATTTTTGAGAGGCGAGAAATACGCATTAACCGAAGATTTGAACAAAATCGTCGCGGAAGTTTCCGAATATCTGGAAGCGGAACTGGCGATTGCCGAAGAAGCCGGCGCGCCCGAGGCGGTTTCGGCGGCGTATGACGTTTACGACAACTCGATAGTTCCGCCCGCGTTTAAAAAGAAAGTTTTGGAAAAATAAGCGGAAAAACCCGCGCGGGCGATTAATTACGGAGGTAAATTATGGATTTTAACGGACAGGGAAATTTTAATAACCAGGACCCATTTAACAATTTAGTGCCGGATAGAAGCGAGCTTGAATGCGAAGAGATGTTCGCGCAGGCTGACCGCCTTTTAAACGAAGGCGCGATAATGGAAGCGGTCGAAAAGCTCTCGCAAATCGTCAAGCGCAACCCGCGTTTCGGCAAAGCCTACAACCATCTCGGCTGGCTTTACGAAACGAAGTATAAAAATTACGCCCGCGCCGAAGAATATTACCGCGCGGCAATGCAGTTTGCGCCGCACTACAACGCTTCTTATCTGAATTACGCTTATTTTCTCTCGAATCTCGGACGCTTTGACGAGCTAAAGGCGCATCTCGACCGCATGGCGCAGCTTCAGGGCATCGCCAAAGACACCATCGCCAACGAATACGCCATCATGTATGAAATGCAGGGCAATCTTCAGCAGGCGATGGATTATTACCAGAAAGCCGCGATTGTCACGCTCGATATGGCGAAGCTCGACAAATACAAGGAAGGCATCGACCGCTGCCGCAAGAAACTGGAAATTCTGAATCCGACAAGCAGTTTCTAAACTGCTTGTCCTTCGTCCTTTGTCATTAGTCCTTCGCAAGTTGAGCTTTAATTAAGTTGCGCAATTTCATTCAACCGGCGAAGGACAAAGGACGAAGGACTAATGACGATTATGAACTTTATCAGCGTTCCGTTTAAGACCGAAAGCGGGCACGGCTTGTCGGAAATCGACGGCATGGGGAAATTTTCCCGCGCCGGCATCGTGCTCGAATTCGAGTCGAAGCTGTTCGGCATCATCAAAAGCGGCGTCAAGGAAGCCCGCATCGGAACGAGCGAAATTCTCGACATAAAATTTCGCAAAGGTTTTCTGAAACGCTTCGCGCGCATCGAAATCCGCCTCAAAGACTTCACCAAACTAAGCCAGCTGCCGAACAGCGGCGGCAAAATCACGCTGAAAATAAAAAAAGACGATTTCGAACGCGCCAGAGAAGCCGTCGAAAGGCTGCAAAAAGACATCAGCGAATACGAGCAAGCCCTGCCGCCCGCGCACACGCCCGTCAGCCGCCTGTTTGACGACAGCGAAGACGACACGAAGGAATTAAACGACGGCAGCCGCCGCGAAAAATAATTGTGGAATTAAGAAAAATGCTGTATCTTCGTTCCGTATATAAGCTTATTAGCGCCAATGATTCCAGGTAACACTCAAATTTTGTGTTTTATCGAGAAGCGTCTCGGTTAATCATAAGTTAGGCTGCTAATGGCGGTCTCATGTTCAAACGACTATTCGGGCGAAAGAAATCGGAACCAAGTCCCGAAATACGCAATCCCGAAATACGTAATCCCGAAATACGGATGCCTGAAGTTGACGTGCGGACTGACATCGAGGAAATATTCGATAAGGCAAGAGAAACCGCTGCCGGCGAAGGAGAGCTGGTGCCGGATATGCCGGAGCGTTACGTTCTCATAGTTACACCGGGGCGAATGTTCATGTTTCAACCCTGCGCTCCTCCCGGCTCTATGCCGGAGCAAGAGGTTATCTCGATGAGAGGGATGTTTTCACCCGAGGCAAGCCGAAATGTTGCGGTTATCGCCTACAATGACCCACTTCAATTAATTGAGTCACTGCATACTATTCCATTCCTCGGGATGCTTCTCGGATTAGCTTACATCGGGCACGCCGTATGGGTCTTTGAAGGGCATTCTTCAGCTTTGGCAGCCGGATGCAGGGACGCGGATGTGCTGATAGTTGATGGCGGTATGGTTCCTTACTTACAGCCTGATTGGGTGTCTGTCGCTGCCGGCGTAATGCCGAAGCCGCAGATTTATGTCCACGATAGAGCTACTTATTCTCTTAATCGGGTAGCATAGCCCTTTGCCGACAAATCAGCGGACGCGCGGCGCAAACACGGACTTTGTTAAATTCCGGATGCTTTGCGCCCGCGTCAACCCAAACATTACGGTTTGCGCCAGCAGAAAAATTCTCCGGTTCGGTTTTCGAGCCGGATTTTTTGTCTCCAAAGCCAAAATTAAGAGGCAGTAATTTGTAATTGATAAATGTTTCCGCCGTTATTTGTAATATAATTAAACGGATTTTGATATTTAAATTGACAAGAGGAGCATTGGAATGAAGCGTATTCTTCGTGAAAACGGACTTGCTATCGTTTGGCTCGGATTGTTCTTCGTTACTTTTATAGCCGGGCAGACCGTTTCCGGCTATCTTCATTACAACGACGAGCAGCGAGAGCATCGCCAGCCGCAGGTCGGCTATGTCGAGTATCTGACGACGCCGCATTTTGTCGAAGCGACGATGGAGAATTGGGAGTCGGAGTTTTTGCAGATGTTTCTGTTCGTGGCGCTCACTTCGTTTCTGTATCAGAAAGGTTCAGCCGAATCGAAAAAGCTCGACGAGAAGGAAGCGGTTGACCGCGACCCGCGTGAGTCGAAAGACAAAAAAAACGCGCCCTATCCGGTGCGCAAGGGCGGCTTGATACTCAAGCTTTACGAGTATTCGCTGAGCCTCGCCTTCTTGATATTATTTATAATCTGCTTTCTGCTGCACGCGGCGGGCGGCGCCCGCGAATATAGCCAGGAACAGCTGGAACACGGAAGCCGCGAGACGGTCTCGACGCTGCAATACATCCTGACCTCGCGGTTTTGGTTCGAGTCTCTACAGAACTGGCAGAGCGAGTTTTTAGCCGTCGGATTAATGGTCGTTTTTTCAATCTGGCTGCGGCAGAGAGGCTCGCCCGAATCAAAACCGGTCGATGCTCCGCACAGCCAAACGGGCAAAGAATAAGGAATTTGAAATGGACGATTTATTTGAATGGAATCCGGAAAAAGCCGAAGCAAATTTAAAGAAACACGGCGTTTCATTTGAAGAAGCGGAAACTGTTTTCTCCGACCCGCTTTCATTAACCATTCCCGATCCAAAGCATTCCGACGAAGAAACTCGTTTTATCATTACAGGCTTTTCAGATAAACAACGGCAATTGGTTGTCGCGCATACAGACCGAGATGATAAAATCAGAATTATCAGCGCAAGATTGGCAACGCCAAGTGAGAGAAGAAAATATGAACGAGAAAAAAGATGAAGAAGATGAATTGCTTGACGAATACGATTTCACGGGCGGAGTGCGCGGGAAATACGTTGAACGCGTGGCGAACAGAAAAAATGTAATCGTACTTGAGCCTGATGTGGCGGAAGTTTTTACCGATTCCGAATCAGTTAATCAAGCCTTAAGAGGATTATTACCAATAATTCAAAAACAAGCGGAGAAAATTCATCAATAAATGGCAACAACGGCAAAACAGGAAACAAAAGGCTTAACTTTAATCGAAGCGATTCGGCAGGGCATCTGGGAAGAAATGACGCGCGACGAGAGCGTGTTTGTCATCGGCGAAGATGTCGGCGCGTATGGCGGGGCGTTTAAATTGACGGAAGGTTTTATCGAGCATTTCGGGGCGGAACGGATGATTGATACGCCGATTTCCGAGGCGGCGATTGTCGGCGCGGCGTGCGGCGCGGCTTTGATGGGGATGAAGCCGGTGGCGGAGTTTCAGTTTATCGATTTTATCTCGTGCGGGTTTGATATGCTGACGAATTACGCGGCTAAATCGCGTTATCGCGGGTGCGGCTCGATTCAGGCGGTTTTTCGCGGTCCGTGCGGCGCGGGCGTGCGCGGCGGTCCGTTTCATTCTTTGAACGCCGAATCGTTTTTTCTGAACACTGCCGGACTGAAAATGGTCGAGCCTTCGACGGCGTATGACGCGAAAGGCTTAATCAAAGCGGCGATTCGCGACCCCGACCCGGTTTTGTTTTTCGAACACAAGAAGCTTTATCGCCTGCCGCGCCTGCGCGAGGAATTGCCCGACGACGATTACATCGTCGAAATCGGCAAGGCGCGTGTTGCGCGGGAAGGCAAAGATTTATCAATCATCACTTTCGGCGCGCAGGTTCTAAATGCGCTCGACGCGGCGGAAATTCTGGAGAAAGAAGACGGCTTGGCAGTTGAAGTCATCGATTTGCGCACGCTCGCGCCGCTTGATAAAGAAGCGATTCTGGCGACGGTGAAAAAAACCAGTCGCGCGATGGTTTTGCATGAAGCTAGTTTGACGGGCGGAATCGGCGGCGAAATCAGCGCGATTATCGCCGAAGAAGCGTTTGAATGGCTCGACGCGCCCGTCATTCGCGTCGCTTCGATTGACGCGCCCGTGCCGTTTGCGCCGCCGATGGAAGATTATTATCTGCCGCAGGTTTCCGAAATCGTCGAAGCGGCGCGGCGTTTGGCGGCGTATTAAAATCTATGAAAAATCTAAAGGTTTTGTTTTTGTGTTTATGTCTGATGCTGTCGTCTACCACAGACGGCGTCGGCATAGAGGCGCGAAAATCGGATTCGCCGGCGAAAACGCCGGTCGCGCAAAACGCTTTCCCGAAAGTGTTCCGCCCGGTCGCAAATTTCGTCAAACGGCTTTTCGGGAAAAAAAGGAAAACTCCCGCCTTGTGTCTGACGCCGAATGTTGAAGAGGTCACGCTGAGCCGGACGGAAATCGTGGCAGTCTGCGCCAACAGCGATAATTCCTGCGCGGAGCCTCCGTTAATCGAAGTCTTCACCAAAGCCGTCGACCCGGAAAACGACGTTCTCACATACAATTACACAATTTCCGGCGGGCAAATTACGGGAACCGGCGAAAAGGTTATCTGGGATTTGTCGGGCTTGAAGCCCGGAACCTATACGATTACCGCCGGAGTTGACGACGGCTGCGGCGTCTGCGGCAAAACGGACACGAAAGAAGTAAAAGTCATTGAATGTCCGAACTGCAATTAGGAAAACTCGAAAGCGTCCATGGCATCTCGCCCGTTTTTATGCAGCGGGCGGCAGTTATCGCCGTGCTTTCCTTTATCTTTTTTGTCGCGATGATGGTCGCGTTTTCGATTCGGCAAAACCTCGGTTATTTTCTGCTGGCGACGGCTTTTCTGCTCGTCCAGCTGCTGACGCTTTTCGGCTGGCTGATGCAGAGGCGCGCCGAGTTTAGAATTTACGAAAATGGTTTTACATATCAAAAACAAAGCTGCCGTTGGGACGAAATCGAATCGCTGGATATAAAGACGGAAAACGGTCTGGTCGGCGGCGGAAAAACCAACTGCGAAATCCGCAAAACCGGCGGCAAGAAAATTGTTTTAAACGAATCGCTGCACGGCGTCGATAAAATCAGGCAGCGAATTCGCGCCGAGATAGAAAAACAAGGGATGAGGGATGAAGGATGAGGGATGAATAAAGAAATTTATGCGTTCTGACTTCTGAATTTTGAATTTGTCAATAAACGAATCATTTAAAAATCAACATTTAAAAATCAGAATTTTCTCTTTCATCCCTCATCCTTCATCCTTCATCCCTCAAAAGTCTGCGCCTGTTTTCATCGACAAAATTTTCTAGTATCCTGTTATCAGTATTATTCAAATTTATATAGCAATCATTTATTGGAAAACGGAGAATTTATGAGCGTAGAAGTCGTAATGCCGCAGATGGGCGAATCCATTACGGAAGGAACTATTTCAAAATGGCTCAAAGCCGTCGGCGATAAAATCGAACGCGACGAGCCTATCCTGGAAATCTCGACCGACAAGGTTGATGCCGAAGTTCCGGCTCCGGCGGCGGGCGTTTTGCTGGAAATTCGTCATAACGAGGGCGAAACGGTCGAAGTCGGAACGGCGCTGGCGATTATCGGCGAAGAAGGCGAGAGCGCCGCGAACGGCAATCAGCCGTCAGCCGCCGCCGGTCAGCCCGAACCGGCGAAAATAGAAGAACCGCAGCCTGTTGTCGAAGAAGCCAAACCTGAGCCTGTCGCGCAAACTCAAACCGCGACGACCGGCGACGGCGGTCAGTCGCAAGCCGCAACGGCAACCGCCACCGCGACGACAACCGCAACCGCTACAGCGAGCGCGGACGCGACCGAAGTCGTGATGCCGCAGATGGGCGAATCGATTACCGAGGGCACGATTTCAAAATGGCTCAAAGCCGTCGGCGACGCGATTGAGCGCGACGAGCCGCTTTTGGAAATCTCGACCGACAAGGTTGACGCCGAAGTTCCCAGTCCGTCTGCCGGAACGCTTCTGGAAATCCGTCACCAGGAAGGCGAAACCGTCGAAGTCGGAACGGTACTGGCTTTAGTCGGAAGCCAAAACGGCGCGGCAGTTTCGCAATCCGCGCCAGCCGCGCAGAAACAAGCCGTCGAAACAACCGCGCAGGCAACCGGCGCGGACGTAACAACTGCTCAACCAACAAAAATCGAAGTCCAAAGTCCGACGGTTGAAGCTCAACCGCAAAATGTTGAGGAAACGGCGGGCAGAAGCTACGATTACGACCGACCGCAGGCGAAACAGGACGCGCTCGGCACAGCTTCAAACGGCGAAAAATCCGTCGAAGAGCTGCGCCGCACGAAATCCAGTCCGCTCGTTCGCAATATCGCCAGAGAGCACGGCATCGATTTATCGAGAATATCGGGCAGCGGGATGAGCGGGCGCGTGACGAAAAAAGATATTCTGTCTTTCATCGAATCGGGCGCGGCGCTGAAACCGCAGGATTTGCTGCGCAAAGACGCGCCGGTCGCGCCGCAGATTACGCCCGCGACCGCACAGCCTCAAACCGTTCAGCAGCCCGCGCAGCGCGCGCAATACGCCGCGCCGCAGGTCGCCGCATCCGTCGGCGACAGAGTCGAGCCGATGTCCGTTATGCGGCGGAAAATCGCCGAGCATATGACGTTCTCGAAGCAGACTTCGGCGCACGTGACGAGCGTTTACGAAATCGATATGACGAACGTCGCGCGCTTTCGCGAGCGTAACAAAGCGGAATTTCAATCGCGTTACGGCACAAAGCTGACGTTTATGCCGTTTATCTTTCAGGCGACGACCGCCGCGCTCAGAAAATTTCCGGTCATTAACTCGCAGGTTTCCGGCGACCAGATTATCTACAAAGGCGACATCAATCTCGGAATGGCGGTCGCGCTCGATTGGGGCTTGATTGTGCCGGTCATCAAACGCGCCGACGCGCTTTCGCTTTCCGGTCTGGCGCAGGCGGCAAACGATTTGGCTGACCGCGCGCGGGCGAAAAAATTATTGCCCGACGAAGTGGCGGGCGGAACGTTTACGATTACCAATCCGGGCGTTTTCGGCGGACTTTTCGGCACGCCGATTATCAATCAGCCGCAGGTCGCAATCCTCTGCGTCGGCACCATCGAAAAACGTCCGAAAGTAATTACCACGCCGGAAGGCGACGATGTGATTGCGATTCGCTCGATGGCTTATTTCGCACTGACTTTCGACCATCGCATCGTGGACGGCGCGGACGCCGAAAGATTTCTTTCGTTTATGAAGGAATATCTGGAAACGACGCAGTTTAGTCTCTAATAATTGAAAAGGCGGAAACGCGACAGTTATGGAGCGTGTCAAAGTTTAGTGCCTCGAATCGCTAAACTAAAAACACGCTCCATAATTGTCGCGTTTCCGCCTTTATAAAAATTTTTATTTCATAAATCAATTTCTGTTGTAGAATAAACAAGTCTGTTTTCGGATGCCCGCAAAATTTTTTTTCAAAAACAGGAAACATTTTCAAAAACCTGCCGATAACGTTATGTCTGGCTGTGTTTGAAAATGAAATCCGACGACTCGAATTTTGAAAAATGTCTAAGCTTCCCGGAATTATCTATTCAGTTGCCTGGTCGGATTTTAGTGATTCCAGCATGGTCATACTTTGCGAAAATGCCTGGCGAGTTTTAGCTTTAAATGCTTTAAATAAAAAGTTTGAGAGTTATCAAAAAATTTCTTTTTGTGCGCCCGCGACAAAAATTCCGAATTTTTTGACAACTTTGCTAAAGATAAAAACATCGCACAGGGTGATTCGCGAGTAAGAAATCAAGAAAGATAAAGGAAGGGTTTTTTAATTATGTTGAAAAAATTTTCAGTATTAGTTTTAGCTTTGCTTTTGGGAGCAATGAGTGTTTTCGCGCAGACGGACGCGCAGCTGCGCACCGTCGCCAGCGGGCAGAAGATGAAGGTTAAAGGCGTCGTCGTCAGCAAGGACGCCGACCGCATTATCGTGCGCGACGTGACGGGCGTTGATACGCCGGTGACGCTGACCGAAGCGACCAGCATCAAAACCAAAGGCGGATTGTTTGGCGGCGGCGACCGTGTTGCCCTTAATCAAATCGTGCGCGGTTTGAATCTGGAAGTCGAAGGACGCGGCGACGGCTCGAATCTGGTTGCCACGAAGGTTCGTTTCGGCAAAGACGATTTCCGCGTGGCGCAATCAATCGACACGCGCGTCAGCCCGGCTGAAGAACGCATCACGCAAGCCGAGCAGAACGCGCAGCGCATTTCCGGACAGATTGACGAATTGATGGCGATTTCAAACGCCGCTCGCGGCGGCGCGAAAGCCGCGCAGGAAACGGCTGATGCCGCTATTCAGGGCGTCAATGCGACCAATTCGAGAATCACGGCGCTGGACGATTACGTCGTGCAATCGACCGCGACCGTTAATTTCAAAGTCGGCAGCGCGGTTCTTTCGCCCGAAGCCAAAACGCAGCTTGACGAAGTGGCGACGGCGTCGATGACCTTGAAAGGCTACACCATCGAAATCACCGGTTTCGCTTCGGCGGAAGGCGGCACGAAGATGAACAAGGAACTGAGCAAGCGGCGCGCGCAAGCCGTGATTGATTATCTGGTGGAAACGCACAATATTCCGCTGCGCCGTATCGGAACTTCGTATGGTTTCGGCGAGCTTCAGGCGGTTGCCGACAATACGACCCGCGAAGGTCGCCAGCAGAATCGTCGCGTCGAAGTCAAATTACTTGTCAGCCGCGGCTTGAATCAGAACGTCGAAGTCAGAAAAGACACGACGACCGAAACTCAGCCCAACGACCAGCAGTAATTGCTGATACAATTGACCGCAATGGAAACGCGAAAGACCTTGAAATCTTTCGCGTTTCCGTCGCGGTAATTTTTTTCAAGGGGGCAAACGGTCATGCAACGAGGATATTTACGAATCAGCTTTGGAGTTTTAGGATTAATTTTATTTCTGGCGTGGGCGGTTTTCGCGCAGACGCCGAAAGCGACGCCGACGCCGGTCGAAGACGACGAAGTCATCCGCGTCGAATCGCGCCTGGTCATCGTTCCGGTTTCCGTCACCGACAGCAGCGGGCAGCCGGTTCTGAATCTCAGAAAAGAAGATTTCATCGTCAGCGAGGAAAATAAACAGCAGGAAATCGCGCAGGTCTCGGACGCGGAAAAAGTTCCGCTCGAAATTGCGCTTTTGATTGATGTTTCCGGCAGCGTCAATCCGCTTTTTGAATTTGAAAAAAACGCGGCGGCGCAGTTTCTGGAAAGCACCATGAGACCGGAAGACCGCGCGACGATTTTTCTTATCGGCGACCAGCCTGCTTTAGCTGCCGGTCGCGAAACCGCCGGGCAAGCCGCCGGCAGAGTTCGCACTATTGTTTTGTCGGGCAAATATACCGCTTTTTACGATACGGTGACGACTGCCGCTAATTATCTGCAAAAAAATGCTCCGCCGCAATCGAGACGCGTCATTCTGGCGCTGACCGACGGTGAAGATAATTGGAGCAGCCTGACGCGGGAAGCGGAAAAAAACACTTATCGCGATATAGACGTCAATGGTCTGACGACGAATAAGTTAAATCAATTAGCCGGTAAAACCGATGCCGCGCATCAAAGGGCACAGGGCAAAATTTTGCGTGATTTGCAGAATGCCGATACGGTTTTTTATGCCATTAATCCGGCGGGCGCATCGTATAAATTAAATAAAATCAGCCTGCGCGCGCAAAACGGAATGCAGAGATTTGCCGACCAAACCGGCGGCGCGGCTTTCCTGCCGAATTTTCAGCCCGTCGATTTAAAAGACGCCTATCAAAATTCGGCAAACACGCGGCGAAATCAGGAGACGCTGACGAGAATCTTCCGCCAGCTCGCCAACGAATTGCAGGCGCAATATCTCGTCCAGTATTATTCGGAAACGGATT
The DNA here is from genome assembly GCA_036389695.1 of Pyrinomonadaceae bacterium. Lineage (GTDB taxonomy): Bacteria > Acidobacteriota > Blastocatellia > Pyrinomonadales > Pyrinomonadaceae > JALZHR01. The sequence goes on from DASVWG010000124.1 coordinate 14,435, forward strand.
TTCCGAAGGACAAATACGTGAAGTTAAATGTCGGCTTGAGAAATCCGCAAAACTATCGCCTGCGCGCGCGGCAGGGTTATTTTGTGAAAAAGTAAAAGGCGGAAACCCGCGCGTGAGCAAGGGTGCAAGAGCTTAAGAAGAATAGGGCGCTGATTTAATAGGATATTTTAAGATTGATTAGGATTTTTATTTTAATCCTGACCAATCCTCAATAATCCTAAAAAATCAGCGTCCTGTTTAGTTAAGTAAATGCGCCCTTGCTCACGCGCGGGCTTCTGCCTTTGAATCCAAATAAAACGGCGGAACTCATCTGCCGTTTTTCTTTCGGCTCAATGAGTTCCGCGCGTTTAGAAAGCAGCGAATGACTTTTGGAGTCTGGAAATAGGGATTATTGTCGCTCGCTGCTTCTTTCTCTCGGATAATCGACGCGCATTTTTCCGATTGTCGCCTCTTCTTTTTTCGGCGTCGTTTTCGGCTTCGGCGTCGGCAGAGCGATATTTCCCGTGTAGGCAACGTCGCCCATCGTGACGTGTTCCAGAGTTTCTTTCTTCGGCTTCGGCGTCGGATTATAAGCGACCGCGCCCATCAAACGCTGTTCTTTCGGCTTGCTTGTGGCGAGCGACATCAAGCCCAAGCCGGTCAGCAAACCGAAAATCAGGGAAACGAAAGCCGCCGCCGTTCTGGAAACGCGTTTTTTCAAAGCCTGCCAGCCGACCGGGCAATCCTGCGTCAAAACCGTGCCGTCGGTGCGCTTGTAAAAGCGGACGCACAGGCGACCTTCGGAATTATGCAGAAGATTTTCCGCTTCCGTCCTGGTCATTCCCGAAAGGTTGTAAACGTTCAATTTGCATTCGCCGCAAAAACGCTTGCGCTCCGTTCCAATCATCGCGTCCCAATCCTGCGAACAGGGCGACGCAACTTTTAAATTATTCAGCGGACTCGTATATTTAGCCATAAAAACTCCGTTCAAAATTAGCTCAGGCTCTTACGCCTTTGTCCTTTTGAACGGAGCGCGAAATTTTTTCTTGCAGAATTTTTGAAAAATTTTACTTTTTCGATTTTTTAACGGATTTTTCTAAAGCTTCGTTTCCCAGATTGAAATCGATTTCTTCTTGTCGTCTAAAATCAGAACCATTCTGCCGTCGTCCGACCATTCGGCGCGCGTGACCAGATTTTCGCCGAAATCTTTATATTTCACCGGAATAATTTTTATAAGCTTGATTTTTTTGGTCGTCACGGGCGGCGGAATGACCAGCGAGCGCAGATTATCTCCGGTCAGCGCGTCGTAAACTCTAACGGATTGATTGCTGTAGGCGATAAAAAATCTGTTGCTCGGATGCGGAACGATGCGCGTGTAATCGACGACGACCGTATCGGTATTTTCCATCATATTTCCTTTGTCGTCGGTCATATAAGTTCCGTTTCCGCGCGTTTCCGTCCGGTAAAAAACTTCCTTTTCATAGAGCGTTTTTCCGCTCGGAATCTCGACGCCCAGAATCTTTTCGTCTTTGTTAAAAAGCGCGACTTTGTTTTCGGCAAACCAGAAATCGGGCACTTCAAAATCGGCTATTTCAAATTTTTTCGCGCCGGTCGAAATCTCGTAAAACTGCGCGTTTTTGCCCGTATCCAGCGCGACTAATTTTCCGTCCGGGCTGTATCCGACGGCGGAATCGCCGATTCTCGGATTGGCTTTCAGAGTGTATTTCGGCGCGGCGCTCGCGTCGTAAATGTCCCAGACGAGCATCTGGTCGTCGGCGTCGCTTTTCCGGCTTTTCAGGACGAAAGCCAGAGTTTTTCCGTCGGGGCTGACCATCAGTTTGCGGGTTCTGGTGAAAAAGGTTTCGTCGCCGATGGCAAGTTGTTTTTCCAGCTTGCCGGTGCGCGTGTTCCAGACGTCTATCGTCGAAGCCTTTTCGCTGGCGTAATTAACGCCGAGCATATTTCTTTTCGGTCCCGAAGTGGTCAATAACTTTTCGCCGTCGAGGCTCAGATAACGCCAGGTCAAATTGCTGACCGTAATCGAAGTGCGTTTTTCCAGAGTTTCGGCGTCCCACACCGAAATCTCGACTTCGCCGACCGAATTGCCTAATATCTCGCCTCCGTCACCATAACGATAGCCGTAATGTCGCGCAAAATCCTC
>DASVWG010000125.1:0-7544 GCA_036389695.1 Pyrinomonadaceae bacterium
TCGAAGACGTTGGTGAAAGGCACAAAAGAATTATCGACCGAGCCGTCCTGATTCAATCTGACAACCACGCCGATGCTTGACGGCAACGCACTGTTAGCCAGTTCGGCATTATAGATATACTCGCCGCCCACGACCGTAAAATCTCCGGCGATGATAATTTTCCCGTCCGGCTGCAAATTCAGAGTTTTCACCTCGACGCCGGATTTGACGACATCGAGCCGGAAATTTTCGTCCGTCGAGCCGTCGGCGTTCAGACGCGCCAAGCCGATTCGCGTCCGGCTGCCGATTTTTCCGAAATTGCCGCTGATTAAAATCTTTCCGTCAGGCAGATTACGAAATCCCAGAACCCAGCCGCCGAGGATATTCGACGTTTGAAAAGAGCTGTCGTGCGTGCCGTCCGCGTTAAGCCGAACCAGTTTCTCGACGTTCGGCGAATTGTTGACCCGGTAATGCCCGCGAACCAGAATTTTGCCGTCCGGCTGGAGCCTGACCTCGGACGTGCCGCCAAAGGAAAACTCGGCGGTCAGCGGCATATTATCGTTAAATAAATTGTCGAGGCTGCCGTCGGGAAACAGGCGGGAAATAAATTTAGTATTGACGCCCGGCGTCAGCTGCAGACCGCCGTAAAGAATTATTTTTCCGTCCGGCTGAACGATTGCCTGCCCGACGGCGGCGGAGACAAACGGAAGCGAAAAATCCCTGTCGAAAGTGCCGTCGGCGTTCAGGCGGACGATGCCTTTGTTTTTGGAAACGCTTCTGAGCAGCCCGCCTTCTTTAGAGGCGGTCTTAAAAAAGCCGTAAACCAGCAATTTTCCGTCCGGCTGAACGGCGACGCTGATAACCGTTTCGCTGTTTCCGAATGAACCGGCATCGAAAACGACATCGAAATTCCGGTCGATTAAACCGTGTTCGTCCAAAACCGCGAAATTTCTGCCGACCGTCATCCCGTCTCTTTTCACTTCAAACAAACCGCAGACCGCCGTTTTCCCGTCCGGCAGGAAAATTACGTTGCCGATTGAGCCGAAAGCGCCGACGGTGTAACCGGATTCGATGCCGCCGATTTCATCGAGCACAATCAGGTTTTCGGCAATCACCGAATTTTTTCTTTTGACTTTAAACTTTCCGTAAACGAACACCTTGCCGTCGCTTCTCGCTTTAAACGACACGGAGGCTGGATTTGTAATGGTGCGGGCAAAATTAAAACTGTAATCGAGCGAGCCGTCCGGATTCAGGCGAACAATCGCGCCGCCGGTTGCCAGAGCGATAAATTTTCCGTCGGGAAGCGGCTCCAGGGAATTCAGAAAAATATTTTCCGGCAGATTGAGAGCGGCGTCCAACGTCCCGTCGGCATTGAGCCGGGCAATATTCTTTCTTTCGGCATTGCCGATTTTATCGAAGCTGCCCGTAAAGACAATCTTTCCGTCAGCCTGCGGCAGCATTTTCTCGATGACGCCAGCTCTTTCCAAACGCGGCGCAAATGTCGTGTCGATTCCGCCGAGCGCGGCTGGCGAAGAAACGTTCGGGTTTCTCCGCTGACCGTAAAGCGTCGTGCCTGTCAGAAGCAGCGAAGTTAAGATTATCGAAAGAATGATTATTACCGGCGTAATTTTTAAAAAGGAAAATCGAGTATGGATTTCAAAAGTTTGTTTCATTTGACGACTCCGAAAAATTTGATTGAAGAGGCTGAGAACGGAAAATAAATTAAAAACCGGAAAGGAATCCGAATTTAATAATAAATGAAAATGCCAAACAAAAGCAACGTTTTGTTTGGCACTATTTAACAGGCTGAATTTGTTTTGGTGATTACTGGTTAACCACGACCAGCTTAATTTCGCTCATTTCTTCCATCGCGTAGCGCGCGCCTTCACGCCCGAAGCCGGATTGTTTGACGCCGCCGTACGGCATATTATCCACGCGAAAAGTCGGCACGTCGTTGATTATTACGCCGCCGTATTCGAGATTACGCGCGGCGTATTCGGAATTTGCCAGATTTTGCGTAAAAACTCCGGCTTGCAAGCCGTATTTCGTTTGATTCGACAATTCGACGGCTTCGGCAAAATCCGAAAATTTTTCGACGACGGCTGCGGGAGCGAAAATTTCTTCGGCGACGGCGCGCATTTCCGCGCTGGTGCCGGTCACGACGGTCGCATCGAGCCGCGCGCCGTCGCGACCGCCGCCGCACAAAAATTCCGCGCCGCCTTCTCTGGCTTCATTCAGAATCGTTTCCGCTTTTTTCGCCGCGTCTTCGTCAATCATCACGGACAATTCCGTCGATTCATCGAGCGGATTTCCGACTTTCAATTTTTGCGCCCGCGCGACAAATTTTTCCGTCCATTCGGAAAAGATTTTTTCGTGAATGTACAGGCGCTGCACCGAGATGCAGGTTTGACCGGCGTATGTGAAAGCGCCCATCACGTTTCTGTCCAGAGATTTTTCAAGGTCGGCGGATTCATCGACGATGACGGGCGCGTTGCCGCCGAGTTCGAGCGTAATCATTTTTCTTTCGGCTTGCGTCTTCAGATTCCAGCCGACCGCCGCGCTGCCCGTGAAAGTTATCATCGCGACGCGCTCGTCCTTTAAAACCGCGTCGATATATTTCACGTCCATCGGCACGATTTGCAGCGCCGCCTTTGGCAAGTCGCTTTCGAGAAAAACTTCGCCGAGAAGGAGCGAAGTCAGAGGCGTTTTCGTGCTCGGTTTGATGATAATCGCATTTCGCGCGGCGAGCGCGGGCGCGACTTTGTGACCGACCAGATTCAAAGGAAAATTAAACGGCGTGATGCCGTAAATGACGCCGCGCGGAATGCGTTCGGTGTAAGCGGTTCTGCCTTTTCCCGTCGCAATCGTATCTACGGGAACGACTTCGCCCGCGAATCTTTCGGCTTCGCCTGCCGCCCAGTTAAATGTGGCGATGCCGCGCTCGACTTCGCCGCGCGCCGTCCGTATCGGTTTCGCGGCTTCTACGGCGATGGTGCGGGCGAATTCTTCTTTCCGTTTTTCGATGCCGTCAGCGATTTTTCGCAAGCCTTTGGCGATTTCGTAGCGCGGCAGATTTCGCATCTCTTTCGCCGCGCTTTCGGCGATGGCGACGGCTTCTTCGGTTTCGGCGGCGTCCGCCGAAAAAACTCCGGCTATCACTTCGTTCGTAAACGGATTTTTGACTTCAAAATCCTCTTTCGCCTCGCGCCACTCGCCGCCGATTAAGATTTTTTTCGTGTTCATATGTTTTAACGCCGATTTTTTAGGATTTAATAAGATTGGTTAGTATTTTATTTGAATTTATTCTGACTAATCTTTTTAAATCAGTGTGCAATTTCTTTGCGCGCTTTGCTTCTCAAGCGGGAGATATTTTTACAAAACTTAAATTTATTAAAGAAATTTTTCCCGCTTGAGAAGCAAAGCGCGCAAAGCTACAAAAGCAGTTTTTTCGCAGACGAATTTTATTAAAATAATTGCGTTTGCTTTTTATTTTACGTTAAACTTTCCACTCGTTGTTATCAAATTTTTATCAAGGAGAATTTATGAATTTTTTGAAAATCGGTCTGCTTTTCGCGGCGCTGACGTTTTTTATCGTCGCCTGCACGCAAACCAATCCGGGCAACAACGCCGCCACGGCGAATACGGCGAATAATAAAACTGCCGCCGTAAGCGCGACGCCGGCAGCGACAAACCAGACGCCGGACAATTCCGGCAAACAAACCGAATCATTGCCGACCAGTCAATCGACCGAAACAGTTTCGGCGGGCGAAACCTATAAAACCATCTGCGCCAAATGTCATAAAGAAACCGGCGAAGGCGGCGACGTAGCCATCAACGGCAAGAAATTAAAAGTCCCGAACTTCAAAAGCGAGCGGATGAAAAACGACGAAGACGAAGACTTTATCGACGCCATCACCAACGGCATTCCCGAAGACGGGATGCCCGCCTTTAAAGACAAGCTAAACGATGAACAGATTAAAAATCTGGTTCAATACATCCGCAAAGACATTCAGGGAAAATAATTGAGAAATGAAAAAGCATCGAGCCGTTGCCGCGTCAAAACCAAAGTTTTCGACCGGCAAATTTGCAAATGCCAAGTCGAGCATCTAAAATTTAAAATTCAGACGCACCCTTAGCTCAGTTGAATAGAGCGTCTGACTTCGGATCAGAAGGTCGTAGGTTTGAGTCCTACAGGGTGTACCAATATTTTCAACAGTTGAGAGGCATCCGTTTGATGCCTTTTTCTTATTCACATCTAAATTCACGCCTGAAACCTTTTGAAAAGCATAACATCCGAAGAGGAGCACATTCGAGTCTATGCGGTAATTGACCCTTTTTAGACACATTTTGCGCATTAGCAAGTGGAATGGATTTTTGTCCTTTGGGGCAGTAGATTTTGACCATCGAAAGGAGAAAATTATGAAAATTACAGAAATCGCGCCGGACGTTTACCGGCTTTCGCTGTTTGTGCCGGAAGCCGATTTGCAGTTCAATCAATTTTTAGTTCGAGACGACGAACCGTTATTATTTCATACCGGAATGCGCGGGATTTTTCCGCTCGTGCGCGAAGCGGTGGAAAAAATCATCGACCCAGCTCAGCTAAGGCACATCGGGTTCAGCCATTTCGAGGCGGACGAATGCGGAGCGCTGAACGAATGGCTGACGATTGCCCCGAACGCGGCGCCGGTCTGCAGTCTGGTCGGCGCGATGGTCAGCGTCAACGATTTTGCCGCGCGTCCGGCAAAGGGCTTGACCGACGGCGAGACTTTTTCGACCGGAAAATTCAAATTCCGGTTTGTGCAGACGCCGCACCTGCCGCATTGTTGGGAAGCGGGCTTGCTTTTTGAAGAAACCAATCGAATATTGTTCAGCTCGGATTTGTTTCATCAAAACGGCGATGTCGAAGCCCGAACGGAAAACGACGTCATCGGGCGGGTGCGAGAAACTCTGGTTTCTTACCAAGCCAGCCCGCTTGCCGATTATATGCCGTATTCGCGGCAAACCGAGCGCAATTTTCAAAAGCTTATCGCGCTCGAACCGACGACCATTGCCGCGATGCACGGCTCGACTTTTACGGGCGACGGCACACAGGCATTGCGCGATATGCACTCGGTGATGCGCGAAGTTCTGTAGAAAATAAAGGCGGCGCGTTAGGGATGTTCAAACGAATCAGCCGCCTGAGAAATACTATTAAAATTTTCGTGATTTGAGCAGAATAACCCGTCGCAAAAATGAGCCTTTTTGCGACGGCTTGAGGCAACTTAATATTTATTAATTAATAAGGGAACAATCCTTCATTTAGAGTTATTTGCGGCGCGACTCGTTCGTTCGATAATGCTCCCGTTTCAATAATAGATAAAAAGGCTTCCCGGTTGGAACGTAACTTTTCTCATCAATTTAGAGACATTCTAAAACGTCTCTTTTCAATGCCGTTTACGGAAGATACGCCGTGTGAATCGGAAAGTCGCCGGGTAAGCCTAACTGGACGACGCGAAAACCGGATAATGATTGCTGCAGATACCAACGGTCGGCGCGGTGAATGGCGATGTCGGTTTTGCCGTCGCCGTCAAAATCCGCCGGAACGGGCTCGTCGGTCGCCATGCCGAACTGCATCGCCGTAAATCCGTCAGTCGAGCGCTGCAGATACCAGTAGCCGGTTTCGGGGCGAAAAACGGCAATATCCGTTTTGCCGTCGCCGTCGTAATCAGCCGCGACCGGTCTATCGGTACTTAAGCCGAAACGCTCGGTGTAAAATCCCTGACTGCTTCGCATCTGATACCACGTGCCGCCGCGAAAAACAGCCAAATCGCTTTTCCGGTCGCCGTCAAAATCACCGATGATTGGCTTATCCTGCGCGAGACCGAAGCGCTCGTAGCGAAAGCCGTTGTTGGCGCTGTTTAAAATAAACCACGTTCCCTGACGGAAGACGGCGGTATCGGCTTTCCCGTCGCCGTCATAATCTGCCGGCACGGGAATGTCGCCGGGCTCGCCGAAATGTCCGGTCTGGACGTAACTGTCGGCGCTTTGCAGGATATACCAGTTGCCTTCCGACGGTCGCCAGACGGCAAGGTCGGTTTTCCGGTCGCCGTCGTAATCGGCGGGCACGATTTTGTCGGTCAATAAGCCCCATTCGGTATTGATAAAAACCGTGAGCGAAGGATTTTTGGCGATATACCAGTTTCGCCGCACGCCATCGGCATTGCGCCAGACGGCAAACTCCGCCCAGCCGTCGCCGTCGAAATCAAAATTCGCCCCGCGCGCCGCCAACACTCCGTCGCCGAGATAGCGAATAACTCTAAACCCATTCCCCACACCGTTTACGCTGACACCGCTGACCGCGAGGATTTTACCGTCCGGCAAAACTTTTGTGTCATAGAGCGAAAAACCGGAAGGCGCGGACACGATGCCGCCGGTGCCGAAAGTCGTGTCAATCGTGCCGTTGGAGTTATAGCGCAGCAGCGAGGAGTTGAAATTTGAAGTCGTATAATAATTGTAGCTGTAACCGGCGACGATAATTTTACCGTCCGCCTGCAGCCCGCCCGCCGTCGCCACATCCGAAAAGCGGGTGACGGGCGTAATAACTTGTCCGCCCGTTCCGAAACCCAAATCGGGCGTGCCGCTCGGATTATAACGCAGAACGGCTGTATCCCGGCTGTTGCTGAAGCTTGCGGAGCTAATCGCCACAATTTTATCGTCGGGCTGAACCAGCACGTCGAGCGCTTCGTTCAAGCCGTTTTCGAGAATAAAGCCGCCGGTGCCGAAGCTGCTGGAATCGAGATTTCCGGTTGTGTCGTAGCGCGCCAGGCACATTCCGTAAGCGGTTTCGAGAGTAGCGATGCCGCCGACGACGATTCTGCCGCTCGATTGAATCGCAATCGAATATGCCTGAATGCCGCCTCTCTGAACCTCGGTCAGAACCATTCCGCCCGTGCCGAAAGTCGGGTCGGGTCCGTTGCCGGAAAATCTGAATAAAATAAATTTATACGGCACATACGAATTTATCGCGCCGCCCGCGTATCCGGCGACGACGAATTTACCGTCCGGCTGCACCGCCACCGCCTGTCCCGTCGTTTGAATGCCGCCGGCGTGCGAAACAAATTTACCGAAGTTGCTGAACGCCGTATCGAGCGAGCCGTCCGGATTGTATCGCACGACGAAAAGGCTCAGCCGCGTGAAATGAGGCGTTTCGGCAGCCAGTTTGCCGGAGCCGACGGCGACGATTTTTCCGTCGGGCAAAACCGCGATGTCGTTCAGAGACATTCCCGTCGCCGGATATTCGGTAAATGTCGTAATGACGCGACCGCTATTTCCAAAACTCAAATCGATGATGCCGCTCGGCAGATAGCGAACGAGCGCGAACTGCGCGTTGGCAAACGGCTCTTCGGTCGAAAGCGAATAAACTCCGCCGACGATAATTTTGCCGTCCGGCTGAACGGCAAAACTCGAGGCGCTGAAAAAATTTGCGCCGAGCGAAGCCGTCATTCCGCCGCCTCCGAAGCTCGGGTCAAGCGCGCCCGGCGTTGCCGGAGCCGAAAGCGTCGCGGTGAAAAGTAAAAGCAAAAACG
>DASVWG010000126.1:0-6026 GCA_036389695.1 Pyrinomonadaceae bacterium
TTGCCGGAAAAAACTTTTCTCGGAAAGGAAAAATAAAAATGCTTAAGCACGTTTCGATTCTGTTCGTTCTTTGTTTATTCGGCTTTTGCGCGATTATTCAGGCGCAGACGGAAACCAATAAACCCGTGAAAATTTTGTCGAAACCGCGAGCCAATTATACCGACGAAGCCAGAACAAATAATGTTCAGGGCACGGTTCTGGTCGAGGTCACGTTTTTGCCGGACGGAACAATCGGAAAGGTCAGCGACGTTCCGAAAAATAAAGAAGCTTTAAGAAGATTCGGTTTGGTCAAAAACGTCATCGAAGCGGCAAAAAAGATTAAATTTGAACCGGAAATAAAAGACGGCAAACCCATCAGGACAACAAAAATTCTAAGTTATACTTTTACGCTTTATTAAATTTACGAAGAATGTCTCATTTACTGGAAGTAAAGAACTTACAAACTCATTTCCCAACGCGCGCCGGTCTGGTCAAAGCCGTCAACGACGTCAGTTTTTATATTGACGAAGGCGAATTGCTCGGTTTGGTCGGCGAATCGGGCTGCGGAAAATCAATCACCGCGCTGTCGGTCATGCGCCTGATTGCGCCGCCGGGAAAAATCGTCGGCGGCTCGATAAAATTTAAAGGCGAAGAGCTGACGACGGCTTCGGTCGAGCGCCTGCGCCAGATTCGCGGCAACGACATCGCGATGATTTTTCAAGACCCGATGACGTCGCTCAATCCGGTCTACACGGTCGGCGAGCAGATTGCCGAAGCCCTGCGCCTGCACCGCGGGCTAAACAAAAAACAGGCTTGGGAAGCGGCAATCGCGGCGATGAAAGAAGTGTCGATTCCGGACCCCGCGCGGCGCGTCCGCGATTATCCGCACCAGCTTTCCGGCGGAATGCGCCAGCGCGTGATGATTGCGATGGCGCTCGCCTGCGACCCCGAATTATTAATCGCCGACGAGCCGACGACGGCGCTCGACGTGACGATACAGGCGCAGATTCTTGAGGTTCTGGACAATCTCCGCAAAACCCGCAAGCTCGCCGTTTTGCTTATCACGCACGATTTGGGCGTCGTCGCGGAAGTCGCCGACCGCGTCGCCGTGATGTATACGGGAAAAATCGTCGAAGAATCAGGCGTCGAGGAAATTTTTCGCCAGCCGAAACATCCTTATACGCAGGGACTTCTGCGTTCGGTTCCGAAATTGCGCGAATTCGGCGACCAGAAAGAGACGCGGCTTTCGACGATTCAGGGCACGGTTCCGAGTCCGACGAATCTGCCCGACGGCTGTCATTTCGCGCCGCGCTGCGAATATCGCATCGAAGGCGTCTGCACGACGGGCGAGATTCCGCTGTATCGGATTAACGAAGAAGTAAAGGCGCGCTGCGTTTTATACGATGAAAACGTCAAAACTGCCCAGAGGCAAAAAAGTGTTCCTGCGGTTTCCGAATAGCGCGGATTTCGCGGAGTTTACGGCGCTGAACAAAGCGAGCCGCAAATTTCACCGCAATCTGGTCAATCCGCCGACTGACGAAAAAAGCTTTGCAGATTTTTTAAAGCGCAGCGAGCTGGAAACCGACCGGTGTTTTCTCATCTGCCGCACGGAAGACGGCGCGATTGTCGGCGGCGCGGCGCTTTCGCAGATTTTTCGCAAGGCTTTCCAAAACGCTTATCTCGGCTATTATTTAGCCGAAAAATACACCGGCTGCGGCTATATGACCGAAGCCGTCGCGCTCGTTTTGCGTTACGCCTTCAAAGAATTAAAGCTGCACCGCGTCGAAGCCAACGTCCAGCCGGAAAACGCGGCTTCAATCGCTGTTCTTGAAAGATGCGGCTTCACGCGCGAAGGCTTTTCGCGCAAATATCTGAAAATCGGCGGACGCTGGCGCGACCACTTGCGCTTTGCGATAATTGCGGAAGATTGGAGGAATAGAAAATGAGCCAAGCGGTCGAAACAAAAAAATTGTTGTCCGAAGATGCATATCTGGCTTTGGAAAAAAAATCGAAAATTAAGCACGAGTATATGGACGGCGAAATATTTTCGATGGCGGGCGCGACGCGCAGGCATAATCTTGTCACGAATAATATTTCGACCGAATTGAATCTTCAGCTTCGTGAAACCGACTGCGAAGTTTATGCCAGCGATTTTCGTGTAAAAATCCGCCCCGGACATAATGTTTATCCCGACGTTGCCGTCGCTTGCGACGAAATACTGACGGAAGCGAATGATACGACTCTTCTAAATCCGACAGTTGTTTTTGAGGTTTTGTCGAAATCAACCGAAAAGCGAGACCGCGGAGATAAAGCCGAAGATTATTACAGGCTGGAATCATTGAAGGATTATATTTTGGTTTCTCAAAGTCGTATCCGCGTCGAACATTTTTCCAGACAAAAAAATAATGAGTGGACTTTAAAAATTTACGAGGATTTAGAAGAAGTTCTTGAGTTGAAATCAATCAACTGCAAAATTCCGCTTAAGTTGATTTATTTAAAATTAAAATTATCGCTTCTAAAATTAGTCGGAAAAAAGAAAAATGGAAACAAGCGCAGCAGTTAAATTAAAAGAAGAATCTAAAGAATTGATTCAGGTCAGAAATCTCGTCAAACATTTCGCCGTCGAAAACAGCGACGATGTCGTGCGCGCGGTGGACGACGTTTCGTTTGATATTTTCGCGGGCGAAACGCTCGGACTGGTCGGCGAATCCGGCTGCGGAAAATCGACGGTCGGGCGCTGTCTTTTGCGTTTGATTGAGCCGACGAGCGGGGAAGTCTGGTTCGAAAATAAAAACGTTCTGAATCTCGGAAAAAACGATTTGCGGGAACTCAGGCGCGAGATGCAGATTATTTTTCAAGACCCTTACGCCAGCCTTAATCCGCGTCTGAATATTCTTTCCATCATCGGCGAGCCTTTGAAAATTCACGGCATCGGCACGAAATCCGGGCAAAAGGAACGCGTCGCGGATTTGCTGAAAAAGGTCGGGCTCGACCCGAATTATATGTATCGCTACCCGCACGAATTTTCCGGCGGTCAGCGCCAGCGTTTGGGAATCGCGCGCGCTCTGGCTTTGAATCCGAAATTGATTATCGCGGACGAGCCGGTTTCGGCGCTCGACGTTTCGGTGCAGGCGCAGGTCGTCAATCTTTTGCAGGATTTGCAGCAGGAATTGGGCTTGACGTATCTTTTTATCTCGCACGGGCTGGCGGTCGTCGAGCATATCTCGCAGCGCGTGGCGGTGATGTATCTGGGAAAAATCGTGGAAATCGCGGATTCGCGCGAGCTTTACGAAACGCCGCTTCATCCGTATACGAAGGCTCTGCTGTCGGCGATTCCGATTCCCGACCCGACGCGCAAGCGCGAGCGCATCGTCCTGCAGGGCGACGTGCCGACGCCGATAAATCCGCCTTCGGGCTGTCGTTTCCGCACGCGCTGCCCGTGGGCGATTGAAGATTGCGCGAAGGTCGTGCCGGAGCTGCGCGAAATCAAAAAAGGTCATTTTGCCGCCTGTATCCGCGTCGAAGGTTATGACAGTGCGCCGAGTTTGGAAAAATCATAATTGAAACGCTTTTCGCGCGGCTTGCGTATAATTGCTGATAAGAACTGCAAATAAAATGTCTTCGTTTTAAAAACCATAATTCAAAGAGGAAAATTCAATGAAAATTTGTCCGAATTGTCATAAGGAATATGCCGATGAAGTGGAGTTTTGTCCGGACGACGGGACGGTTTTAAACGCTTTCGAAAGTGAAGCCGAAGCCGAAACCGCCGTTTTGCCCGAAACTGGCGCCGCGCCGACGCAATCTGCTGCCGCCGACTCTTTCGTGCCGGAAGAAATAGCGACGCGTCCGGCTTCTAAATTCGACGAATGGGAAGCGCCGCCGCCGCCCGTTTCGCCGCCGGACGTTAACGAGCCGCCGCAAATCTCCGAAGCGGCGACTTTAGGCACAATTTTCTTCGAGCCGGGCAGAACTTTTGAGGATTTACGCCGCAAGCCGCGTTTTATTCTGGCAACCGTCATTTTGTGCGTTTTGACGACCGGCTTTTTCTTTGCCTTTACGCAGAAAATGGGCGAAGACCGCTACCGCAGGTTTATTGCCGAGCAGCTCGATAAAAGCCCGCAAGCCGGCTCGATGACGGCTGAGCAGAGACAACGGAGCATCGATCTTCAGATGACTATTACAAAAGTCGTCAGCTATTTCGTGCCGATTTTTCTCGTCATCGGTCTGGCGATCGGCGGGCTGGTTTACTGGCTCGCCGGAAAAGCGATGGGCGGCTCGCTTAGTTATCTGCACGGCGTTTCGATATGGCTTTATTCGAGCTTTCCGGTGACGATGGTTTCACTGCTGGCAAACTTTATCGTTTTGTTCGTCAAATCGGCGGACGAGATTGATATTGCCGCCAGCCAGCGCGGCTTGATTAGCGCCAATCCGAGTTTATTCATCGACGGCAAGGGAATGCCGGTGCTGGCAACCTTGCTCAGCACGTTCGATTTCTTTTTAATCTGGGGCTGGATTCTCGCCGCCATCGGTCTGCAAAAGGTCGCGAAAATATCTTCGAGCGCGGCGTGGTCAATCGTTTTAATACTGGCTCTGCTCAGCCTCGCCTGGCGAGTCGTGCAGGCGCTTCTGACCGGCAATCCGATGTAGGATTAGTGGATAACTGATAACTGATAACTGATAGTGGATAGTGGATAGTTAATGCTTTTCACTATCAGTTATCAGTTATCAGTTATCAGTTATTTTTATTCGTATCTGAGCGATTCAATCGGGTCGAGGCGCGCGGCTTTCCAGGCGGGAAATAATCCGAAAACGATACCGATTAAAACGCTCGCGCCGAAGCCGGCAATCGGCGCCCACCACGGAACGTAAGACGGCATAATCAGCTTGACCAGCAGCGTCAAAAGCCAGCCGATAAACAAGCCGAGCAAGCCGCCAAGCCCGGTTAAAGTCGCGGCTTCAATCAAAAACTGCATCAGAATATCGCTCTGTTTCGCGCCGATGGCTTTGCGGATGCCGATTTCGCGCGTTCTTTCCGTGACGGAAACGAGCATAATATTCATCACGCCGATGCCGCCGATCATCAAGCCGACCGAAGAAATAACGACCATCGCCAGAGCGATGCCGCCGGTAATTGCGTTAAACTGCTCGATAAGACTGGCGGCGGTTTCCATGCTGAAATTGTTCGGCTCGCCGAACGCGGCGTGGCGACGAACGCGCAGCAAATCCTGCACCTGGTCTTTTGCCTGTTCCAGCATTCCCTCGCGCGCGATGGCGAGAATAAACAAATCGTCGGCGTTCGGCTTTATTTTCAGCGCCGCGCCCATCGGCATATAAATGACGTTGCTCTCGTCGTTGTTGGCGCTGCCGCCGCCCAGGAATTGCTCGCGTTTTTGCAGCAGACCGATAATGCGGAATTCGCTGCCGCCGATTTCAATCGTCTGCCCGATAGGCGAGCCGTACGGAAAATAATTTTCGGCGACGGTCGAGCCGATTAAACAGACGTTTGCCTTGGCGTCGCTTTCCGATTGCGCAAACCAGCGACCGTCAAGCAGAACTTCGGTCGTCGTTTTTTCGATGTCGGGCGTCGTGCCCTGTAATTGAACGGCGGACGAAGTTTTTCCGTTTTTGCCGGTGACGAGAATTTTCTGACCGAAAAAATTATTGGTGAGATTCAGAAACGGCACGGCGGTTTCGATGGACGGAAGCTTTGCAATCGCTTCGGCGTCGTCCATCGTCAAAGGCTTGCGCATTCTTTCTTCGCGCGTCGGCGCGCTGGTGCGGATGCCGATGTCCATCTTGTATAAAAAAATCGAGCGCGTGCCGAAAGATTCGACCTGTTTTTCGACCGCGACCTTGATGCCGCTGATAAACGACGAAATCAGCATCACGGTTATCACGCCGACCAGAACGCCGAAAATCGTCAGAAACGAGCGCAGCTTATGGCTGCGCAAAGTGGCGAAAGCCATCTTGAAATTTTCGTAAAACGCGCCGGTAATGAATCTCATAATTTTTTCATTTATCATTTATCATTTATCGGCTTGAGCTTT
>DASVWG010000127.1:0-6030 GCA_036389695.1 Pyrinomonadaceae bacterium
GTTGCCGGAAGTGGCTGTAAGTGTCACCGCCTGAGCGTTTTACGTTCTTTTCAACCATAACTTTTCATTTCTAAAGGAGATTTAATTTATGCCGCGTTTCCATTTCGCATTAGGTCACATAGACGATTCCGCATCACTTGAGGTCAATCTGCACGAACACGCTTTCGAACTCGCCGCGCACACGGAAGATTCTCTGGATGAAGCCAGAAAACTTCATCCCGTTTTATCGAAGGTTTCCGAAGAAATCGCCCGCCGCTTCACGCATTTCACAGACATTCCGGACGAGCATATCGACGGCGACGCGATGCGCTGGGTGCAGGTCGTCAGACCGCAGCAGCCGGGCTCGCATCTGAGCGAAATCGTTTTGATAAATATGATTATCCCGCCCGACATTCTGCGCGCTTTTTACAAATCTCCGATGTGGAAAGAGCGTTACACGCGCCGCTTCGGGCGGCACAAATCTCCGGCAATTCCGAAGGAACCGGCGGAAATGTCGCCGCATAGTCATGGTCGCCTCCATACGCTCGGCGTCAGGCTGCACGACGTCGGGGAAGAAGAAGCGATAACGACTTTGATGGCTGTTCAGGAATTGGTCGACGTCGAGGCGTCGGCGGTGAGCTTTATCGGTCATCATCCGGATTTGGCGACGACGCAGCCGGTCGTCAAAGTTTATATCAGCGAAGCGCACATTCTGCCCGACCCGCGAGTCAACCCGGACCAATACAACGCGATGCAGGCTTTGAGCAAGGAGATGTCGAAAGTCCAAAGCTGGACGCCGCCCGCCGATTGTGTCGATAAAAACGGAAACCCGATTAAAGCTGAATACGATTTGGATACGTTTAAAACCGGACAACAGCTGCAGACCTTCAAGGTCGTCGATAACGTGATGGCGGCTGCGCCGACCGCCGTGGCAGGGGCGCAGCGCACTTCGGCTGATGATATGCAGCTTCAGAATCAGCTCTGGAGTCCGGCGCCGGGCACCAGCGTCCTGAAATCGGCAGGTAAAAACGGCAAGACTCAGCAGGCGGAAGATTTGACGGAAGATAAGAAATTCAAATGGACTGTGCCTTATCAAACCTACACTTACGGCGTCAAACTCGACCCGCAGTCGCTGAAAATCAACGACCAGAACGATTTTTCGATTGACTGTTATAACATATACAGCCGCACCTTCTGGGTCGCCTACGAATTATTCGACGACAAACGCAAATCGCTCGGCGCGCGAAAGAGCATCGACAGTCTTTCGGCGGTCGACAGCATTCTGGGCATTCCGATTCCGATTTTCCCGACGACCGAAAAATTTAACATCGGCGAGGCTTCGACCGTCAAAATTTATTTCGGCAGTCTAGGCGCGGCAAATTGGGATAAGGTCAGTTGGGACGACCTGAACGTCAGCGACCGCGGCGCGCTTTTGACCTGCGCGTGGCAATACGGCGTGCCCATCACCTTTATGATCGCCGGAAAAATTCTCACCAGCACCGAAACCTACAACAAAATCGTTAAGGACAAAGAGCTGCGCAATGCGGCTATCGCGATTTTGGCTTTCCTCGCCACGGCGGGCGTCGCGTCGAAATCGGCGGTGAGCAACTGGAAGCAGACAATGCTGCAATTCGGCAGCATTGTTATCGGCTTCGTCGTCCAGAAAGGCATGGAATCATTCGGCGAATGGCTGGTCGAACAGGTCGGAGAAGGACAGTTAGCCAAAGCGTTCGGTCCGGTCGGCTGGCTGTTTCAACTGGCGGCGGCGGCTTTGAGTATCGAACAGATGGCTATTACGACCGGCGAAGTTCTCGCTTCCGATTCGCTCGTCACGGCGGAAATTACCAGAGCTATCGACGTCAATGCGGTTCTGCATCCGGACCCGCGTCACGGCGTGGTCGGTCATCCCGAAACGGCTGTCTGGGCATCGGTCGCGGTCAAATATACCGCCACGCTGCAGATGCAGAGCGGAACGAATTTTGAAATCAAAGGAAATATGCCTCAGACGACCGGCGGTGAGCCGATACCGCTCACTTTCAAGGATATTCCGGCGGGCGGCAAATTCAGGATATTCTTCGGCATCTACAGCGCAAACGACTGGCTCGCCGGCGCATGGCAAAGCGATTGGATAGAGGCTAAGACCACCGACGGCACATCGACGCTGAAGCTGGGCGATAAGAACATCAAGGAAAATCTCGTCCCGCTCGGCATCGACACGCAATACGTCTACAAAGAAAAAATCGTCTACGGCGATTCGAATTTTTCGTGGGCGGTCGATAAACCGCCCGCGACGACTCTGTCTTCGCTCAACTGCGCCAATAACGGCGGACTTTGCGAGCTGACGGCGATGACGATTAACAACAGCGCTTTTCAGGTCGGCTTTGCGTGGCGCGCCGCCAATCAACATCTGCATCCCGATTCACCGAGCGCGCCCGTCAGCAATAATCAATTGTATTCGGTGCAGAATCTTTCCGTCCTGGCTCATCCCGGCTCGCAGCTTATCACCGCTGAAATCGGTTTAACCCAAAAGCCCGGCATCGCTTACGCGCCTTCGACCAATAGCAGCGAGAAAGCCATCGACCAGAACAATTTTATTCTCGACCCGCGCAACGGCGTGATGAATCTCCGAAAGGTGACGCTCGAAGCGGGCAAAGAGACGGAAAAAAGAGATTTCGGACTCGGCGATACGCCGCTGCTGAGCTGGGGCTCGTTCCCGCTGGATAATCTGGACGCGCTGGCAATTCATCCGAGCAATGCGGTTCTGGCTTGCTCGTTCAGCAATCACAAATTGATGATTCTGAAACTGCCCGCCAGCGCTTCGCCGGACGGTCAGGCGCCGGAAGCTTTGATGGTTTCGGGCGAAGGAATCCGCGAAGGCTTGATGAAAGGACCGAAAGCTCTGGCGGTCGCTCCCGACGGGCGCATACTCATTCTGGAAAGCTTGAACAATCGCGTGCAGGCGTTCGATACGCTGGGCAACGCCGTGCCGAGCTTTACGCCCGACGATTTTATTTTTACCGTCAAAACGGCTGACGTTTCCGCCGATTTGGACGCCGGAAAAGTCCCGGCGGCTTTCACGGACTGGCTGATAGATAAGGGACAAAATTATCTCGGACCGCTGCCGAACATGAGTTATATCGCGGAGCTGGACGGCGGCAAATTCCAGCCGGAGAAAGACCCGTTGATTGCCGCTTTCGCCGTTTTAAATGTAACTTTGTCCTACGACCCGAAAAGGATGGACGACCCAAGCGTCAGCTCGCAGATACAAATCGTCAAAACGGGCAAGTCGTGGATTATCAACGACCCGCGTCAACAATCGTGGCAGATTGTCAATAAAAACGGGATGCTCAACGTCTACCGGCGACCGGCGCAAATCAGCGTCGAAGTCCAGCATCCAGGCAATCGCTGGATGCTGCGCGACAACTCAATCGGGCTTGCCTGGATTCTGACGGTTTCGAGCGGGCATCCCGATTTGGTGGAGATTTTTGATTGCTTCACATACTTCAATCTTCGGACGGGACCAGACCAGACGAATCTGAATTATCTCGATATGGCGGTCGAGGCGCAGGGTTATATGTATATTCTTTCATACATTTACGACGGCGCGGCGGCGACCAATTACCTGCTCGACGTCTATAACCCGGACGGAACGTTTTTATTCCGCTCGCCCGACGCGACCAAATCCAATGTGCGGCAGAATATCGTCGCCGGACGCATCGCGGTGGACATCTGGCGCAATCTTTACGCGCTGAATTATGAAATGATAAAAGGTCTGAACGGCGGAACCCAACCCGGTCTGGCGCACTGGACGCCGACGCCGCCTCTGTTCAGCTTTCCTTTAACCGAGCAGCCGAATTTCAACGCGCAGAACATCAGCGCCGTCAAAGTCGATTTTGCCGCCCACAACATTAATCTGAGCAATCAGGCTTTTATACGGGTCAAAAATCCGGACGGTTACTGGGAGGTGAAAGACGAAAACACGATTTATCACGTCTATCGCACCGGCGAGGCGCTGCAAGTCTATTCCATCCCGGCATAGCGCGTAAAACCCGCGCTGATTCGCTTTTCCAAATCAGCGCGGATTTAGATTCATTTTCTGATAAACACAAAGGAGACAAATATATGCGGGCAATTACCATCGCCATCGGCAAAACAGGCATCGATTTTTTCGCTCAGAAGTTAGTTGTAAAGAAATTGGTTAATACTCTATCCGCGCTTAAACCGCCCGATAAGACGATTAATATAGGCGGCTTCGTCTACGATGATTGGTCGTTGGAATTTAAAGCGGAATCTATCATAGTTTATCTGACGCAGGGCAAGCTGCTTAATTTCAGCCCTAAATTTCAGAGTTTCGCCCAGCAAGACAGCGGCAATTTCTCGCTGACGATAGCGGCGAACAATTTCACCGCTCAATATAATTGGGAAGAAAAATACAATTATTTTACTCAGAATTCCGGTCCCAGGGGAGGTCATCCCACTTGGTCCACGCCGGAACCTAAAGATAAAACGTTTGGCTTTACGCCCGCTTTTCCCGTGCTGACCCTCACTGTTCCGCTCCGGTTTGAATACAATAACGGGTGGGAAATCGTTGTTCTTGCTCCCACGGCGAATACGCCCAACATCAAGGCTAATGTTCCGTCGGACTCTATCCTTCAGTATCAGGAGGGCATCTATCGGCACAACGTCTCGGACGCCTCCGCGTCGTCAGTATCGGCGATAGATTTCAGCCAGCCCGTCAGACAATTAATCGGTGGAATCGTCGCTGATATTCCCGCTTCCGGCAATCTTGGCAACGGCATTGTTTATGATTTCTCGCTCGGCGACAACGGCTTGAAATTTACCGGCAGCGACGGCATTCAGATGGGCGTCAAAGGCGGCGCAAGCTATAACGGCACGGCTTTTTCCGGCGACGCGACGCCGACTTTGCCCTTGCCCGTTCCGCCCGCCGATACAGATTCGCATCACTTGAATATGTATGTCTCCAATTATGAGATTGACGCGCTTTACTGGACTTATTGGAAGGCTGGCAAATTAAACGTCGTCGTCAATGCGGCTGATTTACAAGACCCAAACATACTCAAAGTCAAAACCTATACCAGTTCGGAAAAATCGCTTAAACCTTTTCAGTCTTTCGCCATGCAGGCGCAGATTTCGCCGTTCGCCGCGCCTGCGAGTGCCTTCCAGACGGTTTGGGTTTTGACCACAGCAGTGATGGATAGACTTACATCAAAACTGCCGTCCACTATTTGGAATTTACTCAACGGGCTTCAGGGAAATGCTTACGCGTCGCAATCTTCGCTTGAAACGGATTTGACCGGCGCGACTATTCCGTCTTCGGATTTCCAGACCATCGAAAAAGAGGCTCAATCGATGGGCATGGTCGTCACCAGTAGCTTAAATTTCGATTTGATTATCCAGACCTTTCAGCCCAATCCGCCCGACATTAAGTTTTCAGTCACGCGAACCGACATTTTAAGCAATCTGCGGTTAGGCGTCGGCGCCAATAAGACACAAACTCTGCAATACGATTTTACAAATATCACCTTCAGCACGACATTCAACTCCAGCACCGTGCCGGGTTTCTCCGGAGGAGAATATTTTAGCAATACAGTGTGGCAGCAGGCAGGCGAACCGCAGTATGAAAAGGCGTTGGCTGAGATGGGCGGAACGGGCGTGCCTTTGCCGATTATGGCGGACTTCAAGTTTGATTTTGAGAATGCCGAGCTGAGCATTCAGCAGGGCTACGTTTCGATTCTGGCGAGCGTTTTATACAAGAACAAATAAATTTTCGAGACAGGAGATTTCAAAAATATGCAGGCAATCACCATCGCCATCGGTAAAACAGGCGTCGATTTTTTTGCGCGGGAATTAGTGATAAAGGAATTGGTTAAAATTCTGTCCGGGCTGACACCGCCCGACAGAACGATTTCGGTACCTGAATTCTTCTATGATTCCGTTATAGAAGCGACAAATATCATAATTAATCTGACGCAGGGTAAACTGCTTGATTTCAGCCCTCAATTTCAGAGTATTTCCCAGCAAAGCAATGGC
>DASVWG010000128.1:0-2920 GCA_036389695.1 Pyrinomonadaceae bacterium
CCCTTCAGGGCAAATTTGTCCTGCGGGCTGAAAACCTGCTGGTATTTTTGCCCGCCGTCCAG
This sequence comes from Pyrinomonadaceae bacterium, assembly GCA_036389695.1. Lineage (GTDB taxonomy): Bacteria > Acidobacteriota > Blastocatellia > Pyrinomonadales > Pyrinomonadaceae > JALZHR01. Next base: position 63 of record DASVWG010000128.1, read on the forward strand.
ATGCTTCTGGCTGTTCGTTTGGTTTTATGTTTGCGCGTATATCTGTGGGCTCCGCACAGTGACAAAGCCGCCGAGTCAATTTTGTTTTCGCTCATCGCCGTGCCTCTTTTAATCTTCTTCGGCTGTTACGCTTTCGGCTTGAACCGGCTGGGGCGAAGCCTGAGCGAAGGCGTAAGCTTTTTTTATCAGGATATTAAAAGATTCCCGCCGGTAATATTTTTACTCGTGTCGCTGGCGGTTTACGCCGTGTTGTTTTTGATGCTGAACCGGGCGAACAATTTCGAAGCGGTAGACGGAGTCTTCGCGTTTCAAAATTTTGAGTGGAGTTATTACGCGCTGCTCGCCGCCGTTCCTTTGGGATTTTTAGTTATAGGCTTTTTGATAGACCAGTATTACCGAAGCAGCGGCTCGAACGAAATCGCTTATCAGGAAAGCTTCGATGACCCGATTACTTACGCTCTGACCAGAAGAGAGCAGCAGGACGCGCCTTCGGGCAACAGTACTTCGTCGGCAGCCCAGAAAGGGGTCAATTTTATCGCTTACGCAGTTCTTGCCGCCGGAATTGCGGTGGCTTTCAAATACGGCGTTAGCGGGCGCTGGTCTCAACTGCTGGGAGGAGCCGGAACTTTACTGAGCGGGCTGGCGGCGCTGTGGCTCTACCACCGCGGAAAGCAGTTAGCAAAATACAGTCAAACGCGGCTGGCTTTCCTGAAAGCGATCAAGTTTATTTGTTTTGCCGTCACCGGCGTGATTGTTCTCAGAACCATTCTGCCGCCACTGAACGCCTACGACGGAATCAGCGCGGCGTCTCTAGCAAAAGGAATCAATGTTAGAACCAATACGGTCTTTGAAATCCTGATTTTAATTCTGACGATGCGGATACTGCGGGCGTTTTTTGTATCCTGGCGCAACATCGACGAAAAATTCGGCTTGCGCGGAACGGCTGACATGGCGCTACTGTTCGTCGCGCCTGCCCTGATGTTGTTTATTTCTTTCTCGGTTTCGCGCGATTTAGGCGCGGCTTTCGTTCATCTTCCGGCTCTGATCGGACTGATGTTACTGGTAACCGGCTCGTGGGCGGTGTGGAAACACGCTTCGGGCAGAGTCTTTGCTGTTTATTCTTTAATTTTTCCTTTTGTCGTTATCTTTTTTTACCTCTTATTGATATTCAGCACGACGGCTCTTAGCTTTATGGATCCTCACGATTCGAGGGCGCACCGTTATATTTTGCTTCAGGGGCAGGAGTCTGCCCTCGACAAGTCTCATATCGGCGGAAAATCTCTGCTCGAAGCAATAGAGCAGCAATGGCGAATGACTAACTATGCCGCCGCCGGAGGTTCGTTTGGCTGGAAAGGTTACGGACAATCTCCGATTCCGGAGGGCAGGGCTTTTCGGGACATCACGCTCGACGACATCGTTTTCGACATTTACGTTTTAAGTGAACACGGAGCTTTCGGCGGCTTGGCTCTGCTAAGCCTTTACGGGTTGATTTTTTTTCTTATGCTCAAGCTCGCCTGGGATTCTTTCCGGGAATCGCGCTCGGAAGGACGTGAATTGCGCTTTGCCTTAGCCGGCGGCTTGGCGCTGATGATATTTTTCCCTGCGATTTATATGGCTGGGGCAAACGTCAACAGCGTTCTTTTCACCGGGCAAAACCTTCCTTTGCTGAATCTCCGCTCATACACGGAAATTCTCCGCACGGGCGTTGTTCTAATGCTGTTTGCGGCGGTTTTGAAGCCTCTTTCGCCAAAGCGAAAGTCGAGCCGCAAGGACGAGCTTCCTTCCGCATGGGAAATTCTCAAACAAGTTCCCGCTCTGTTGATAACGCTGTTCGGCAAAGGACAGCGCGCGAAATCCAATACGCTCAGTAAACTCGGCTATAAAGACCCGAAGCGCCCGTGGACGGCGGGAACCGTAATTCTGACCAATATCTGCCTGATCGCTTTCCTTCTTATCTGTTTTGTCGTTTACGCGCCGGTGCGGGGAATACTGCACGCGAGCAATAACAAGGATTATCTCCAGGACCTTAATTACGCATCCTTGAAGAAGAACGCGGTCGAGCAAATCGCGAAAGGCAATATCTGGTTCGAGCCTCTAGCCGAAGGGCAGAGCGAGCCGGGAGAATGTCGCGGAGGCGATAATAAAAATAAAGCCGCTCCTGCCGATGCCAACCCGTTCACCGCTTATCAGCTTTGCATAGATAAGAGCGTCGCCGGCGGCGCGGAAAAGGACACGCTGAACGTTCTGATTAAAGAATGGAATTCTCCGCGCCGCCGCCAACGCGGTAACGACATTTCACTGGGCATCTGGCACGACGGCGGTCTGTTCTTCCAGCTCAACACGAACAATCTTGCCCAACAATCGTATTCGATTGAAAAAAAACTGGCGGTGAATCAGAGCAGTTTTAACATAGCTTCCCCGTTTCGCCCGCCGCGCGGCTGGCTCGGCAATTTGACCGAAGCCGCTGCTCTGGACAGCGACGGCGGCGTTCTGGTCGGAAGCGGCGTCGTCCTGCCGCTGGCTGCCGTGCCTTATGAAGATAAAAAAAGCTCGGTTTATGTCGGAGCGATGAATCCCGGTCCCGTGCGGGTCAACCTGAATGACTCTTCAATCGCTTACCCCGCCGGACGCGGTTTTTCCATAGCGGAAAACGAGAATGAAAATCCCATCTTTGAAATCTCCACAGTCAAAGGCGCGGAAGGCGCGGTTCTGCGCTCAGGCACCGGTGATTTTAACTTATATATAAACGGCAGCCCGCTTTTAGTGAGCGAAAGCACAGGCGGGCAGGGAGAAAGAGGAACGGCTCCGACGGTCAGGTTAGATGACGGCGACGTTATTGCGTATGCCAAACGGGAAGG
>DASVWG010000129.1:0-16625 GCA_036389695.1 Pyrinomonadaceae bacterium
TCCGCAATCACCTCCCGCGTTTGTTTCAATAAATCCATCAAATCTTTTTCCGCCGACAAATTTTTCGTTTCAATCGGCGCGAGCAGAACCATCTCGATTTCGCCCGCGTAAGCGACGCTCGATTTTTTGCCCATCATCCAATCCGTGTTTTTTATCGCGACCGGAACAATCGTCGCCTGCGTTTGCAAAGCCAGATGAAACGCGCCTTTTTTAAAGGGCAAAAGCTCGCCTCGCATCGCGCGCGTGCCTTCGGCAAAGACGCCGAACGAATAGCCGCTTTCCAGAACTTCCTTCGCCTTCTGCATCGAGCGCCGGGCGCGCTCGGCGTTGGTGCGGTCAATCGCGATGATGTTGACGAAATTCATTCCCTGACCGAGAACCGGCACTTTCAAAAGCTCTTTTTTCGCGACCAGACCGATGCGATGTCCGGTGTAAGCAAACAGCGTCGCCGTGTCGAGATACGAGCGATGATTCGAGATAAAAACGTAATTTTCGTTTTCTTTTATATTTTCCAGACCGCGCACCTTCACGCGCGCGCCGCACGATTTCAGCCAGACTTTTGCGCCCCAATTTGCCAATGGATAAAGCCGTTTCCGCTGATTAATAAGCCACAAAAAAACGAGCGCGGGCGCGGCGACGAATAAAAGCAGAACGGCGGCGACAAACCAGCCGAAGTAGTAGCGCAATTTGCCGGCGGCGCGCGATTGTGTGTTAAACTTTTCGACAGGAAAAACAATTTTTTGATTTTGCTCAATCAATTCCCCGAAAGGTTTATTAGCTAAATGTTCTGGCATCTGTTTCGTTCGATTTTTTTGTGTCTGCTTGTCGGCTGCGCTTTGATTTTAACGCCTGTCGCCGCGCAAAAGAAAGACCGCAAAGCGAAAAAAGAAGAAGTAAAACCCGAAATTCCCGCGCCGAAAGCCGTTCTGGGATTTCACCCGACCGACGACAAAACCATCGCCGACTGGTCGCAGATTACAAATTATTTCCGGAAACTCGACGCGGCGAGCGAGCGCGTGAAAGTCGAGACTTTAGGCGAGACGACTTTGAAAAAACCTTTCATCGTCGCTTTTATATCGGCGGAAGAAAACATCCGGAACCTCGATAAATACAAGGAAATAAATCAAAGGCTCGCCGACCCGCGACAAATCAAGGACAATGCGGAGCTCGACGATTTAATCGCGCGAGGCAAAACAATCGTCTCGATTTCCTGTTCGATTCATTCGACGGAAATCGTCGCTTCGCAGATGTCTATGAATCTCGCCTTCGAGCTGGCGAAAGCTGAGGACGCGGAGACGCGGGAAATTCTGCAAAACACGATTTTGATGCTGATTCCTTCGGCAAATCCCGACGGCGTAGACATCGTCGCCGAATGGTACCGGAAAACTTTGGGAACGTTTTCCGAAGGCTCGAACCCGCCGGAGCTTTATCATTTTTACGCCGGGCACGACAACAATCGCGACTGGTTTATGATGAACCTCGCCGAGACGCGACTGGTGACGAAGCTTTTCTGGCAGCAATGGTTTCCGCAGATTGTTTACGACGTGCATCAGATGGGGCAAAACGGCGCGCGGTTTGTGATTCCGCCGTTTTTCGACCCGCCGAATCCGAATATTCCGCCGCTCGTTTTGCGCGAAGTCGGACTTCTCGGCTATAAAATGGCGGCTGATTTGCAGGCGAAAAACGTCGCGGGCGTGGCGACGAATACGACCTTCGATACGTGGTGGCACGGCGGCTTTCGCTCCGCGCCGTATTATCACAATTCAATCGGAATTTTGTCGGAAGCGGCGAGCGCGAATCTGATGTCGCCCGTCCGCGTAACGGAAGAAAAAATGCGCGGCAACCGGCGCGAGCGCGGGCTGAATTCGCCGTTCGAATTTTCGACGGCGCAGCCGAATCCGTGGCGACCGACCGTCTGGACGCCGCGCGAAATCGCCGAAATCGAGATGATTGCCTCGCGCTCGCTTTTGCAGATGGCTTCGAAATTTCGCGCCAATTACCTGCGGAATTTCGCCGGGCTAAACCGCTCAAGCGCGCAAACCGGCGCAAATCCGGCGCAGCCTCTTGCTTATGTGGTGATGGCGGCGCAGGGACGCGAAGAAATCGTCGCGCGTTTTCTGGAAATATTGATGTGGCAGGGCGTCGAAGTTTACAAAATGAAGCGCGAATTGATAACTTTGATGCCCGGAATGGGCGAAGCTCCGATGGAAGTTCCGCTCGGCTCATTTCTGGTTTTTCTCGACCAGCCGCAGCGCAACAATGTCGAAGCGCTTTTCGGCAAACAAGTTTACCCGCATCGCGTCGACGAAAAAGGCAACGTCGACCCGCCGTATGACGTCGCGGGCTGGACGCTGCCATTGCAGATGGGCATCGAATATTATCCCATCACGCAATTTATGGAACAGCCGCACGGCGCGGGTCATTTGGAAAAAATGACGCACGTCAATCAGGCGCGCGAGACTTTGAATCTCGACGCCGTGCGCGAATCTTTTGCCAAATTGCCGAATCCTTTGAAATCCGCGCCGAAAATAGGGATTTACAAAAGCTTCGCCGCCTCGATGGACGAAGGCTGGACGCGCTGGACGCTCGATACGTTTCAAATCCCTTTTCAAACGCTGCGCGACGCGGACGTGAAAAACGGAAATCTAAAGGCGCGTTTCGACACGATAATTCTGCCGTCGCAGAGAGAAGAACAAATCTTAAAAGGCTTAAAAGAAGAAAATTACCCGAAGGAATTCGCGGGCGGAATCGGTGAGGCGGGCGCGGAAAATCTCCGGAAATTTGTCGAAGACGGCGGCAAGCTGATTTGCTTTGACGACTCGTGCGAGCTGATTATCAAGCGCTTCGACCTGCCGATGAAAAATGTCCTCGCCGGCTTAAAACGAAGCGAATTTTATTGTCCCGGCTCGATTTTGCAAATCGATGTCGAGACGACCGACGCGCTGGCGAAAGGCTTGAAAAAACAAATGCCCGCCTATTTTATCGACAGCTCGGCGTTTGAAATTTCCGACGCCGCGAAAGTAAAATCCGTGGCGACTTACGCGACGAAAAACGCCTTGCTTTCCGGCTGGCTGCTGGGCGAAAAATATCTGAACGGCAAAACCGCGCTCGCGCAAACCGTCTACGGCAAAGGCAAAATCATTTTATTCGGCTTTCGCCCGCAGCATCGCGGGCAAACCTTCGCGACGTTTCCGTTTGTTTTCAACGCGCTGGAAAATTAAAAGATTTTAGCCACGAAATTTCACGAAAAAGCACGAAAAAGAAATCAGCCGCGAATAACACGGATGGCACGAATTAATTTTATTTCTTATTCGTGCCTTTCGTGTCTTTTCGTGGCTGATTTCTTAACTCTTTTTTCGTGTTCTTTCGTGTTCTTTCGTGGCTAAATTGTTTTTGTTCGTGGCAAAATAATTTTATGGAAGCGAAAATGCAGTGCGTCAGGAGCAATCTCGGATTGGTTTGTATCACTACTTCCGATGCCGTTCGTTACAAAACCGTCACGCGCAAGCGGCTTTTATCGTTTGATGAAAAGACGCAGAAGGAAATGCTGCGCACGGTTTATCAGGAAAATATTAATCGTCTGAATCAGGCGATAGAATTCTGCACGGCAAACGGAATCAATCTTTATCGCCTGACTTCAGGGCTTTTTCCTTTTTCCGACGAGCCGTTCGGAATGGAAGTTTTAGAGGAATTTACCGTTCAAATTGCCGAAACGGGAAAAAAGGCAATCGACAGAAAGCTGCGGCTCGTCATTCATCCAGACCAGTTTGTGGTTTTGAGTTCCGATTCGGAAGACGTCATCAGAAACAGCGTCAAGATTTTGAAAATGCACGCGCGGACTCTGGATTTATTACAGCAGCCGCGCTCGGAATGGGCGACGATGAACATTCACGGCGGAAAAGGCGACCGCCTCGATAAACTCACGGCGTCAATCGAAAATTTGCCCGACGAAATCCGCTCGCGCATCGCGTTTGAAAACGACGAGCACGCTTATGGCTCGGCGCAGATTCTGGAAGTTTGCCGTCGCGCGCAGGTTCCGATGGTTTTCGACGCGCATCACCACATCTGCCGCGAAAAGCTGTACGATTACAATCACCCAAGCGAGGCGGAAAGCTTCTGGGCGGCGCGCGAAACGTGGAAAAATCCCGCGTGGCAGCTGGTTCACATTTCAAACGGGCGCGAGCGATTTCAAGACCGCGCGCACAGCGATTTGATTTTCACGATGCCCGATGTTTTTCGCTTCGCGCCGTGGATTGAAGTCGAAGCCAAGCACAAGGAACTGGCGATTGCGAAGCTGCAAACGGAATGGCTTGATTAGCCAGGAAAGAAGAATTAGCTACGGAAGACACGAAGAAAGAAAATACAGGGATAACAGGATTTACAGAGATAAGAAAGATGATTTCTATTTTATCCCTGTAAATCCTGTTATCCCTGTAAATTTCCTTTTCGTGCCTTTTCGTGAAATTTCGCGGCTGATTTCTTCGAATCAGAATAAATCGTGTGACGGGTAAAACGTTATCGAGTTTTTGACCGTCCACATCAGCTGATCCAAATCGCCGGTAAAATTTCCGGTCGCCGCCGTGTTGACCAGAACCGCCCACGTGAAGCCGTCGGCGGTGCGCACGGCAAACGCCTGCTCGCCCGCCAGCGAGCCGTTGTGCCAGTAGTTCGGCGCGCTGTTGACCGACCAGCCTTTGGCGTAATTTCCATTTGCCGCGCTGCCGGTAAACATACTGGTCAGGGTCGTCGATTTTAAAATATCGGGCTTGGTGCTGAATTGGTCAACGCGCACCAGAAAGCGCGTGAGGTCAATCGGCGTCGCAATCCAGCCGCCGTGCGCATCCATCCGCGCGATTTTCATATTGTATGGATTGCCGCCGTTTTGCCCGTAATATTTCACTTCGCTGGGTTTTCTGTCCGCCTCGGTGTCGCCCGCGATTTCCATCGAAGTGATGCCGCTCGGAATCAGAATCTGATTTTTGACATAATTCGGATACGTTTGCCCGCTCAGTTTTTCGATGACGCGACCGAGAACGCAGTATCCGAAATTCGAATAATGATATTCGGTGCCCGGCGTTTTTTGCAGAGCCTGTTCATCGAGCGTTTTTGAAATCAAGCCCGCGTGATTCTGATTCGTGTAGTTAAACATCGGGTCGAAGCCTAAATCGCCCGCCCATCCGCCGGCGGTATGATTCAGAAGATGCTCGACGGTTATTTTATCGACGTTCGTCTTGTAGGGCTGCGTGCCGTAAGTCGTTCCCAATATTGCGCCGGAGCCGAAAACTTTATCGCTCATTTTCAGCTTGTTCGCCTCGAAAAGCTTCATAATCGCCGTCGCGGTTATCGGCTTGGAAACGCTGGCGATGCGAAAACGGTGACGCGGCGCGACTCTTTCGCCCGTTTCTTTATCGGCAAAGCCATACGTTTTAGCCAGCACGAGCCGACCGTCTTTGGTCATCGCAAACGACAAACCGGGCACGTTGTATTGATTCATAAACTTGGCGACGGCGTCATCGACTTTTTTCATCTCGTCGCCGCGAAAAGTTTCTTTCGATTCCCAGACGGCGGCGTATGAATCATTGCTGCCGACGGTCGCGCCGTTGACCCAAACCGGACGAAAGCCCTGATAAAACATCCGTTCGAAATCGTCCTGATACTGCTGCCACGTCAAGCCGTGACGCGCCACCCAAGCCGTCGTGCCGGTTTTTTCCCAGACGGCGGCGTAGCGTCCCGCGCCGTTGGCGCTGACGATTACCGGGCGATAACCTTGCGCCGTCCATTTGTTAAATTCGGTTTGATAGCCGGCGGCAGTCAATGCGTGACGCGCCACCCACGCGGGCGGATTCGGAGTTTTTTCAAAGATAACCGCGTATAAATCCTGCCCGCCGACGGTGTATGCGCTGATGTCGGTCGGCTTGTAGCCTTGCGCCGTCCACTTGGTGAATTCGGCTTGATAATCCTGCGCGTTCAAACCGTGTCGCGCCACCCACGCGGGCGTATTCGCGCGTTTCTCAAAAATGGCGGCGTAGCGCGCCTGATTGCCCGAAGCATAACCGCTGACTCTGACGGGGCGATAACCCTGTCCTGTCCATTTATTAACTTCCGCCTGATAATCGGCGGAACTCAAGCCGTGACGCGCGACCCAGGCGGGCGCGTTCGCCTGTTTCTCAAAAATCACCGAGAAACGGTCGCTGTATCCGCTCAGCTGCACGGGGCGATAGCCCTGCGCCGTCCATTTATTAACTTCCGCCTGATAATCAGCCGCCGACAGACCGTGCCGCGCAACCCACGCCTGAGCCAGCGCCGAGCCGCTAAAAGCAAGCGTCAACAGCATTATTGTCAATAATTTGTGAATTTTCATTTCATAGTCTCCTGTTAAAAAGTAAATATAGTGACGGACATATAAATAAATGCTGCGCCTGTTTCCCCGGCTTGCCTGTTATGATAGTGAGACTGTCTTTCCGTAAAAAATTTGCCGAAGAAAAACAAAAGTGAAAAGTGAAAAGTGATAGGTGATAAGGAGAAAACCAATTCTTCCCTATCACCCATCACTTATCACTTTTCACTATAAAGGCTTCACATTTTCGGCGCGCGCTTTTATCATGGTCTTTATGTGGTATCGTCTTTATTTTTCCCTGCTGGCGCTTTTTTCAATCATTTCAGGCTCGATGCAGACGGCTTTTGCGGCTGAGGACTTTTACGAAACGGAAAAGTTTTCGCTCGTTGAACCGACGGTTTTCCGGCTCGCCGCCGAGCCGAATATACGCATCGGGCTGGCGACCAACGCCCGCTCGGTTTCGATTACGACGACCGATTCGCAATTAATCGCCGTCAGTCCGGAAGAGCCGAACAAGCCGCTGGCGACCAATCGCGTGGCGGTGACGGCGCGCGCGTATCGCCCGCCGGTCATCGAAAATTACACGTTCGAGATTCCGAACATCGCGACGCGCGAGGAAGCCGACGCTCTCGCCAAAGACGTGCGCGAAGCGACCGGCGAAACGGCGAGCGTTTCGGCTGATATCAGGACGAACAATTGGCGCGTGATTATCGGCGGCGTCAAGGAAACTATCGAGGAAGCCAACGAATACAAGGCTTTGCTGAGCGACAAAGGCTTTGAAGAAGCCGAGATGAAAACCGAGAAAATCCAGCAGCCTTCAACGGACGCGATTGCGCTTTCCAATCAACTAAAAACGAATCCGAACCCGAAAAACGAAGTCCGCAGTCTCATCAAACCGACCGGCTCTTCCAAACCGACGACCGACATCGCCAATCCGGTAATCGACGCAAATCTGCGCGAAGTCATCGTCAACGGCGCGAGCGAGACGGCGCGATTTTCGTCGCTGAAACCCGTCGCTTTCGGTTCCTTAAACGAGCGCTCGATTCCGGTTAAATTAAACGGCAAATCCTATCGCGGCAAAATCGAAGTCTTCGTCAATTCGCGCGGCACTTTGACGGTCGTCAACGTCGTGCCTTTGGAAGATTATCTTTTGGGCGTCGTGCCGAACGAATTAGGACTTCCCTCAATCGAAGCGCAAAAGGCGCAGGCGGTCGCGGCGCGCACTTACGCCGTCGCCAACATCAATCAATTCGGCACGCAAGGGTTCGATTTGCTGCCGACCGTGCGCTCACAGGTTTATCAGGGATTTTCGTCGGAGAGCCGGATGGGAACGCAAGCCGTGCAGGAAACGCGCGGGCAGGTCGCCACCTATCGCGGCAAGCCGATAAACGCGCTTTACACATCGACCTGCGGCGGCAGAACCGAGAACTCGGAAAACGTTTTCGATTTCAACGAGCCTTACTTGCGCGGCGTCGAATGCTCGCTTGAAGGTCGTCGTCATTTCGAGCCGTTTCTGCTGAAAACCGTTCGCCTGCCCGCCAAGCTGCGCGACGAAAAAAATCTCGAACTCGTCCGCCAGATGTCGCTTTTCGCGCTCAACGGCTTTCAGCTTTCGACCGCGCAGATGAGCGATGACTGGTTTGAAGAAGAACCGACGCAGAGCGAGGTTTCCAACTGGCTCAACCAGCTCGCCGTGCGCTTCGGCAAAACTTTTCCGAGCGTCAATAAGGAAACCGCGAAACCGGCGGAACTGGCGCGAATCCTGGCGCAGATGATTTACGGCGACGCTTACGCCGACACGCTTTTGAGCGAAGCTGACGTCAATTACCAGCTTTCTTTCGACGATGCCGCCGAGATTCCGAAAGAGCGCCGCGCCGACGTCGCTATCTTACTGCGCGACGGTTATTTCACGATTCATCCCGATTTGACCTTAAAGCCGAACAAAGCCTTTTCGCGCGCGAAAATGCTGCGCCTGATTCAGCAGATTTTCGACAAAAAGAAATGGACGTTTGCCCTACAGACGGGCACGACGCAGCCCGCCGAAAACGGCAATCTCATCGTCAAAAGCGGCAAAACCAATCGCCAGTTAACCGTGCGCCCGGACGTTTTCCTGTTTCGCCAATTCGGCGAGACGCTTTATCAGGTCAAAGAAACCGCGCTCGTCGGCGGCGAAACCGTGAATTTCCTGACCAACTCGACCGGCGAAGTCACGTATCTGGAAATCAAGCCCGCCGTGACGACCGTGACCGCCGAAAAAATGTCGCCTTTCACGCTCTGGAACGTCAACCTTTCGCCGTCGGCGGTGCAGTCGCGCCTGTCGCGCTACGTGCGCGGAATGGGCGCGCTGATTGACGTCCGCATCGCGCAGAAAGGCTTCTCGCGCCGCGCGACCGATTTGGAAATCGTCACGACCAACGGCACATTTCACTTAAAATACGGCAAAATCCGCTCCGCACTAAAACTCCGCGAACAGCTTTTCGTCATGAACAAACGCTACGATTCGACCGGCAAAGCCGTCGCCTATTCCTTCACCGGCAAAGGCTGGGGACACGGCGTCGGCATGTGCCAGTACGGCGCTTACGGTCTCGGCAAAATGGGCGTTAAATACGATGCGATTTTGAAGCATTACTACACGGGAATCGATTTGACGCGCGCTTATTAAGATATGGCAAAATCAAAGCGAGAAGGATTTTGTAGGCTCTGTGGAAATTATGGAGAACTGACTTTTGAACACATTCCCCCGCGAAAGGCGTTTAATGATAAGGGCGTTCTTTTACACTCGCTAAATTATATATCTGATGCAAGCTATCAAATAGCCAAGAAAATTCCGCAAAGGCGGCATAATGCAGGACTCGGTGAACGTAGTCTTTGCGGAAAATGTAATAATTTAACAGGAGCATGGTATGGCGATGCTTATGTTGACTGGGCTAAACAAGGAATGAGTTATCTAGATATAATTGAAAAATCTGTCAGTATAAGCCTTCCTTTTTACATAAAACCTCTTAATGTTTTGAAACAAATCGTAACTATGGGATTGGCGATGTCCTCAGGAAGTCTGATTAATAATTACGAGTTGCGAAAGTTTGTATTGAATATTAGAGAAAAGGAACTACCTAGTGAATATCTCTTTTATGTATATCTAACTAACAAGAAATCTACGGCAAGATATATGGCAGATTCTATTCAATTAGATACACATACAGGTGCAATGGACTTTGTTTTAGCAGAAGTTGCTTTACCACCATTTGGTGTAGTTATATTAAATTTTATTCCAGACAGGAAATCTTCTGTAACAGATGATAACTTATGTTTCATAAATCATTTTTCAAAATATGATTATAATGTTTGGACGACAGTTTATCTAAAAATTCCTGTACATAGAATTTGGTCACCAACTCCGCTTGATTATCGTAAAATTGATTAACTTTCATTAATTCAGCAGGTAATTCGGCTTGCGCATCGTGTCAAACGATTAGTGCAGGCGGACAATCCATTCGTGCGCTTGGTAGATGATTCGTGCAGGCGGTCAGAGGATTTGCGACGTTCTTCAGATATTTGCGACGTTGGTTAGACAACTTGCGACGCTGTTTAGATGATTTGCCACGTCGTTCAGACGGCTTGCGCTTACCTTTTTTCGTCGATGTATTGGTTTCGTTCAATGAATCTTGCGTTTATTCAAGACTCTACAAAAGCTTCCTTTTAAAATCACAACATTATTTTCTCATTTGAAGGAGCTTGAAGATGAAATTTACAGCTATTGTTTGCATCCTGATTTTATTGTTGATTCCGGTTGAAGCGAAACAGCAGGGCTGCGGTTTTGGCGACGGTAATGCGGCGGGCGCGGAGACGCCGTTGACGGTTTCGGTAGAGTGGCTGGAGAAAAATCTGTCGAGTCCGCAGATGGTTTTGCTGCACGTCGGGGCGAAGGACGAATACGACGCCGGACATATCGCGGGCGCGCGTTATATTACTTTGCAGGACATTTCGACGACCGCCGAGGAAAGCGACTTGGCGTTGCAGCTGCCTTCGGCGGAAAGGCTGAAAGCCGCGCTGGAAAAATTCGGCATCAGCAACGATTCGCGCATTATTGTTTATTTCGGCAAGGATTGGGTTTCGCCGACGACGCGCGTTTATTACACGCTGGATTACGCCGGCTTGGGCAAAAATACTTCGATTCTCGACGGCGGAATGCCGGCGTGGACTGCCGCCGGAAAAACTTTGACGAAAGACATTCCGGCGCCGAAGCAGGGCGTTTTGAAGATTCAGACGAATGACAGCGTTCTGGCAAAAATCGATTTTGTGAAATCGAATCTGAATAAAGACACGGTAAAAATTATCGACGCGCGGACGCCGAATTTCTGGGACGGCTCGACGGCGGGCGGTCAGCCGCGCTCCGGACGCATTCCGGGCGCGAAAAATATTCCTTTTTCGACTATCACGGACGAAAAAGGTTTTCTGAAAGACGAAGCGACCTTGAGAAAAATGTTTGCCGACGCGGGCGTCAAGCCTTACGATACGGTCGTCGCTTATTGTCACATCGGGCAGCAAGGCTCGCTCGCCTATTTCGCCGCCAAATCGCTCGGCTATAAAGTCAAGCTCTATGACGGCTCGTTTCAGGAATGGAGCCGCACGACGGATTTGCCCGTCGAAGCGCCGAAGGCGAGTCAGGAAAAAGCTTCGGTCACCGTCGTCACGCCGCAATGGGCGGAAGAACATTCGGCGGACGCTAATTTAAGAATTCTCGACGTGCGTTTGAACGTCTACGATTATTTTGCCGGACACGTGCCGAACGCCGTTCATCTGGCGGACGCGGCGCTGCGTTTTCCGTCGGAAGGCTACCCGACGCAGTACGGCGAAACTTTTCTGACCGGAATGGTGTTCGCGCGTTCGGGCATTAAAAAAACGGATAAAGTCCTGGTTTATTCGGACGGCGACGGCGTTTTGGGCGCGACGATGATTGCGTATCTTCTGGAAAGAGTCGGGCACACCAACATTCTTTTTGTCGACGGCGGCTGGCGCGATTACAAAGCCGCGCAGAAAAGCGCGCAGGAATATCCGGCTTACAAGCCAGCCGGTTACGACGTGCTGGACAATCGCGGCGTCCGCGTGACGCTGGACGACGTGAAAAATTCAATCGGCAAAGACGGCGTGAAATTTATCGACGCGCGCCCGCCCGAAGTTTATCGCGGCGAGACGAAAATCTGGACGCGCAACGGTCATATTCCCGGCGCGGTCAACATTCCGTGGAAGCTTCTGGTCGAAGAAAACAACACGCATAAATTCAAATCTGTGGAAGATATGCGCAAAGTTTACTTGGAGCGAGGCATCAGGGAAACGGACGACATCATCGTCTATTGCGGCACGAGCCGCGAAGCGAGCCTCGAATATATGGTCTTGAAACACATCCTGAAATTCCCGAAAGTCCGCCTTTACGAAGGCTCGTGGGCGGAATACTCGAATCACCCGCAGATGCAGGTCGAAACAGGAGCGGGGAAATAGAAGGATGAAGGATGAGGGATGAGGGATGAATGAGGAAATTCTGAGTTTTCAGTTTTGAATTTTGAATGATTGATTAAATAACCAATTCAAAATTCAAAATTCAACACTTAAAACTTTCTTTTATTCATCCCTCATCCCTCATCCTTCATCCCTTATAAAGCGATGAATCACGAAATCCGACGGCTTTTTCCGGCGGCGCAAAAATATACGTATCTGAACAGCGCGTTTTTCGCGCCCGTGCCGACGATTTCCGTGCGGGCGATTGCCGCGCAGCTGGAGGATATTTCCAACCACGGCTCGATAAATGTGGACGACTGGAGCGCGACGAAAAATCGGGCGCGGCGTTTGGTTGCCGAAATGCTCGGCGGGCGCGCGGAAAACATCGCGTTTATGCGTAATACTTCCGACGGTTTTTCCAGCGTCGCGCTCGGGATGAATTGGAAAAAAGGCGACAACATCGTCACGTTTGCCGGAGAATTTCCGTCTAATTTTTATCCGTGGCGCGCGCTTCGTGATAATTTCGGCGTGGAGATTCGAGCCTGCGCCGAGAAAAGCGGGCGGATTGATTCGGACGAACTCTTAAGCTTGATTGACGAACAGACAAAGCTCGTTTCAATCAGCGCCGTGCAGTATTCGTCGGGCTTTCGCGTCGATTTGGAGCGCGTCGGACGCGCGGCGAGAAAAGTCGATGCGCTCTTTGCCGTCGATATTATTCAGGCGTTCGGCGTTTTGCCGTTTGATTTGCCCGCGCAGTTTGTCGATGTGGCGGCGGGCGCAAGCTATAAATGGCTTTGCTCGCCGGAAGGCTGCGGGATTTTTTATCTCGGCGAGCGGGCTTTGGAGCGCGTCCGGCAGACTTGTACCGGCTGGCAGAGCGTCGAAAAGCCCTGGGATTTTGAAAATCGGGAACAAAATTTCAAACCGAACGCGCTCGCCTGGGAAAACGGAATGTGCGGCTCGGCGCTTTTTTACGGCTTGGAGCAAAGCCTCAAACTTCTGCACGAAACCGGCGCGGAAAAAATCGCCGCTTATCTGGAAAAGCTGACCGATTTTCTGTGCGAAATACTGCCGACCGCGCGCTATGAAATCGTCAGCTCGCGCGCGAAGGGCGAAAAATCGCAAATCGTCTGCATCGAACCGCGAAACAATCTTTCGTCGCGCGAAATCGCCGAGCATCTCCGGCGCGAAAGCATTATCGTTTCGTCGCGCGGAACGCGCGTGCGCATCGCGCCGCATTTTTTTAATAATTTCGAGGATATTCAAAGATTAATCGAAAATCTGCCGTAAAAAAATTTATCTATCAAACCGGAGAATTAAAAATGAAACTCAAAAAAATAAAGTTAATCGCCGCGCTGATGTTAATGCCGACGGCTTCGCTCTTTGCGCAAACGAAAACGGTCAACAACCGGCAGCCTTCGTGGCACTTGAGCGGGCGGATATATTTTTCGTCGAACCGCGACGCCGACAACGCCGAGGTTTATTCCGTCAAAACGAACGGCAGGGATTTAAAGCGTTTGGTCACGAGTCCGGGCGAGGATGCGACGCCGCGATGGTCGGCGGACGGCAGGCACGGAGTTTTTATGACGACGCGCGACGGCGGCGATTATGAAATTTATTCGATTGACGCGGACGGAAAAAACGAAAAGCGCCTGACCTTTAACAAAGGCAGCGACTGGGACCCGAGCTGGTCGCCGGACGGGAAAAAGATTGTCTTTATGTCGAGCAAAGACGGCAACTGGGAAATTTACACGATGAACGCCGACGGCTCGAATCAAACTCGCCTGACCGAAAATAATTTCAGAGATTTTTCCCCGATGTGGTCGCCCGACGGAAAGAAAATCCTTTTCTGCTCGGAGCGCGCGACCGAAACGAAGTCCGGCGCGCTGAATGATACGGATATTTACACGATGAATCCGGACGGAAGCAATCAGGTTAAAATCACGAATGCGAAAGGTTTCGACGGCGCGCCTGAATGGTCGCCGGACGGCAGGCGAATCGTTTTCTTTTCCAACCGCGACGGCGGAAAACACGAAATTTATGTGATGAACGCCGACGGCTCAAGCCCGACGCGGCTGACTTTTAACGAAGCAATGGACGTCTATCCGGTCTGGTCGCCGGATGGAAAAAAAATCGCTTTTGAATCGGACAGAGACGTGCATCGCGAAGTTTATATTATGTCGGCGAACGGTAAAAATCAGAAACCGCTGCTCGCTGAATCAAACGCCGCGATTAGTAAATCGAAAACAAAATGATTTTTTGAGACTCGGGCTCAACCGGCGAGAAAAAATTATTCTTTATTAAATGTTTTTAGTCCAGCGAATCACGAAACGCGCCGGGCGTGATGCCGGTGAGGCGTTTGAAAATCCGCGTCAGATGACTCTGGTCGGAAAATCCGGCGCAGTAAGCGATTTCGCATAATGGAATTTCTTTGTCCGAAAGCATCTTTGAAGCGTGCGCGACGCGCAGCTTCTGGACGTATTCGCCGATGGTTTCGTGATAAAAACGGCGAAAAACCGACGCCAGATAAACCGGATGCACGCCGGCTTCGGCGGCTAAATCTTCGGCGGAAAGATTTTCGGCAAATTCCGCGTTTAATTTTTCGACGACGCGCGCGAGCCAGCGCGGCGGGCGTTTTTCTGCGGGCGCGTTTTTGCGGGCTAAATTTCCGAGCATTTCCAGCGTAATGCCTTCGGCGACGAGCGGCGAGCAGTTTTCATTGCTCAACACTTCCGAGCGCAGGCGCGCGGCGAGCCACGCCAGATTTCCGTTTTGCTCGAAAAGATGTTCGGGAACTTTTTCGTATTCGAGAAGCCGGTCCAGATAAGCGCGTTTTATTTCGACGAAAAAGAAACGCGAGCCGCTGCGTTCTATACGGTCGCGGTGCGAAAGATTCGAATGCCGCCACAAAACCGTCATCGGCGAATAAACAAAGGTTTTGCCGCCGTAATGCTCGGAATAATTTCCCTGCAGAATCAGCGTAAAAAACGCCAGCTCGTGGGAATGCTCGGGCAGCGCGAGGCTTTTTTGGTAAACCGATTCGGAGATAATCGCCGACGGAATGTTTGTTTTACAGAAAACTTTTCCGTAATGCTCGCCTGCTTTTAAAAATTGCAGATTTGGTTCAGCCTGAGCCATACGCTTTTTGTTACGGGCGCGACCTTTGAAAGTTTCAAAAGACCTTTTAATCTTTCAAGAAATAAGATTGATTTTGTCGTATAAAGATACTCGTAAGGAGAAAAACGCTATGAAAAATTTAATTTATATTATTTCAATTATCACCATCGCCGCCTTTTCGGTTTTCGCGCAGCAGCCGCCGGAAAAGGTTTTTCATCAATCGCTGGCTTGGTCGCCGGACGGAAAATATCTGACCTTTACCGGAATGTATGATATAGACCAAAAAGCGATGAAGATGAAAGCCGATATTTTCACCGTGCGCGCCGACGGCTCGGATTTAAAAAAAATCACGGGCGACGAGCGCAACGAATTTTATTCGTCGTGGGCGAAAGGCATCATCGCCTTCGGCGCGGGCGCGGCGGGAAGCCGTGAATCGGAAATTTACACGGTCAATTGGGACGGCTCGAATCTGACGCAGGTGACGAAAAACGCCGGACGCAACGCGACGCCGGATTTATCGCCGGACGCCAGGCGAATCGCTTTTATCTCCAACCGCGACGGCGAGAAAATGCAGATTTACACGATGAACGCGGACGGCTCGAACGTGACGCGGCTGACCAAAGACGCGACCGTCGCTTTTTACAATCCGCAATGGTCGCGCGACGGAAAACGCATCGTTTATTATTCGGAAAAAGGCGATAAAAAAGACCAGATTTGGGTGATGAACGCGGACGGCTCGAATCAAACTTTGCTGACCAATAACATCGGTCACAATATCTTTCCGGCTTTTTCGCCCGACGGAAAACGCATTATCTTCAGTTCTTCGAATCGCGACGCGAAATCAGACGGCTCATACGTCGAAGGCAGCTTCGTGTATGTGATGAATGTGGACGGCTCGAATCTAACGAAAATCGGCGGCGGCATCAACAGCTATTACGCGCGCTTTTCGCCCGACGGCAAACGAATCGCCTACATTTCCGGCAAATTTCCCGAAACGGCAATTTATATCGCCAACGCCGACGGCTCCGGCGCGATGAAACTGACGAAATAATCCATGAGATTTTCGCGCAACCAGATAATCGGCTCGCTCATCCTGCTCGGCGTGATTTTGCTGCTGGCGCTCGTTCGTTATCTAGTGAATCGTGAATAGTAAATCGTGAATAGTGAATAGAAAAAATCCATTCTCAATTCACGATTTACTATTTACGATTTACGATTCACGATTTACGATTCACGATTTACGATTTACGATTCACTATTCACTAAATATTCGGCTTGTCGCTCATAAAAAACGTAATGCGTCCGCCGTTCATAATTTCCGCGTGCGTCAGGTAATGACGATTGAGCGTTTGCCCGTTGACGACGACTTTTTGCACGTAGACGTTTTTATCGCTTTGATTCTGCGCTTCGATAGTCAGAGTTTTGCCGTTTTCGAGCTTTAAAATCGCGGTTTTTATCGCCGGACTTCCCAGCGCGTATCGGTCTGACGCGGGCGCGACCGGATAGAAGCCCAGCGCGCTGAAAAGATACCACGCCGACATTTGCCCGCAATCGTCGTTGCCGCCCAAGCCGTCGGGCGCGGGACGATATTGATTTTTGAGAATCATCCGAACTTTTTCCTGAGTTTTCTGCGGCTCATCCGTCCAGTTATATAAATACGCGACGTGATGCGAAG
>DASVWG010000130.1:0-9767 GCA_036389695.1 Pyrinomonadaceae bacterium
TGGAGCGTGTCTCAAGACTAATTATTGAACACGGGAATTTAATTAACGTTTTGAATCGCTAAAGAACACGCTCCATCACTGTCGCGTTTCTGCCTTTGTCTTTCATTTCAATTTTTCTCTCATTTTCTTTTCCACCAATTCCGGCACGAGACCTTCGACGCGACCGCCGAGCACGAAAACCTGTTTCATCAGATTTGACGAAACATAAGAATATTCTTCCGCCGCCATCAGAAAAACCGTCTCGATTTCCGGCTCCAGACGCCGGTTCATCAAAGCCATCCGGAGTTCGTATTCGTAATCGGAAACGGCGCGAATGCCGCGCACAATCGCCGTCGCTTCTTTTCGGCGGGCAAAATCGGCGGTCAAGCCGGAAAAGCTGTCCACAATCAAACAGCAATCGCCGTTTTTGATTTCGGGCAGAATCTGCTCAATCATCCGGCAGCGTTCTTCGACGGAAAACATCGGTTTTTTGTCCGGATTGTTTAAAACGGCGATGACGATTTCGTCGAAAAGCGGCAGGCTTCGCTTGATAATATCAAGATGCCCGTTGGTCAAAGGGTCGAAAGAGCCCGGGAAAATAGCGCGTCGCATAATTAGTGAATAGTAAATAGTAAATAGTAAATAGTAAATGGAAGAAACAAAATCCATTCACGATTTACTATTCACTATTCACGACTAGAATTTCGTTTCCAGCAGCTTCTTCGCCTGCCGGACGGCGTCGTTGTATTCGGGCTCGTAATCCGGATTCGGCTTCATTTTCAGCAAAACTTCAATCTGTTTTTTCGCCTCAGCCTCGCGGTCTAAAGCCAGGTAAGCTTCCGCCAGATGCAGATTGGCATACGGGTTCGTTTTATCGACCGCCAAGCCTTTTTCCAGATATTCCAGCGCTTTTTCCGGTTTTCCGCCCGCGAAACCGCCTTTCAGTTCGAGCTGGGCAAGCGCGTCAAAAGCGCTCGCGCCTTCATAGGCTTGGTCAATCTCGATGACTTTCCGCATCTCTTCGCGGATTTCGCCCATCGCCGTGATGCCTTTCGTAAACGGACTTTTTTCCGCTTCGCCGCCTAAACAAGCGCCGAGCCAGAAATGACCTTCGGGTTTAGACGGATTTTGCCGGGCGGCGACGCGCGCGAAATTTATCCCGTCGGCAAAAGCCTTGTCGCTTTCCTTCGCGTCCGCCGAATGCTTGCCGAGAAAATAATTAGCCTGCGCCAGACGCCAGTTGATTTCGTAATTTTCGAGCTCGCTGCTGCGGGCGCGTTTCAAAACGGCGACGGCTTCGCGCAATTTCGACAAATCTTCGCGCCGCCGGTAAAGCTCGTCCGCCTGTTTGATTAAATCGGCTGGCGGAACAGCGGTTTCGACGCGCTTTTCCGACTCGGCTTCGCTGTGCGGCGCGCAAGCCGGCAAAGCCAAAAAAATCAATGTAATAAAAATGTAAAAGAAGTTTCGAAGCATCGGACAAATTACCAAAAAGCAGTAAAATAAGTTATATTCTAGTATTTTGTAAATGAACAGCAATTCATTTTAATTCATAATATAATTTCGCGCGACAGAAAAATGAAAAAAAACGGGCAAGCGGCGGCATTTTACGATTTGGAAGGAACTCTCGTCAGCACGAATCTGGTGCACACTCTGGCATTCTACGCCCGCCGCCAGCAGGGAATCTGGCAAACCTTCAAAAAAAGCGCCGGAACGCTGGCGAAGCTGCCGTTTTTCGGCGTCACCGATTTATACTCGCGCAACGTCTTTAACGAAGTATTTTTTCAAAGCTACAAAGGCTTGTCGCAAGACCGCCTGCGCTATTTTTCCGAAGAACTTTTTGAAGAAGTCTTAAAACCCGCGATTTACGACGGCACGCCCGAGCTGATTGCGCAATCGAAAAAAATCGGACAGCGCCAAATCGTCATCACCGGCGCGCTGGATTTTACAATCGAACAATTAATGAATTATCTCGGCATCGACGAATTCAAGGCAAACCGTCTGGAATTCGTCAACGGCTACGCGACGGGCAGAGTTTTGCCGCCCGTGATGGCTTCGGCGACGAAAGCGCAATGGATTCGCGAATACGCCGAGAAAAACGACATCAACCTGAGCGAATCTTTCGCCTATTCCGATTCGATTTCGGATTTGCCGATGCTCTCGATTGTCGGTCATCCGGTCGCCGTCAATCCTGATTTTCGTCTTAAACAGACGGCTTTGCAGCACGATTGGGCGATTTTGAATTTAAAGTGAGGAAAAATTTATGACCCGGAAATTATTTCTCGTCTCGATTCTGGCGATTGCTTTTTTTTCTTCGAGTTGTTCGGTTTTATGGGAATTAAGCGTCGAAGCGCAGGCGGAGCAACTGCGCTGGCAATTGAAGAATAAGCAATTCGGGAAACTATACGATGAATCTACGGATTTTATTCACCGAAACATAAGCCGCGAAGAATTTATCGAGCGCACGTCGAAGATTGTCGAAGAGATGGAAAGAGTCGATAAAGATATAAACTGGCAGCCGAATGATAATCTGGGAACGACCTATGCCGTCGAAACCTATACCAAAAACACGTATCTGACTGCATATAAGAAATTAGGAAAAGATAAACAGAAAATACTTATCCATATGGGCTGGGAACACGTAGACGGTAAAATGAAGTTATCGCATTTGTCTGCGTTTACCTCTTCCGACGCCGAACGTCCGTTTATTATTATAACCTACGGAAAAATCGTTAAATCAAAATAAATTAATATGGCTTTGCAATTACGCAGAAAAACACACGAATCAATCGTCTACATCGACCGCGACAGCGCGCCGCGCATTATGCCTTTCGGCGAGGATTTTATTCTCGAAGATATTCCCATCGGCACGCGCGTTATTTATCCGAATCCGCCGATAAAAGGCTTGCCGAACCGCGAGGCGGCGATTCGCTACGCCGTTAATCACCCGCTCGAAACCGAGCCGCTTTACGCGCAGCTTGAGCCGGGAATGCGCGTCACGATTGCGATGGACGATATTTCGCTGCCGCTGCCGCCGATGCAGACGCCGGATTTGCGGCAGACGATGCTCGAAGTCGTGCTGGATATGTGCGCGGCAAACGGCGTCGACGACGTTCATCTGATAATCGCCAATTCTCTGCACCGCAAAATGACGGCTTGGGAAATGGAGCGAATGGTCGGCAAGCAGATTTTCAACGAATTTTATCCCGACCGCTTTTACAATCACGACGCCGAAGACGACGAAAATTTAATTACTTTAGGACACACGCGTCACAACGAGCCTTTGCGCGTTAACCGCCGCGCCGCCGAGAGCGATTTGCTGATTTACATCAATATCAATCTCGTCCCGATGGACGGCGGTCACAAATCGGTCGCCGTCGGGTTGTGTGATTACGAAAGCTTAAGAGCGCACCACGAGCCGCAGACGATTATCGACTCGCATTCGTATATGGACCCGCCCGCGTCCGAGCTGAATCACAAGGTCGTGCGGCTCGGAAAACTGGTTGACGAGCATTGCAACGTCTTTCACATCGAAACGGCTTTAAACAATCGAATGTTTCCCGAAGGCTACGACATTCTGACGCGCAACGAAGACGAATTTTCGTTTATGGACAGGATGAAATGGGAAGCGATGAAGCGCACTTTCTCGAAACTTCCGCGCGCCGCGCGTCGAAAAATGCTCCACGCGATTCCGGCGCAATATGAATTAATCGCCTGTTACGCGGGCAAAACCGAGCCGGTTCACGAGAAAATTCTCGAAAAAAATTACCAGCAATACGAAATTCCGGTCAAAGGTCAATGCGACATAATGATAACGGGAATTCCCGACATTTCGCCGTATAACGTCTATTCGGCGCTGAATCCGCTTCTGGTTCAGGTGATGGCGCTCGGCTACCACTTCAATATGTTTCGCAATAAACCTCTGCTGAGAAAAGGCGGCGTGATGATTATCACGCACCCGTGTTTCGACGAGTTCGACCATAATTTTCACCCGTCCTACATCGAATTTTTCCATCGCCTTTTGCCCGAATCGCGCGACGCCTTTTACCTGCGCGAAAAATACGAGCGCGAGTTTGCGACCAATCCGGCATACGTCGAAATGTATCGACGCGGCAACGCCTATCACGGCGCGCACCCGTTTTTCATGTGGTACTGGGGCGAAAACGGTCGCCAGCACGTCGGCAAAGTCATCGTCGCCGGCGCGGAAAACGCGCACATTCCCGGCATTTTAGGCTGGGAACGCGCAGACAATCTGACCGAAGCGGTTTCGATGGCGCGAAACTATATGGGCAGAAACGCCGAGATTACGATGCTGCACCAGCCAATTATCGGTTTGTGTAACGTGACGGATTAATTGAAATGTGAAACTTTATAAAATTTGATAAAAAAAGGTTCATAAGGAGCGTGAATATGCCTAGAAAATGGCTAACTTCCAAACGCAGGGGAAAGACGGATGAAAAAATAGTCGTAGATGCAGTTGAATTAAAAACAATCGAAGTCAGGTTGAATAGTGTAAAAGATGCAACGCATCGCTCAAGATTTATTTTTTTGATGATGACTGTAGTGTCTTCTTCTATATTACTAGCTCTTTGGAATATTACGTTTTCATGGGCAAAAGATAGAGCTTTTTCACCACGTGTTTTGGAAAGCAATGTAAATATAAATTTAAATGAAGAAGATAATGAATTTAAAAGGATATTCACAATTCTGAAAGATAATTTGCGAACGAATAATTTAGTTTCGGAAGAGGAGTTAAATAAATTAGCGGAAAAAGAGATAACAAAAGAAAAAGTTAACGAATACCTTAAAAATGAAAAGATTAGGGTTATATCCAATCAGGAACAAGCTATTAGTGAGTGGATAAAAAATAGAACAGTTTCTATCGGGCTATTAGGAATTAGAATTGACGCTACGGATTTTGGCGTAGTCGGGAGTTTTAGTTTAACTATTATTACGGTGTGGTTTTTCTTTAGTATTAGAAGAGAAAATAGAGCTATTGTTACCTTGCTCAGAGATGTTCACGAGGACTGGAAAAAAGACGAGCTGAATCTGGGTGTTTGTAAAATGGTTTATTACGGTATAGTAAATAACCTTGTTTTTATTGATTTAAGAGGCGGAGATAGTCCCATCGGCGGACTTCAGAAGCCTGAAACCTTATTGGACTCCGACAATAATCAAATTACTAGCTCTACTCAATTAGTTGACACGGAAGAGAAGGAAAAAGCACCGCCAGCTTCTTTTGCCAGAAGAATTATAAAAATCATTGTTTTTCTTCCTCCCGTAACAATTTTACTAGTCATAGCGACTGATATTGCTTCTCTTTTTATGGTTTCGCCTTATAGAGATTTACATTTGCCATTATGGAAAATAGTAAAAGGACACGAAATGTGGATTTGGATTATTGCAAAAATTATATTTTTCGATGGAATCGCTTTTTTAGCTTTTTTATACACACGAAAGCTTTGTATTCGTTGTCGAGAGTTTTCAGCCAAAACTAGAGAAACAATTATTGACTTCAGAAAATCCACTAAAGTTGAATAGTAATGAAATTATCACCAACCCAAATTTTTAAAGGTAAAAAGATTTTCTTTATCGGCGGCACGGGCTTTGTCGGTAAAGTGACGCTTTCGATGCTCCTTAATAATTTTCCGGATATTGGAAAAGTTTACGCGACCGTTCGCGCGCGAGACGCGAAGGAATCGGAAAATCGTTTTTGGACGAGCATTGTGACCTCGCCGACGTTTGACCCGTTGAGAGAAAAATACGGCGACGGGTTTGAAAAATTTATCCGCGAAAAGGTCGTGCCGGTCAACGGCGATGTCGGAAATGAATTTCTTGGGCTTGATGAAAAGCAGGCGAAAAAGATAATGCGCGATTGCGACATTATCATCAACGGCGCGGGAAACGTGACGTTTAATCCGCCGCTGGAATCGGCTTTGCGGACGAATGTCGTCGGCTCGAACAATATTTTGAAAATGGCGCGGATGATGCGGCGACCGACGCTCGTTCACGTTTCCACGTGTTTTGTCGCCGGAAAACGAAGCGGCACGATTTGGGAAAATGAGCCGGTCGTCGGTTATTTTCCGCGTAAGAATGAACTGGTCGGGACGACTTTCGACGTCAATAAGGAAATCGAAGACTGCGCGCGGCTTTCGGAACAGGCGCGGCAGGAAGCGACCGACGCGGTGCAGATTGCGAAATTTCGCGAGCAGGCGCGCGAGCGTTTTATCGAGGAAGGACGCGACCCCGACGATGAAGACGAATTGAAATCGGCGATTTTTCGCGAGCGGAAAATGTGGATTCGCGAGCGGACGACCGAACTCGGCGAGGCGCGCGCCGATTATTGGGGCTGGACGAATATCTACACTTATTCGAAATCGCTGGCGGAGCAAATCATCGCGCAGCAGGACGATATTGTGAAAATTCTGGTGCGTCCTTCGATTGTCGAATCTTCGCAGAGTTATCCGTTTCCCGGCTGGAACGAAGGCTTTACGACGACCGCGCCTCTGATTTTAATCGCGCTGCGCGGGCAGCCGATTATTCCGGTCAACGAAAAGCTCGTGCTCGACATAATTCCGGTCGATATGGTCGCGGGCGCGATTCTGGGCGCGGCGATGAATGCCTTGATTGACGACAAGCCGCCGCTTGTTTTTCAGGCGTGTTCGGGCGATTCGAATCCGAGCGATATGAAGCGGATTGTCGGTCTGGTCGGGCTTTATAAACGCGAGCATTTTAGAGAAAAAGAGACGGGCAACAAGCTCGTCAACCGCGCCGCTTCGATGATTGAAGCGATGCCCGTCACGCATCGCACTTACGAACTGACTTCCGCGCCGATGCTCAATAAACTGGCGAAAAGCGCCAATAACCTGCTCGAAAAAGCCAAACCTAACTGGGGCGGCGGGCGTTTGGGAAATATCGTTGCGGATTTGCAGAAATCGGTTGACAAATTCGAGCGCACGACCGCCGAAACCGTCGCGGCTTTCGACCTTTTCAAGCCGTTTATGATTGACAACGAATACCTGTATCGCGCCGATAACCTGCGGGCTTTGATGTCGCTCGTCAAAGAAAAGGAAAAAAATCTGCTGCCGTGGTATCCGGAAAATCTGGATTGGTATGATTACTGGCTGAAAGTGCATTTTCCCGGCTTGCGCAAATGGGTTTTGCCGCAATTGGAAGAAGATTTGAAGATTCAGGAGCGCCGCGCTTACACGTATAAGGATTTGCTCGATTTGTTCGACACTTCGACCAAGCGGTTTTCGACGCGCGTGGCGATGCGCATCGACCGCGGCGGGCGCAAAGAGCAATACACTTACGAAGATGTCAGGGAATTGACCTTGCGCGCCGCCGGATTTTTTGCGGCGAACGGCATTAAGCACAACGACCGCGTGATTTTGTTTTCGCACAATATGCCCGAATGGGGCTTGTCGTATTTCGGAATTTTGAAAACCGGCGCGACGGCGATTCCGGTTGACCCGGCTAGCTCGCTTGACGAAATTATCAACTTTGCCCGCGCCGGTGAAGCTTCGGCAATCGTCTTAAGTCCGAAATTGGCGGACGAAAACCCCGATTTAGCCGAAAGACTGAAAGCGGCGAAACTGGAAATAAACGTTTGGACATTTGATGAAGTCTTTAAAATTCAGAGCGAAACCGAAGAAGCCAAACGCCTTGCGCTTTTGCCGCCCAGAATTTTGTCGAATTCGGTCGCATCTCTGATTTTTACCAGCGGCACGACCGGCACGCCGAAAGCCGTGATGCTGTCGCACAAAAATTTCGTCAATATGATTTCGATGCTTTCCAGCGTGCTGGATATGGACATCACCGACGGCGTTTTGTCGGTTTTGCCGATGCATCACACGTTTGAATTCAGCGCCGGATTTTTAACGCCTTTTTCCAACGGAACGCAGATTACATATCTGGACGAATTGAGCAGCGAGGAACTGACGCGAGCCATCGAAAACGGTCACGTCACGGGAATGGTCGGCGTTCCCGCGCTGTGGGAAATGCTGCATCGACGGATAAAGACGCGCCTGCGCGAGCGCGGCGATTGGTTTGCCGATTTAGCCGACAACATTATCGAATTTAACGCGTGGCTACGCGACAATACGCCTTTTAATTTAGGTCCAATCATCTTTTTCCCGATTCATCAGGGAATGGGCGGGCGGATGCGCTACCTGATTTCCGGCGGCTCGGCTTTGAGCGAAAAAGTGCAGAAAGATTTGCACGGGCTCGGCTTTACCGTTTTGGAAGGCTACGGTTTGACCGAATCTTCGCCCGTTCTGACCGTCGCGCGTCCGGGAAATAAATTATTGCGCGGCAGCGTCGGCAAGCCTCTGCCGGGCGTCGAAGTGAAAATCAATAATCCGGACGAAAACGGCGTCGGCGAAGTTCTGGCGCGCGGGCAGAATATTATGCTCGGCTATTACAACAACGAGGAAGCGACCGAAGCCGTTTTGCATGACCGCTGGCTGCGCACCGGCGATTTGGGCAAGCTGGACGAAGACGGAAATCTGTATATCGTCGGGCGCTCGAAAGACATTATTATCGACTCGAACGGCAAAAATATTTACCCGGACGAAATCGAGGATTTATACGGAAAATCCGATTTTATCAAAGAATTGTCCATCGTCGGCTTGCCCGACGAAGACGGCGGCGAAAAAATCGCGTCGCTCGTCGTGCCCGATTACGAGCACGACATCAGCCTGAGCCGCGCCGAGACGAATAAAAAAGTCGAAGACCATTTTCGCGAAGTTTCCGCCGGTTTGCCTTTCTTCAAACGCGTCAAGGTTTTGCACCTGACGCCGTTCGAGCTGCCGCGCACGGCGACGCGCAAAGTCAAGCGTCCGGAAGTCGTCGAGCTTTTGCAAAATCTGGAAGACAAAGCGCGGCGGAAAACGAAAGCCGTCGCCGAATCCAAAGGCGACGATAATGTTTTGTGGCTGCGCAAAATCGTCGCAACCGTTTCCAATCGCCCGCTTTCCGACATTGCGCTGGACGATAAACTCGCCGATTTGGGCTTTGATTCGTTGATGTTCGTCGAATTGCAGGCGGCGGTCGAAGACGCGGGCGGGCGCGTTCTTTCGCCCGACACTTTGAATGAAGCGCAGACCGTTCGGGAACTTCTGACGGCGGTTCAGCGCGTCGATAAATCGAAAAAAATCGCCGACGAGCCGAAAGCCGAAGAGAAAAAAGAGGACGAGCTGGTTATTCCGTCGATAGTCCGGCGCGTCGGCAATCAATTGGTCAGCTTCGCGCAGAACACGCTCTACAGCAACGTTTTGCGCACCGATGTCGAAGGCGAATCGAACGTGCCGCCGCACACGAATTTTATCGTCGCGGCAAATCACGCTTCGCATCTGGATATGGGCTTGGTCAAATACGCGCTCGGCGACGACGTGGCGGAACAAACCGTCGCCGTCGCGGCGGCTGATTACTGGTTCGACACGAAATACAAACGCGCTTATATGAACAACTTCACGACACTCGTGCCCATCGAGCGAACCGGCAGCTTGCGCCAATCCTTGCGCCACGTGACGCAGATTTTAAACGAAGGCTACAACACCCTGATTTTCCCCGAAGGCGGACGCCAGACGTCCGGCGTCATCGCCGAATTCAAACCGATAATCGGCTATCTGGCTTTAAATAATAAAATCGGCATTTTGCCCGTCTATCTGTGGGGAACTTTCGAAGCTTTTCCGAAAGGCGCGACCATCCCGAAAGCCGAAAGCATCGGCGCGAAAATCGGCGCGAAAATCGGGCGTTTTCTCGAATTCGAAGAACTGGCGGAAATG
>DASVWG010000131.1:0-48798 GCA_036389695.1 Pyrinomonadaceae bacterium
GCGCGTCCGCGCCAGACGCCCGACAAATTTCACGTCGTCCTGCCGCTCGCCGCCGTAAGCTGAAAGCGAGAAACGATAGCTTATCAGTCTCCAGCAACGGCGCTTGAACTTCTCCGGATTATGTCTTCTAACACTGCGCGTTCTCATTTGACTTAGCAAAATTTAAAATAGAAACGCGTCGAAAACCGCCCGCGAATTTATCTGAGAACGACTGTATTCGGAACGGTTTCCTTATCGTCCAGACGGTCTTTGACGCCGACCGCCATTGCTTCCGCCATTTCTTCGATTCGCGGCGTGCCGTCCAGATTAAACTGCACGAGCGGCGAAACCAGAAGGTTTTCCGGTTTCGGATTGCCGTGCGCCAGCAGGTGAAACTGCGGCGTTTTGCCGGTCATCGTCGTCACCCGGTGCAGTTTATAACCGATGCGCGGCGTTTGCGTAAATTTTTCCGCCGTGTCGGGCATCGCTTCGACGCGATTGTTTAAAACGCTGATTTCATTCGACAAATCGCGCTTTTGATGAATTTCGTGTTTCACCTGTACCGGCTTCGATTCGTCCTTCAAATCGGGATAACGCAAGCCCGCGTAAGGCGCGACAGTATCGGCAATCGATTTGAAAACGGCGGTCGAGGCGAAGCCGTAGCCGAAATCGACATCCATCTCGCGCGCAATTCGCGCCGTAATCATCCAATCGGTTTTCGATTGATGAAGCGGCTCGATTGCCTTGCGCACGCGCTGCACGAATCCGGTGTTGTTCGTAAAAGTTCCGTCAGATTCGGCAAAGCTCGCGGCGGGCAAAATCACGTCGGCGAATTCGGTCGTCGCCGTTTCAAAAAGCTCCTGCACGACGACGAAATCCTTGTCCGCCAGTAGTTTAGCGTTTTCGTCCGAAAGGCTTCCGCCGATTAACAATGCTTTCGAGCTGCGCAAAACTTCTTCCAGCGATTTTCTGCCCGCCGTCATATCGTGCGCGCCGACCGAATTGTTATAAGCGGCAAGCGGATGAAGCAGCGCGCGGCGCGTGTCGGTCGAATAATTGCCGACCGAATTTGCCAGAACGGCTTGCGCTTCCGCCGACAAATCGCCGCCGAACATCACTATAAAATCGCCTTCCGTTTCGCCGATTGTCTTCAGCATATCGTCAATCTGCGTCTGCTCGATGCCGAGCTTTGTCGCGATTTGTTCGGTCGCGGCGTCGGCGAAAGCGATTGCAAAAGCGTCGAGCGAATTCGGATTAACGTGCAGAAAATGAGTCGCTTTTTCGGCGAGACGAAGCGGCGTGTGATGCACGACAATCAATTTCGCGCCGCCGTTGCGCCGCGCCTGACGAATCTGTTTCGCCGTAAAAGTCTGTTCTTCTTCCGGGTCGCCGCCGATGAGCATAATCGTTCCGGCGTGACGAATTTCCTTGTGCGTGCAAAGCGGCGCACTCAGATTGTCGAAAATCGGCGCTAAATCGAAACCGTCCGAAACGGCGTAATTGTCCGTGCCCGCAACTTCTTTCGCAAAACGCTTGAGCGTGAAAATCGATTCGTTCGTCAAACGCGACGACGCGACGACGCCGACATTATTTCCGCTTTCTCTGAATTTATTCGCCACAAAACTGACCGCGTCGTCCCACGTCGCGGGAATCAGTCTGCCGCCTTTTTTGTAACGAATCAGCGGCGTTTTGATGCGGTCCGGATGATTGATAAATCCGTGCGCGAAACGAGCTTTGACGTCGAGAAACTCGCCGTTCAAGCCGTTGACGTAACGGTCGCGCGCCACGATACGGTGAATCTCGCCGCCGCGCGAGCCGATTGAAAGCTGCATCCCGTCCGAGCCGTAAACGTCCGTCGAGATGGTTTGGTCCATTTCCCACGGTCGCGTCTCGTGGCGGTAAACGCCGTCGAGCAGCGTTCCGGTCGGGCAGACTTCGATGCAGTTTCCGCACTGCGAGCAGTTCAGCCAGCCGCCGTAAGTTCCGATGACGGTGTTGACGCCGCGATTTCCGGCTACGATGGCTTCTTCGCCCATCCACTCGTCGCAGACGCGCGTGCATCGCTTGCATAAAATACAGCGCTGCGGGTCGTTGGCGACAATCGGCGACAGGAATTTCTCGGGCGTGGCGTTTTTGCGCTCGGTAAAGCGCTCTTCCACGTCGCCCCAGTCGAAAATCATTTCCTGCAACTCGCACTCGCCGCCGCGGTCGCAGACGGGACAGTCCAGCGGGTGATTCGCCAGCAGAAATTCGCCCATCGCGCGCTGCGCTTTTTCGATTTCTTCGCTTTGTGTGGTGACGACCATGCCGTCCGTGCAGGTAATCGTGCAGGACGTTTGCAGCTTCGGCATTTTTTCGATGCGCACCAGACACATCCGGCACGATGCCTGCAAAGCAAGGTCGCTGTAATAGCAGAACGAAGGAATCCCGAAGCCTTTCTCGCGGCAGACTTCGATCAGCTGCGCGCCTTTTTCGACCTCGAATTCCTGTCCGTTAATCGTAACTTTTATCAGTTCTTGAGACATCGTAAATAGTTTTAATAAAAGATTTTATGCTTCTTTCTGTTCTTTTTTATTGTCAGCCGCCTGCGCTTTCTTTACTTTCGGTTTCGGACGTGATTTGCCAAAACTGCTGGCAAAAATTTTTCCGCGTCGTGTTCTTTTATCGCCTTTTCCCATTTTTATTCACTCCTTAAATATTTAAACTTTAGCACTGTCAAGCCTGGCGTCTCCGTTGCCGCTTGCCTTATCGAGAAGCCATTTTTTAAAGTCTTCGGGAAATCGTTTTATCGCGCTTTGGATAGGCCACGCCGCCGCGTCGCCGAGCGGACAGAACGATTTTCCTTCGATGTTGTCGCAAATATCCAAAAGCAGCTGGGCGTCTTCCGGTCGCCCGCCGCCCGTGGAAATGCGGTTGAAAATTTTCACGAGCCAATCGGTTCCTTCGCGGCACGGCGTGCACCAGCCGCAGGATTCGTGCTTGTAAAATTCGGTCAAATTTTTCGTCGATTCCATGACATCGACCGTTTCGTCCATGACGATAAAACCGCCCGAACCGACCATCGAGCCGCCTGCGACTAAGCCTTCATAATCAAGCGTAACATTTTTGCCGATAATCTGTTCGGCGTTCATAATATAAACGCTCGAGCCGCCCGGAATGACGGCTTTGAGTTTTTTGTCCGCGCGAAGCATTCCGCCGCAGTCTTCCAGGATGAACTTTTCCATGTCCTTGTAGCCCATCGGAAGCTCGTAAACGCCGGGTTTTTTGACGTGACCGGAAACCGACCAGAGCTTTGTTCCGCCGCTCTTTTCCGTTCCCAAATCGCGCCACGCCGTTCCGCCCATTTCGATGATTTGCGGAACCGCCGTTAAAGTTTCGACGTTATTGACGACCGTCGGGCAGGCGTAGACGCCTTCGACTGCCGGAAACGGCGGCTTCATTCGCGGATGCCCGCGATAGCCTTCCAGACTCGATAAAAGCGCGGTTTCCTCGCCGCAGATGTATGCGCCCGCGCCGGTGTGCGTGTAGATTTCGTGCGAAAAATCCGAGCCTAAAATGTTTTTGCCTAAAAAACCGGCTTCGCGCGCTTCGGCTAAGGCGACGTCCATAATATCTATCAGATATTTGTATTCGCCGCGTGTGTAAATGTAGCCGGTTTCCGCGCCGAGCGCGTAAGCCGCGATTATCATTCCTTCAATCAGCGCGTGCGGGTCGCGTTCCATCAGATAACGGTCTTTGAACGTGCCCGGTTCGGATTCGTCGGCGTTGCAGACGACGTATTTCGGCTTCGGCGATTGTCTGGGCACGAAACTCCATTTCATTCCGGTCGGAAAACCCGCGCCGCCGCGACCGCGCAAAGCCGACGCTTTGACTTCATTGATAATGTCGTCCTGCGACATACCAATCGCTTTTTTCAAGCTGGCGTAACCGCCGGTTTCCTGATAAACCTTCAGCGTATGCCCGTCTTTGACGTGCATACGCTTGAGCTGTAAAGGCTCGCACCCGATTGCTTTGATTTCCATACAGTTTCTTACTGTCTAACTTTTCTTGTAATACTCCGGAAAAATCTCGAAAACTTTACCGTAAATATCTTCTCGCTTGATGGTCGCCGGTTTGTAATAACGACTGTCGTTGCTGTGCGGGCGATTATCGCCCATCAGAAAATATTCGTTTTCGGGAATGACGATTGCCCGAAAGTTTTTCCTCGCGTCTTTTTCATCTACAAACTTTTCAAAAGGCTCGTCTAATAATTTATCGTCGATATAAATTTTATTATCTTTGATTTCCAGCTTTTCGTTCGGCAAACCGATGACGCGCATGACATATCGAACATCGCCGCTTTCGCCGGATATTTTCTTTGTTTCTTCCGGCGCCTGGAAAACGACGATATCAAATCGCTTAATCGGCTCGGATTTGTCGGCAAAAGGATTGACGGTAAATGCGTCGCCGATATTTAAAGCCGGCGACATATTCTCCGTCGTCACTTTATAACCGAATCCTTTACAGCCAGTTGCCAAACAACAGAAAGCTAAAATTGCGCAAACGAGAAAAGCCCGCATTTTAATCCAGCGAATCGAGAATTTTATCGACCTTTTCGGGCGTCAAATTCTCGTAATAATCAAACCCAATCTGCATCATCGGCGCGGTTCCGCAGCTGCCCAGACATTCGACCAGCGACACCGTAAATTTTTTATCTTCAGTCGTTTCGCCCGCGTGGATGCCGAGTTTGTGACAAATATGGTCGGTGATTTCCGGCTCGCCCATAATCTTGCACGAGAGCGTTTTGCAGATTTGGATGTGATGACGACCGACGGGACGCAAGTTGAACATCGAGTAAAATGTCGCCGTTTCCCAGACGTCCGTCACTTCCAAATCCAAAAACTTCGCCAGAAAATTCACGCCCGCGTTATCAATCCAGCCGCGCTCGCGCTGGACGACGAGCAGCAGCAGCGGAATCAGCGCCGAACGCTTTCTTTCCGGCGGATATTTCTGCAAATGCGCGCGCATTTCTTCGATAATTTCGGGCGAAAATTCCGCCACTTCTTCGGTATATTCGACCTGATTTGTAAAATCTGTCGGAACTGCTGTTGCCATAATTTCTAAAATTTATTGTGCGACAAAATTATAAACGATAATGCCCGTAACTTTCACCGGCGTGCCCGAAAGCAATGTCGGTCTGAATTTCGCCTGTCGCGCGGCGCCGACCGCGGCTTGCTGCAAAAGCGGATGACCGCCCGCCGCGCTCGCCGAGATAACGTTTCCGTTTTCGTCAATCGTCACCTGCACCGGCACGGTTCCGGCGGCGCGCACCGCTTTGGCTGCCGGCGGATAATTCGGTTTCGGCAGGATGACGGCGCTGGCGTTGACGACGCCTTTCGAGATGATTTTCGGAACACGACGCGGCGTCTGCGTCGGTTTCGGCGGCGGCGGCAGCTCGTCATTACCGGTGACCGGAAGATTCTCCGTTCTGGGCGGCGGGTTGATATTTTCACTTCCGAGCCTGGTTCCTACTATCCAGCGCGTACCCGCCTGTTGAACCGCATAAATTTGTCTCGGGCTTCCTTTCACCATCGGAACAAGCGCCGACAAAACGCCGTCTTCGGCATCCGCGCAAACAACTACATAACTGTCTTTTGATTGTTTGAAACCGGGTTTGGTGACGGTCAGGTTATATCTGCCTTCAGGCAGTTTAGCGAAATACGGCGTTCCGTTTCGCATGACGGAACGATAGAGCCGCTTGCTTTTGACGTTTACCGCCGAGGCGCGCGCGCCTTTAATCAGAATGCCGTTTTTTAATTCCGTCTCGACTTCCAAAGCACACGAAGCCCTTTGCGCGAAAGCGGTTACGACGCTTAAAAAAACAATCGAAAGAACCAGTAAAGCAAGTTTTGGCAGATTACTTTTCAGCATTTTATCCTCTTTCATTTACCGGAAAGCTAGCGGTCAATTTCTCCCAGCACAATATCGAGCGAGCCGATAATCGCCACGACGTCGGCGACCATTTCGCCTTCGCTCATCGCGGGCAGCGCCGAAAGATTGACGAAGCTCGGACCGCGAAAATGAACTCTGTCCGGCTTCGGTCCGCCGTTTGAGCGCATATAGCAGCCGAGCTCGCCTTTTGAGCCTTCGATAGCGTGATAAACTTCGCCTTCGGGAACGTTAAAGCCTTCAGCCACAATCAGAAAATGGTGAATCAGCGAATCCATATGCGTCCGCATATCGTTGCGGTCGGGCAAAACGACTTTCGGCGCGTCGGCTTTCGTCGGTCCCGGTTTTAATCTTTCCAGCGCCTGCCGGACGATTTTATATGATTCGTAAAGCTCGCGCATGCGCACGCGGAAACGCGCCCAGACGTCGCAGTCGTGTTCGACCGGAATTTCAAAATCATATGTTTCGTAGCCCGAATACGGATTGGCGCGGCGCAAATCCATCTCGACGCCGCTGCCGCGCAGGCACGGTCCGGTCAAGCCCCAGTCAATCGCGTCTTCGCGGCTGATGTAGCCGATGTCTTTCGTGCGGCTCTGCCAGAGCGTGTTGCCGGAAACGAGCGTTTCAAACTGCGCCAGAGCGTCCGGAAAATCATCGAGAAACTGCTTGCAGCGACGGTCGAATCCGGCGGGCAAATCCATCATCAAGCCGCCGATGCGAAAATAGCTCGGCGTCATTCGTCCGCCCGAAGCAGCTTCAATCAGATTCAGAATTTTTTCGCGCTGGCGGAAGCAGTAAAAGAAAACGCTCATCGCGCCGATGTCGAGCGCGTGCGTGCCGAGCCAGACCATATGCGACGCGATGCGCTGCAATTCGCAAAACAGCACGCGGATAATCTGCGCGCGTTCGGGAATCTCGATTTGCAGAAGCTTTTCCGCCGCCATCACGTAGGCGAGATTGTTTCCCAAAGGATTCAGATAATCCATCCGGTCGGTGATGACGATGCCTTGCTGGTATTTTTTATACTCGAAAAGCTTCTCCATGCCCGTGTGCAGGTAGCCGATGTCGGGAATGGCGCGGACGACCATCTCGCCGTCCAGCACGAGTTCGAGCCGCAGAACGCCGTGCGTCGAAGGATGCTGCGGTCCCATCGAAATCGTCATCTGCGATTCCAAAGGCTGGTCTAAAACTTCAAATTGACCCGGTAAATTTTCAGTAGCAATGCTCATAATTTCGTGAATCGTGAATCGTAAATCGTGAATCGGTTTTTGTCTCTGTTTACGATTTTCGATTCACGATTCACGCCTCGCTTTAAGTCAAGCTATATGGCTCATATCCGCGCAGCGGGTAATCTTTGCGCAGCGCGTGACCGTCGAAATCCGACGGCAGCAAAATTCTATCCAGATTCGGATGACCGTCGAAAATCACGCCGAACAAATCGAAGGTCTCGCGCTCGTGCCAGTTTGCCGTGCGCCAGACGGTCGTCACGGTCGGAACGTTCGGCGCGTCTTCGGAAAGCAAAACTTTCAGGCGCAGGCGGCTGTGATGAACGGTCGAAAACAGATGATAATTGACCTCGAAACGCGGGTCTTCTTCCGCGCCGCGGTCCGCGCCGCAGATGTCTGCCAAAAGGTCGAAATCGTGCGCCCGTTTTAAAAAACGGCAGACGTTCTCGATAGCTTCGCGCGGCACGTAAACGCTGACTTCGCCGAAAGCGTCTTTGAAATCGGCGACCCACGCCGGATTTTCGGCTTTCAGTTTTTCGACGTATCCAAGCAGTTGTTCGGACATATTTTATAAATATACAAAAAGAGGCGGTGAAGTTTTCCTGAAATCTTTCACCGCTTCATTTAATCTTTTTACTACGAAGATTTTCTCCGCTCGTGTTTTGACGGAATCGTATACGGGCGCGTGTCGGCGCGTTTCGAACCGGTTATCGATTCGCTGCCCATCGTCACCGGCAGAGTGCCGGGCACGAGCGACTGGCGCGATTCTTCTTCGAACGTATCGCGGCGGTCTTTGACAGATTCCTTCATAATCTTGTCCTGCAGCATCATAATCGCGTGAACAAGCATCTCGGGGCGCGGCGGGCAGCCCGGCACATAAATGTCGACCGGAACGATTTTGTCAACGCCCTGCACAATCGCGTAATTATCGAAAACGCCGCCCGAAGTAGCGCACGCGCCCATCGAGATAACCCATTTCGGCTCAGGCATCTGGTCGTAAATGCGTCTTAAAACCGGAGCCATTTTGCGCGAGACGCGCCCGGAAACAATCATCACGTCAGCCTGTCGCGGCGAGGCGCGAAACGTCTCCGCGCCGAAACGCGAAAGGTCATTTCTGGCTGAAACCGTGTTCATCATCTCAATCGCGCAGCAAGCCAAGCCGAACGTCGCCGGCCAGAGCGAGGATTTTCTCGCCCAGTTGACGACCGCGTCGAGCTTGACCGTCAGAACGTCAGGTAACGATTCAAAAAGTGTATTCTCTAAACCCATTTTTCAACTCCAAATTCTCAAGCTTCAAGCGGCGCGTTTTTCCTGCTGCATCGTGCGCGCCCTTTTACCGGCGGCGATGATCGCGCGGGCTTCGGCGCGAGCCTCGGAACGCGCTTGCAGACTCCAGTCAAACACGCCTTTTTTCCAAATATAAACGAGACCTGCAATGAGCGTCGCGATAAAAACCATCACTTCGACAAAAGCAATCGTGCCGTAAGAAACGTTTTCGCCCAGAATGCTTTTGAAAGCGACCGCAAAAGGAATCAAAAACAAAACCTCGATGTCGAACAGCAGAAACGCCACCGCCACCGTGTAAAATTTGACCGAAAAGCGGTCGTGCGCCGAACCGACCGGGTCTTTGCCGCATTCGTAAGGCATCAATTTCGTCGCCGTTCTTTTGCGCGGTCCGATTAGCTGCGTGACCAGAATCTGGCTCGCCGCGAAACCCGCCGCCACGACAAACATGACGACAATCGGAAGATACGCTCCAATATCAAATAAAGATGACATTTAGATTCTCCTCAATCCTCTTTTGTTGCTCCCAAAACGCGCCGAACAGACGATAAATTCTCGTCAAAAACAGCTTGAGAATTATGGCACAAGTTAATCGTAAGTTAAGGTAAGTCGAGAGTCAAGAGTCGAGAGTCGAGAGTCGCAAATCACATATCAGGAAACAATTTTCAGACTCTCGACTCTCGACTCTCGACGCTTGACTCTCATTTATTCGTTGACCGTCCATAAACGCTTATGTTACTTTCATAAAGGACGCTGAATGCGTTCGAAAATTCGCCGCCTTTCTCGCCAAATTGCCGTGATTACGGGTTTTAATACAGACATCGAATATAACGGAGTGACTTATCACGTCCAGACCGAGGACAAGGGCGTTAATACGCCGCTTATCTTGTCGCTCGTCTACGACCGCGGGACGATTCTCGCCAGCAAGCGCTCGCCTTACGACGACCTTCTCGGCGGCGAGTTTGACGAACAATTGCTTGCCGAACGCCTGCAAAAGCAGCATCATCTCATCTGCGCGGCGATAAAAGCCGGTCGCATCGAAGATTTGCGGCGGATGACGATGAAGGAATCCGCCAACAAGAAAAAAGGTCTGGTCGCGCAGAAAGAAATCAAAGTTCCGGTCGCGGCGGAAAAACCGGAAACGAAAAGAGAAGAAATCCCGATGCCCGAATTGCTGGCTAAAACGGACGAGCCGTTTGAGCCGGATTTCGAGCCGCAGATGCAGGCGAAACCGAAGACCGAAACCGACGAAGCGGTTTTTGAAATTCCCATCAGCATTCTCGAAGACCCGATTATCGAAGCCGTCGAAATCGTCGAAGAAGAAACGATTCTGCCCGTCGACGCGGTCGAAATCATCAACGATTTTACCAAATCCGAAACGTCCGAAGAAGAACAACTGACGATTGATTTGCTCAATTCGCCGACTTTCAAAGGCGGCGAGCGAAAAACTTTGAGCATACTCGTGCATCGCGGCAGCGAGGAATCGAGCGTCAGCGGCGCGCACGTGATGGTCAAAGTTCTCGGCTCGTCGTTTCGCCCGCTGATTTTTCACGCCAAAACCGACAGCAACGGCGTCGCCATCGTCCACCTGCAATTGCCGCAATTCAAACAGGGACGCGCGGCTGTTCTGGTCAAAGCGATGACCGGCGGCGAGGAAGTTGAGCTTCGCCGGGTAATCCAGCATAATTGATTTTAGATTTTAGATTTGCGATTTTGGATTGGAAGATGAAAGTTTTTATCAACGGCGAAACAAAAGAAATAACCGGAAATCTCAATTTGTCGGAATTACTCAAACAATTTTCGCTGCCTTCGGAATGCATCGCCGTCGAATTAAATAGGGAAGTCGTGCGCAAAAAAGATTGGGAAACAATCGAAATCAAGGACGCCGACAAAATCGAAATCGTCCATTTCGTCGGCGGCGGCTAAAACGATGACGAATTAAAAATTAAAAATTAAGAAACGCGGATTAAATTTTTCTAATTTTAGTCCGCATTTCTTTTGCCTGATTTTTTGTTAAGATTGAAACTGTAAATTTACAATCTATTTCTTAAAATTCGTAATTCGTAATTTTTAATTCGCAATTGATTTTATGTCTGATTCATTCGTTTTAGCCGGAAAAACTTTTAACTCGCGCCTCATCATCGGCACGGGAAAATATCGCTCGCATCGGGAGATGCAGGCAGCGCACGCCGCTTCCGAAGCGGAGATGGTGACGGTCGCCGTCAATCGCGTGCCGCTCGACCGCGCCACCGAATCGTTTCTCGATTATCTCTCGCCGCAGATGCGGATTTTGCCGAACACGGCTGGCTGTTACGACGCCGAACACGCCATCCGCACGGCGCGTCTCGCCCGCGAAGCGCTCGAAACCGATTGGATAAAGCTGGAAGTCATCGGCGACAAAGTCACGCTTTTGCCCGACAACGAGCAAACTCTGGAAGCCGCGCGCGTGCTGGTCAAAGAAGGCTTTATCGTGCTGCCGTATTTTTCCGACGATTTGATTATGGCGAAAAAATTATTGGACATCGGCTGTCCCGCCGTGATGCCGCTCGCCGCGCCGATTGGTTCGGGAATGGGCGTGCAGAATCCTTCAAATCTTCGGATTATGCGCGAGCAATTGCCCGATGCGACGATTATCGTCGATGCCGGCGTCGGCGTGCCTTCGGACGCGGCAATCGCGATGGAGCTCGGCGCGGACGCGATTCTGATGAACACGGCAATCGCCGAAGCCCGAGACGCCGCGCAGATGGCGACGGCGATGAAATTAGCCGTGCAAGCCGGAAGATTAGCTTATCTGTCAGGCAGAATGCCGAAACGTCTCTACGCTTCCGCATCGAGTCCGATTGAAGGCGCGATTAAATAAGGCAAAAGGAAAAGGCAAAAAGCAAAAATAAAACTGTGTTGAAATTAAAAGTTTTGCTGATTTTTCTTTTTATCGTTTTTTTGATTGCGGCTTGCGTCCAAACCGAATCGAAACGCGGCGGCGGCATCGTTATCGCCGAAAGCAAATCCTACGAAGCCTCGCTCTATCGTCAAAACTGCGCGATTTGTCACGGCGCGGAAGCTTACGGCAAAGAGATGGACGGAAAATTCGTGCCCTCTTTACGCTTCGGCGACATCGAAAAAAAGAGCGAGCAGGAAATTTACGAACAAATCGCGCACGGCAAACTGCCGATGCCCGCGTTTAAAAATCAGTTGACCGAAGAAGAAATTCAGAAAATGGTAATATTTATAAAGCGCGATTTGCAGGGAAAAGAATGATGCGAAAAACGTTTTTAATATTGCTTGTTTTGATTTTCGCCGCTTTGGCGGCGGGCGCGCAGAGTGCGAAAAAGTGTACGGCGAGCGGCAGATTAATCGATGATAACGGCAATCCCGTTTCCAAAGCGCTTATTTACACGGATGATTATCATCAGGACGACGTGGACATTATAATCGTCGCGTCTGGTCCGAATGAAGAAGGCGTCTTCTCCGTTGAAAGCCGCTGCGAAAACGGCACGGGTTATTTATGGATTAGCTCGGCGTTTGATACGAATGAAGCTTTTGTGCCGGTCAAGCCGCCTTATTTCCAGTTTGCCGGAAAACAGCGCCGATACGGGACACTTGCTGGAATTCCTTTTAAAGGTCAGAACGTTAAATTCGGCGACATAAAAATTCCGATTCCGTATCGAAAAGTCTGGGTGAAATTGCAAAACGAATCGGGCGCAGCTTTATTTCCGACTTCCAGCGACTGGGAAAATGTTACTTTCACGGTGAAAAACGAATTCGGTCTCGATGTCACATCCAGCGCCGCGCCTTATGCCGAGCAATTGAAAAATGAAAACAATGTGCGCGATTCTTCCCTTTTAATGAGCCTGCCCGAAGGCAGGTGGATTATCGAAATCAAGCCGCGGCGCGGGAAAAGGCTTTATTCAGATAAGTTGATTGAAGTAAAAAATACGGGCGAGCCGGTTCAGCAAATCGTTTTGCTGATGTCGAGAAAAAAAATCAATCAATAAATCGACACGCAACTAATTAACATTAAAATATGAAAATTCTAATCTCAGGCATGAAGGATTTGCCGGAAAAGTTTGTGTGAAATATAAAAACAGATGAGCGAGGAATATCCGTATCAGAAAAAGTGGGAAAGATACAGGCTTTACGTCACGCTCTGGGTGATAATGCTGCCTCTGCTTTTCGCGCCGCATCTTCTGCTGGCAAATGATGTTTCTTTTTTTCCGCGAAAGGCATTAATTTACAGCATTATTTTGTTCTGGATTGTTTTTATTGTCCTTATTTTCATCATAATGTTCTGGAAATGCCCGCGCTGCCGCCAATTTTATTTTCGGTGGTGGGTGAAAATAAGTATCCTGTCCGAATTTGAGTGCAAAAATTGCGGTTTGGAAAAATACAAAGGCTCGGACATTAAAAGCCTGAGCAAAAAATTCGGTAAAAGATTCGGTTTCTAACATTATGAAAATTTTAATCTCAGGCGCGAGCGGTCTGGTCGCGACGCATTTGATTCCGACTTTAAAAGCGAAAAATCACGAAATTTTTCGGCTCGTGCGAAAAACGCCGGAAGCGCCGGACGAGATTCGTTGGGATTCGGAAAAAGGCTTTGCGGACGACGAGCGCGCCAGGCTCGAAAACTTCGACGCGGTCATTCATCTGGCGGGCGACAACGTCGCGTCGGAGAATTGGTCGGAAGAAAAGAAACGGAAAATCCGCGCCAGCCGCGTCGTCGGCACGCGCGTTCTGGTCGATGCGCTCAAATCTCTGCAAAATCCGCCGCGAATTCTGGTTTCCGCCTCGGCAATCGGTTTTTACGGGAATCGCGAAGACGAAATTTTAACTGAAGACAGCGCGAAAGGCGTCGGGTTTTTGCCCGAAGTCTGCGACGCGTGGGAGATGGAATCGGAAAAGGCGGAAGAATTCGGCGCGCGCGTCGTGATGCCGCGCATCGGCGTCGTTTTGACAAAGGACGGCGGCGCGCTGGAAAAAATGCTCACGCCGTTTAAATTCGGCGTCGGCGGTCGCGTCGGCAGCGGCAAACAATGGATGAGCTGGATTGCGCTCGAAGATTTGATTCAAATCATTCATTTCGCGCTCGAAAACGAAAAACTGCGCGGCGTCGTCAACGCCGTCGCGCCGAACCCGGTGACTAATGAAGAATTTACCAAAACCTTCGGCAGAGTTCTGCATCGCCCCGCAATTCTGCCCGTTCCCGAATTTGCCGTCAGGCTGATGTTCGGCGAAATGGGCGAAACGCTCCTTCTGCAAGGCGCGCGCGTTTTGCC
Source organism: Pyrinomonadaceae bacterium (assembly GCA_036389695.1). Lineage (GTDB taxonomy): Bacteria > Acidobacteriota > Blastocatellia > Pyrinomonadales > Pyrinomonadaceae > JALZHR01. The sequence goes on from DASVWG010000131.1 coordinate 13,691, forward strand.
CGAAAGACTTCTGGAAAACGGCTTCGACTTTAAATTCACCAATCTGGAAGAAGCGATGAAAAACGCGTTGAATTAATTCAACGCGTTTTTCAATGCAAAACGTATTTAATGCAAAATGCAAAATGCAAAGTGCAAAATAAAAAAAGATTTAATTCTGAATCTTAAATTCTTCTTCCTAATATTTTGCATTTTGCATTTTGCATTTTCTACGTTTTTAAAACAATTTTGCCGAACGCTTTTTCTTCGATGACGGCGCGGTGCGCTTCGGCGGCTCGGGCGAGCGGGAAGGTTTTGCCGACGATTGGATTCAGGAAACCTTCGCTCAAGCCTTTGTAAATCGCGGCGTGAATTTCCTGCATGGCGGCTTGCGGCGCGTTAAAAAGCGTCATTCCGAAAACGCTCGCGTCTTTGCCCATCACCGCGCGCGGGTTAAATTCCAAAGTGCCGCGACTGCCGATTAGCGAGACGCGCCCGAACACCGCCAGCACTTCGAAATCCTTTTGCAGGTTCACGTTGGCGAGCATTTCCAGAATTATATCGACGCCCTTGCCAGCCGTTATTTCCTTGATTTCGTTCAGATAATTTTCGTCCGTGTGGTCGAGAACGTAATCCGCGCCCTGTTCTCGAACCAGCTTTTTGCCTTCGTCCGAGCTTGCCGTGCCGATGATTTTCAAACCGAAATTTTTCGCCCATTGAAGGGAAGCCATACCGACGCCGCCCGACGCGCCGTGAACAAGAAGCGTCTCGCCCGCTTGCGGCTTCGCTTTCTGAAACAGCGCCCGATACGCCGTCGCATAAGGCACGAAAATTCCCGCGCCCTGTTCAAACGAGACGTTTTCCGGCAATTTATGAATCTGATTTTCCGCGCACAAAGCGAATTCGGCGTAAGTTCCCGAAACGGAATCGGCGGTGTAAACCCCGTCGCCGACTTTAAAATCCGAAACGTTTTCGCCGACCGCTTCGATAATTCCCGCCGCGTCTTTGCCGGGCGTGTAGGGAAGTTTCGGCTTCTGCGCGTGCGTGCCGGTGCGAATATATGTATCAACCGGATTGACGCCCGCCGCATGCACGCGCACCAAAACCTGATTTTCGTCCGGCTGCAAATCGGCGACGTCTTCGAGCCGCAAAACTTCCGGCGCGCCGAATTCTCTGATAATAATTGCTTTCATAAATTTTTGAATTGAATGTAAAATGTTAGCACATCCGAGAGGTGACGATGGCTATTCCGAATAAAATTTCTTACACTACCGCCGAAGAATATTTAGCCGCTGAAAAGCTTGCCGACGCGAAACACGAATACGTAGACGGCGAAATTTATGCGATGGCTGGAAGCTCGGCGCGTCATTACCGCCTGACCAGAAATATCGGTAGAAAATTGGAAAATCATCTTGCCGTTTCCGATTGCGAAGTGTTTCTGACCGATATGAAAACAAAGGTCAGCGATATTGTTTATTATTACCCGGACGTGGTCGCCACCTGCGAAAAAATCGAAGATTTGCAGGACGTAATTTCGCAGCCGATTTTAATTGTCGAAGTTCTTTCGCCTTCGACCGCCGCCAAAGACCGGCGCGAGAAACTTATCGCTTACAAGCTTATCGACTCTTTGCAGGAATATGCGATTGTCTGGCAGGACGAGATGCGAATCGAGCTTCACCGGCGGCAGGACGAAATTGATTGGCTGACGTTTTTCTTTACAAATCCTGATGATGAAGTGGAATTTTCCTCAATCGATTACCGAACGAGTTTGTCTGAAATTTATCATCGAATTAATTTTCAGCAATAAAAAAGCAAGCGGCGGCAACGAGTTATCGCTGCCGCCGCTTGTCGCTTATTTTAAGCTTATACTTTAGACGTATTTTTCAATCACGTTCGCAATCGCTTCGCGCGAGACCGCGCCGACGATGCGCTCTTTTTCCTCGCCGTCTTTGAAAACTATAAGCGTCGGAATGCCGCGAATGCCGTAGCGCTGGGGCACGTTCATATTTTCGTCCACGTTCATTTTATAAACGCTCGCTTTGCCTTCGTAATCTTCGGCGATGGCTTCGACCGACGGCGCAATCATCCGGCAAGGTCCGCACCATTCCGCCCAAAAATCTACCAGAACGGGTTTGTCCGACGACAAAACATCCGTCTCAAAATTCGTATCCGTTGCTTGTTTTGCAAAATTTCCCATATTCTTCTCCTAAAAAATTATTTGTAAAATTGCGCGAAAACGGTTAAATTCCTTTTCCGCAAACGTTTATTTCATCTTAGCCTGCCGCCCGTTTGTTTGCCAAATCTTTTGTTTTTCTCCGGTGGCACGATTTGTGCAAAGTGTAGGCTGGTGTTTAATCACTGAAACAAAATCGAACACTTAGGAGAAATTTATGACTGATAAACTTACGCAGCAGCACGCTGATGAAAGCAATACCATTAAAAACCCCGAAGATTGGACGACCGGCGACGAGCCGATGACCGGCGCGCAGCGCTCATATCTGAAAACTCTCAGCGAAGAAGCCAAAGAAGATTTCGATGAAAATCTCACGAAAGCCGAAGCTTCCAAACGCATCGATGAGCTACAGCAAAAAACCGGACGCGGCGCTTCCAATTCCGCCGGAAAATAAAGTCCAATCCATTCTGTTGAGAAAGGATTATTTATAATTTATGCGAATCAAAAGTCGAAATTAAAGGCTTTATTCTTCGCGCACTCTGCGTCTTTCTCTTCGCGCTCTTTGCGGTTAAAAAATCTTTCTTAACCGCAAAGAGCGCGAAGATTTCCGCAAAGGACGCGAAGGAAATCAAAAATTCCTGCTCTTGATTCGGACAATTTATTTATCCTTTCTCAAATTTTTTTCAAATATCAACTTGCCGCCTGTGCTTTCACGAGTTTCGCGTCAAGCACGATTTCCGTTCCCGTCAGCGCTTTGCTGACCGGACAGGTCGTTTTCACCTTGTCGGCGATTTCCTTAAATTTCGCTTCGTCGATGCCTTCGACGTCGGCTTCGGTCTGCAAATCAATCCGCGTGATGGCAAATCCCGCGTCGTCTTTGCCGAAATGAACCTTCGCTTCCGTGCGGACGCTGCTCGCCTTATTGCCTTCCTTTTCCAGCGTGGCGTTCAAAGCCATCGTGTAACAGCCCGCCAGCGCCGCGCCGATTAATTCTTCCGGGTTCGTGCCCGGCTCGTCGCCCATTCGCGTATTAAACGAAAACGAGCCTTCAAACGCGCCGCTGCCCAGCGCCATCGTGCCTTTGCCGTCCGTCAAACCGCCTTCCCAAGTTGCTTTCGCCGTTCTGATTGCCATAATTTTTTACCTTCCGTTTTTTAATTAATTATGAATGATGAACGCGGAACGATGAATTGCAATTTCTATCTTATGAATTCATCGTTCATCGTTTCGCGTTCATCGTTTTTCTTACCTATTGACGCTCGCCATCATCGCTTCGGGATAGCGCAAGCCAGCCGCCGCGTCTTTCGGAAAAACGTCCTCGATGCGCGCCAAATCTTCCTGGCTCAAAACGACATCGGCTGCCGCCGCGTTTTGTTCCAGATATTTGCGCCGTTTCGTGCCCGGAATCGGCACGATGTCGTCGCCCTGCGCCAGAACCCAAGCCAGCGCCAGCTGCGAAGCCGTAATGCCTTTTTCCTTTGCGATTTCCTCGACTCTTTCCACCAATTTAATATTCTTATCGAAATTTTCGCCTTGAAAACGCGGGCTGAAGCGACGATAATCGTCTTCCGCCAAATCTTCAAAACGTTTGATTTCGCCCGACAGAAAACCGCGTCCGAGCGGTGAATACGCGACAAAACCGATGCCCAAATCGCGGCAAGCCGCCAAAACATCATTGTCTTCGACGTCGCGCGTCCACAGCGAATATTCGCTCTGCAAAGCCGTAATCGGATGGATTTTCGACGCGCGCCGCAGAGATTCCGCAGACGCTTCCGATAAGCCCAGGTAACGAACTTTTCCTTCTTTCACCAGTTCCGCCATCGCCTGAACCGTTTCTTCAATCGGCGTTTCCGGGTCGACGCGATGCTGATAATAAAGGTCAATCGTCTCGATTCCGAGCCGCTTCAAGCTTCCTTCAATGGCTTGGCGAACATAATCCGGTTTGCCGCTGATGCCGCGAATTGACGCATCATTCGGGTCGCGCACGACGCCGAATTTCGTCGCAATCACAAACTCGTCGCGCTTGCCTTTGATGGCTTTTCTGACCAGTTCTTCATTCGTAAAAGGTCCATACATATCCGCTGTGTCGAGAAAATTCACGCCCAATTCCAGCGCGCGGTGAATCGTCGCGATTGATTCCGCGTCGTCGCGTCCCGAATAAAAATCCGACATTCCCATACAGCCTAAACCGACGGCTGAAACTTCCAAATCGCTGCTTCCCAATTTTCGATATTTCATTTATTACTCCTTAAAATTTCGATACGAACCGTTTTCTATATCGTCCAGAATCGTCCGGTTCGCATTCGCCCGCCAGCCAAGCTCGCGCCGCGCTCGTTCGGCTGAAAGCTGATTGTCAATCGAAAGAAACTCGAACATTCTTCCGAATTTTTCTTTCGCTTTTTCCTTTGCAACGCTTTGCGCTTTCACATTCAAAAGCCGCGCGACGGCTTCGCTTAAATTCTTGAGCGAAACACTTTCCGCCGCGACATTATAGAGACCTTTCGCCGTCGTCTTTTCCAGCGCCAGCGCGTATAAATCAGCGACGTCTTCGACGTGAGCCGCCGAAACTTTCTGCTCGCCCGTCTCGACATAATTCGCCTCGCCCGCGCCCTTCGCCTGCCGAATCATAAACGGCACGAACGAGCTGCCGCCGCGCCCGTAAACAAAAAGCGGAAGCCGCAAAACGACGCCGCGAATGCCTTTCGACGACAATTGCAAAACATCGCGCTCGGCTTCGCCGCGCAGAAGCCGAGACGAATTCGGGTCGAAAGGGAAGTCTTCGTCGGCTTCCACTCCTCGCGTGTCGCCCAGAATCGCCGAGCTTGAAGTGACGATAAAGGGCTTATTCGTCCGTGCCAGAGATTCGGCAAAAGCGGCAATCACTTTTCTGTCCAGTTTCACCGCGTCGTCGTAATCGGAAAAATTATGGCTGAACGCCGTGTGAATTACTGCGTCGGCTTCGCTCGCCGCCTTTTTCAAAGCTTCAAAATCCTGCAAATCGCCGCGCACGGGCGCGATTTTTCGCTCGCTCAGTTTCGCTTCCGCCGCATCATTGCGCGCCAAGCCCGTTACTTTGCAGCCTTTTCCCGCTAATTTTTCCGCGACGACCGAGCCGACATAACCGCTCGCGCCGGTCAAAAAAACTTTCATATTTGACGCTCAATCTTCTTTACTCTCAATAACCTTCCAAAACTCTCAATAACCTTCCGAACCTAAAATCGCCTGCGCTTCGCCCGCCGTCAGATTGCGGTTATAAATCGCCGTTCCGGGCTGCTGCGCCATTCCGCCATCAGCCAAATCGCCCGTGTCAACCGCGGCAAAACCGATGTCTTCAATCAATTTCGCAACCGTTGCTTTCGCTTCCGCGTCGTCTCCGGCGATGAAAATCGCGCGGCGTTCTTCGACCGGCAAACTCTTATCGCCCTGCGTTTTCAGATGCTCGAACCAAATCGTGTTAAAACCTTTCACGACGCGCGCGCCGCGCAGATGTTCCGCCAGCATGACGCTCGAACTCGTTTCGTTGCCGTCGAGCTCGGCGAAATTCCCGTCGCGGTCAGGGTAATAATTGTTTGAATCAATCACGATTTTGCCTTCGAAAGCGTCTGCCGGAAGCTCCTTGTATTTCCCGAAAGGTATCGAGACGAAAACGACCTCGCCGAATTTTGCCGCTTCTTCGACATTGACGGCTTGCGCCCGCTCGCCCAATTCGCTGACCAAATCCTGCAACGTTTCCGCGCCGCGAGAATTGGCGATGGCGATTTCGTGTCCGGCTTCGGCAAAAAGCTTCGCCGCGTTTGCGCCGATGTGTCCCGCGCCGATAATTCCGATTTTCATTCGTCTTTTCTCCTTTTTCTCAAACCGTCAACACGACTTTGCCCGTCGTTTTTCTGCTTTCGATTGCCTCGTGCGCCCGCGCCGCCTGTTCGAACGGAAACTCCGTGACCTGGATTTGAAGGCGTCCGTCGCGAATGTGTCCCAAAAGCTCTTTGGTAAAAGCGATGCGATTTTCAATCGTTTCATTCATCAGCCAGTAGCCGCGCACCGTGTGATTTTTGTGCATCAGGCTCAGAACCGACAGGCGAAAATCTTCGCCGCTCGCCGCGCCGTAAATCCACATCGTGCCGTTTTTCGCCAGCACTTTCAGATTTTGCCCGACAACTTCGCCGCCGACCATTTCGATAATCCAATCCGCGCCTTTGCCGTCGGTCGCGCGCAAAACTTCGCTCGTCCAATCGCTTTCGGTGTAATTTACCGCCGCATCCGCGCCGAGCTTCGTCACGAGTTCGAGCTTTTGCTCGCTCGAAGCCGTGCCGATAACTTTCAAGCCTTTGTGTTTGGCAAGCTGCACCAAAAGAGTGCCGACGCCGCCCGCCGCCGCGTGAACGAGAATCGTCTGTCCGGCTTTGGTTTCATTTAATAAGCCGAGCGCGGTCAAGCCCTGAACCAGAAGCGCGGTCGATTCGCCGAAACCGAGCTCGTCCGGAATCGGAATCGTGCCGTGCGCTTTTGCCAGCGCGTATTCGGCGTAACCGCCGCTGATGACGGTCGCCAAAACGCATTGACCGATGGCGAAATTCGTCACATTTTCGCCGATTTCTTCGACCGTTCCAGCCGCTTCGTAACCGGGCGTAAACGGCAACGGCGGCTGCGTCAGATAAGTTCCCGCACGCATCATCGTGTCGGCGTAATTAACGCCTGCCGCCGCGACTTTGATTAAAACCTCGTCCGCCTTCGGCGTCGGTCTTTCGACTTCTTCAAGCGTCAATTTCTCCGCGCCGCCCAATTCGTGAACCCTGATTGCTTTCATAATTTTCAAAACTTAAATAATTTAACTTCGCTCTTTGCGTTTCTTTGCGAAAATCTTTGCGCTCTTTGCGGTTAAGAAATTTTTTACCGCAAAGGACGCGAAGAATTAAGACGCAAAGGGCGCAAAGAAAATTTTAAGCTGCTGATTTCGCCGCTTTGTCTTTCCAAACATCGGCGACGATTTCATACGAGCGCAGACGCGCCGCGTGGTCGTAAATCATCGCGTTTATCATCAATTCGTCAGCGCCGGTTTCCGCTAAAAGCTTTTCCAGCTTCGCTTTCACCGTCGCCGCGCTGCCGATGACCGAGCCGCCGAGCCTCGATTCGACCGCCGCCTTTTCCGGCGGCGTCCAAATCTCGTCCATATTTTCGACCGGCGGCTGAAGCTGTCCCGGCTTGCCGCGAATCAGGTTCAGAAACGATTGAAACTGCGAGCTTGCCAGACGCCACGCTTCCTCGTCCGTTTCGGCGGCGACGGCATTTATCGCCAGCATCGCATATGGTTTTTCGAGCGCGTCCGAAGGCTCAAACGAGTTCCGGTAAAGCTCCAGCGCGGGCAGAATATATTCCGGCGAAAAATGTCCGGCGAAAGCGAACGGCAAACCCAATTCGCCCGCCAGACGCGCGCTGAAGCCGCTCGAACCGAGCAGCCAAATCGGAATATTCAAACCCGCGCCCGGCACGGCTCTGACTCTCTGATTTTCGACCGGCTCGCGCAGAAAAAATCTCAATTCCTCCAGCAATTCCGGAAAATCGTCCCCGCTCGTGTGCAGCGTGCGGCGCAGGGCGAGCGCCGTCGGCTGGTCGGTTCCGGGCGCGCGTCCCAAGCCTAAATCGATGCGGTTCGGATAAAGCGATTCGAGCGTTCCGAATTGCTCGGCGATGACAATCGGCGCGTGATTCGGCAGCATAATTCCGCCCGCGCCGACGCGGATTTTCGAAGTTCCGCCCGCGACATAGCCGATAACGACGGAAGTCGCCGCGCTCGCGATGCCCGTCATATTGTGGTGTTCGGCGAGCCAGAAACGCTTGTAGCCGAGCGCTTCGACGTGCCGCGCCAGCGAAAGCGAATTGCGCAAAGCGTCGCCGACGCTGCCGCCTTTGACCACCGGCGCTAAATCCAAAACCGAAAATGGTATTTCTGAAAAACTGCTCATAATTTCCCCAAAAGAAACGCGGAATGCGGAACGATGAATGATGAATTCGGATTGCTGAATCTGCAATTCCGCGTTCAGCGTTCCTCATTCATCGTTTACCTTCTCGCTCCTTTGGCGGCTTGAATCTCAATCGCCCGCCCGTATTGTTTCGGAACGTCAATCTGCGCGCCTAATTCTCGCGCCGCGCGAAACGGGAAATACGGCTCGCGCAGAAATTGCCGCGCAATCATCACCGCGTCCGCTTCGCCTTTCTGCAAAATTTCCCCGGCTTGTTTCGGCTCGGTAATCATCCCGACCGCCGCCGTTAAAATGCCGGTTTGACGGCGAATTTCCGCCGCAAACGGCACCTGATAATTCGGCGCGACCGGAATCGGCGCGCGCGGCACGTTTCCGCCCGTCGAACAATCAATCAAATCGACGCCGATTTCTTTTAAAAGCCTGCAAAATTCGATTGACTGCGCCAAATCCCAGCCATTTTCCGTCCAATCGGTCGCCGAAATCCTCACGAAAAGCGGCAGATTTTCCGGCACGGCGGCGCGGACTTTTCTCGCCGTTTCAAGCGGAAAGCGAACGCGATTTTCGAAGCTTCCGCCGTATTCGTCCGTTCTTTGATTCGAGAGCGGCGAAAGAAATTCGTGCAGCAGATAACCGTGCGCGGCGTGAATTTCGATGACTTCAAAGCCCGCCTTCACCGCGCGTTTTGCCGCTTCGACGAAATCATTCGTCGCTTTTTCGATGTCCGCTGCGCTCATCTCGCGCGGCATCGGATAATCTTCGGCAAATGCAATCGCGCTCGGCGCAACCGTCTGCCAGCCGCCTTCCGTTTCACTAACTTTTTTGCCGCCGTTCCAGGGCGCGGCGGTCGAAGCTTTGCGTCCGGCGTGAGCGATTTGGATTCCGGCAACCGAGCCGTTTTCCTTAATAAATTTCGTGATTCTTTTGTAAGCTTCGGCGTGCGCGTCCGACCAGATTCCGGCGTCCTCGGGCGAAATGCGACCTTCGGGCGAAACGGCGGTCGCTTCCTGAATTACCAATCCCGCGCCGCCGACCGCGCGGCTTCCCAGATGAACCAGATGCCAGTCCGTCGGCATTCCGTCTGGGCTCGAATACTGGCACATCGGCGAAACCCAGACGCGATTTTTGAATGTGATTTCTCTTATTTTTAAAGGCTCGAATAACTTGCTCATACTTCCCCTTACTCGTCCGCGATTTCTATTTTTTCAAAAGCTTGAAAGCGTGCAGCCACGAATTGTGTTTGAACGCGTAATTAACCCACAGCGAAGCAAACGCTTCGAGAAAAAACGCCTGCTCGATGCCGCCCAAATCTTCCACGTCCCAGCCGAATTCCCGCCCCAGTTTAACGGTTTCGGCTTTCGCGTTTTCGTCGTTTCCGGCGATAAAAAGCGTCGCCGTTTCGTCGCCGAAATGCGGGTCAATCATCGTCGTGCGATTGATTGTATTAAACGCCTTGACGACGTTCGCATCGGGCAGAGCTTTTTGAATCCGCTCGCCGAGCGAATCGCCGACCGCCGCCGCGAATTTCGGCGGAATGCCTTCCGAAAAATCAAGCGGATTAGTTACGTCAATCACCGTTTTGCCTTTAAAATTCTCCGCGCCCGCGAGTTCAATCGCGCTCAAAGCCGCCGCGCCCGAAGCGCAAATAAAAACGACTTCGCCAAACTGCGCCGCGTCCGCAAAGCTTCCGACCGAAGCATTTTCGCCAGCCGCCGCGAGCCATTCGTTAAGCTTTTCGGGACTGCGCGTGCCGAGTTTTACCTGATAGCCTTTTGCCAGATAACCGCTCGCCAAAGTCTGCGCCACCTCGCCCGAACCGATAATTCCGATTTTCATAATTTTCTAAAAAATTTATTTCGCTCTTGCCGCCGATTGTTCAATCAGTTCCTGCAAAACATTTTCGTCAACGTCGCTCAGACGCTTGACGTATAAACAGCCCATTCCGGTTTTGTGCTTGCCGAGCCGCGACAATAAATCTTCATTCCAGGCTTCGCCAGTCGACAAATAAAGCGTGATATTCTGCTTTCGGGGCGAAAGCCCGATTTTCATCCAATCCGATTCGCGCCCCGATGCGGATTTCACGCGACGGTATCCGAAACCGACAATGCTGTCGCCCCACATTCTCGGCTTGGCGCCCGTCGCTTTCTGCATCAGCGCGGCGATTTTCTGCGTATCGCGCCGCACGTTTTCGTCCTCGATTCCGTTAAGAAATTCCTCGACGCTCGCTTCCGTCAGTTTCGTTTTATTTTCCGCCATGATTTTCTCCAAAAAAAGATTTATGCGAATTTCAATCTCTTTCCTTTTACCTTTTGCCTTTTGCCTTTTGCCTTATTCCGTCTCTTTTCTGATAACCATCAAACCGTCGCGCACGGCGAATAAAATATTGCTGACTCTTTCGTCAGCCTGAATTTTCCGGCTGAATTCGCGCAGCGCGACGGTGTTTTCGTCGTTGTTCGTTTCCGCGTCCAAAACTTTTCCGCTCCACAAAACATTGTCCGCGAGAATGATTCCGCCCGCGCGCAGCTTCGGCAAAACCAAATCGAAATAGTTGGCATAATTAGGTTTATCGGCGTCGATAAAAACCAAATCAAAATTTTCGTCAAGCGTCGGAATAATTTCCAGAGCGTTTCCCAGGCGAGCTTCGATTTTGTCTTTAAATTCGGACTGCGCCCAGAAGCTTTTGGCAATCGCGTTGGTTTCTTCGTCGACGTCGAGCGTGATAATTTTTCCGTCGGCGCTCAAGCCTTCCGCCAGACAAAGCGCGGAATAGCCCATATAAGTTCCGATTTCCAGGATGCGGCGCGGATGCAGCATTTTGCTGAACATCGCCAGCAGGCGACCTTGATAAAAGCCGGAAAGCATCGATTTATCGTCGCGCTCGCCGAAAGTTTTTTCGCGCAGCTCGCGCAGCAGCTCGCTTTCGTCCGACGTGTGATTTTCCGCGTAAGTTTGTATCTCCGGTTGAACCGTTTCAATCATAATTTTAAAGTTCCGGCGTTATTTTTTTTACGGCTTCCGCCGAAGTCAGCACCGGAAAAACCTCGAATTCGACGATGTCGCTCCAGTGGGCAATCCATTCTTCCAATAATTTCCGGTCGTCCGTTTCCATCAGCTGAAAACATCTCTCAAACCCCGAGTCAACCCAGCTTGAAAGATAATTCAAGCCCGCCGGCGCGAGCCTGCCTTGCTCGCGAAAACGTCGATAAACCGGCGCGGCGTCTTTATCTTTAAAATGTTCGACGACCATGAAAAGCATACTTTTCAATGTTCAAAGTTTAAGGTTCAAAGTTCAAAGCTAGTTACTCGTTAATTTCTTAACTTTGAACTTTGAACCTTAAACTTTGAACTAATTTATCTTCACCACAATCTTGCCGAAATGCGAGCCGCTTTCCATATATTTCAAAGCGTCTTTCGCCTCGTCGAATGCAAAAACCTTGTCAATCACGGGCTTCAAATGATTATGAAAACAGAGCAGTTGATTCATATGCTCAAACATCTGCCGCGAGCCGACAAAAATTCCGTGCAGCTTAACGGATTTCATAAAAACCGAAACCGGGCTGATTTCACCGCCGCCGCCGGAAAGCGCGCCGATAAGCGCGATGTGCCCGCCCATCCGCACGGCTTTCAAAGATTTCTGAATTGTGCCCGCGCCGCCGACTTCGATGACGTGGTCGACGCCGCGTTTTTCCGTCAAATCCAGCACGGCTGTGTCCCAATCGGGCGTTTCGCGGTAATTGATTAAATCGTCCGCGCCCACATCTTTGGCGCGCTGCAATTTTTCATCGCTCGACGATGTAATAATCGTCCGCGAGCCGTAAACGCTGGCAAACTGCAGAGCGAAAATCGAAACGCCGCCCGTGCCTTGCAGCAAAACCGTCTCGCCCGCTTTCAGGCAGCCCGAAACAAACAAAGCGTGATAAGCCGTCAAGCCCGCGCACGGCAAAGTCGCGGCTTCTTCATAAGAAAGGTGGTCGGGAAAGCGCACCAAACCGTTTTCGTTAAACGCGCCAAACTCGCGCAGACAGCCGTCCAAATCGCCGCCGAGCGTCGTGCGCGCCTTTTTAAATTCGATGTCGCCGTCAATCCAGCCCTGCATAAAAATCGGGCAGACTTTATCGCCGATTTGCCATTTCGTCACGGCTTCGCCGACTTCGACGACCTCGCCCGCGCCGTCCGAAAAGGGAATTAGCGGCAGTTTCAGTTTCGGATTGTATGTGCCCTGCACCATCATCAAATCGCGGTAATTCAGCGAAGCCGCGTGAAATTTCACTAAAACTTCATTCGCCTCAATCTGCGGCTTTTCGCGCTCGACCAGAGCCAGATTTTCTACGCCGAATTGTTGAATCTCGTATGCTTTCATAAATCTCCAAAGTGAAAACGTGAAAAAGTGAAAGAGTGAAAAAGTTTTGTCTCGGGAAATAGCGAATACTTTTTCACTTTTCCACATTTCCACTTTTTCACTTTCATCCAATTTTCACCGAAGTCATCGAAATCGAACCCAAATCGACCGCGTCGTTAAAAATCTCGATTGGCTCACCCTCCGTTTTCAGCGCCAGCGCGTAAAGCAGCGGCAGATAGTGTTCCGCCGTCGGGACGGCGAGGGCGATTTGGCTTCCTAAATTTTCATATCTAATCAGTTTGTCGTGTTCATTCGCAGAAATCAAATTCTTGAAAATTTCGTTCGCCTCGGTCGCCCAATCCAAGCCCTGATTCGGCGCGCGAAAATTTATCCGGCGCAGATTGTGAACCATATTTCCGCTGCCGATTATCAAAACTCCGCGCTCGCGCAGGTAAGCCAAATCCTTCGCCAGCTCGTAATGAAAGCCCGCCGGTTTAGTGTAATCCAGACTAATCTGCAAAACCGGCACGTCCGCCTGCGGATATAAATGCCGCAAAATCGTCCACGTTCCGTGGTCTAAGCCCCATGTTTCGTCCAATTCAATTAATTTCTGTTTCAGCTTTTCCGCCACTTCCGCCGCAATTTCCGGACTTCCCGAAGCCGGATATTTTGCCTCGAAAAGCGCCTGCGGAAATCCGCCGAAATCATAAATCACGCGCGGCGTCGGCATCGCCGTAATCCGCGTCCCGCGCGTCTCCCAATGCGCCGAAACGACGATAATCGCCTTCGGCTGCGGCACGTTTTCAACTGCCTTTTTCCATCCGCGCGTAAAATCGTTTTCCTCGATGCCATACATCGGATTGCCGTGCCCGATGAATAAAACCGGCATTTTATATGGGGTTTGAGGCAGATTTTTTAATTCGTTAATCGTCTTCATTTTTTGTTCCGTGTCAGTAGCCCAAGCGTCAGCGCGGGCTTTCTTTACTAATGAACTCTTTACGTCGCAGGCGAAAGCCCTTCCTCACGGTCAGGCTACTGACACGTTCTTCTCAGCTAATCGCTGCCGCCCGCGTTTTCCCTGACCATTCATCCAATAAAGCTTCAAATTCTTTCTGCAAAGACTGCTCTTTGTCCTGCAGATACCAGCGCTGGATGTTTTCCATCATCTGCGGTTTTTCCAAGCCGTTTTTCTTCATCTCGAAAAAATAATTCATCGCCACCTGCGGGCGCGGTCCCCACGTTCCCAATTCTTCGAGCGTTTCGGCGTCGAGCGCGACGAGCTTCGGAATTGAGCGCGCGTTGTAGGTCAGATATTTGTCCATCAATTCCAGATTTTCGTCGCGCAGAACGTAACGCGTTTCGATTTTTTCGGGATTTTCCGCCGCGATTTTTTCGATAGTCGGAATATTCTGCGCCGCGTCGCCGCACCAGCCTTCGGTCAGAATAAGCCAAATCATTTTGCGCTCGACGCTGCGGGCTTTTTCTTTGACCGAATCGTTCAATTTCACCGTTTTTTCCAGGCGATGCATTCGCTGGCGATTCAGTTTTCCGTAATTAAACATCGCTTCCGATTGATTCTCGCCGGTCGTTTTGCCGTCTAAAAGCAAATCGTCAATCAGCTTGATGTATTCGGCGTAAGTCATCGCCTTTTCGATATAATTTTTCATAATTGCTAACTCGCTTAAACTCCCGCTTTTAATTTTTCAATCTCCGCTTCCAGCTTTTGAACGTATTCATTCAAAGGCTGAATCATTGTCTTTACTTCTTCCATCGTGTAGCGCGGCGTAATGTGCTGCGGGCAGTTCCAGTCAAACGCTTTAACGTGCAAAATTACCGCTCGCTCAATCTTCGCTTCGTAACTTTCGTCGCGCAGTTTTTCAATCAATTCCGGCGCTTCCCGTACGTCTTTTACTTCGGCTTCCGCCAGAATTTTTAAACGGCGCCGGTTCGCGTAATCCATTAGAAACAAAGCGACTTTCCGGTTCGCCCGCAAATTTCCGACGCTGATGTATTGCAGATTGCCGCGAAAATCCGCGAAGGCAATCGACCGCTCGTCCAGCGCTTTCAAAAATCCGCGCCGCCCGCCGCGAAATTGGATATACGGCTGACCGCCGTCGCCGGCGCTTCCCATATAAAAACCGTCCCTTTGCTCGATAAAATCAATCTCCGCGTCCGTCAAAACCGTGTTTTGCGCAATTGCCGAATTTTGAAATTTTTCATAGCGCCGCCGCGAACCGTATCGCTCCTGCGCTTCCTTGACGGCGGGCGTAAAAGTTATGTCAAAAAATTTATTGGACATTTATTTTCAAGCCTTCACTACTGCATCAGCCGCGCTATAAAAAGACTCAACCGCAAAAGCGACGGATAAACGGCAAGCAATTTCGCCGATAAAGCGAGCAGAATCGTCGAAGGCTTTTCGCATATAAAACATTCTCTCTGATTTCTTACCGCAGCATTACAATTCATAAAAAAACTTCCCCGACTCGTAAAATTTTTATCAAATCCTTTCGGCGTCGTCGCATTGTTTCGCGATTAAATCTCCGCCCGCGCCCGCTATAAGCTGCAAAACTTCGGCGAGCGTGATGCAGCGCAGCGTCTGCCAGACGGCTTTGTCGACGCGGTTCTGAATATTGATTAAAACGCTTTCGATATTGCGGCTGACTTTGCATTCGCCTTCCAGCGAAGGCTGGTGAACGGAAAAAGCCGCGCTCGATTCGACCGCCTGATAAATCGCCCACAGCGAAATTTCTTCCGGCTTGCGTTTCAGACGACTGCCGCCGTGCGCGCCCGCCTGCGTCTCCACCAAATCGGCTTTCGCCAGCTCCGGCAAAAGCCTGCGGATAACCACCGGATTCGTCTTGACAAAACACGCGATAGACTCCGATTTCAGCGGCGAATCCGCGTGATTCGCCATCAAAGCCAAAGTGTGAACCGCAATTGCAAAACGACTGTTGCCTGCCATAATTTCATTCGTAACAAAAACTGTTACAGTAACAATAATAGTTACAGATAAAAGCTTTGTCAAGCGAAAATTTTCAAAAAAACAAAAAAGGCAGAAGCCCGCGCGTCAGCAAGGGCGGAAATAGATTGGGATTGCGGAATGTGGATTTCGGATTTGAACTTTAGCTAACGATAAATCTAAAATCTAAAATCTAAAATCATCAATGTTTCTCCGCCCTTGCTGACGGGCGGGCTTCTGCCTCGTTCCGCGCGCGTTTGTTTTAAAATCAAACACTTTCGCCGCGCATTGCATAACAAATCTTCGATTTCACAGTTGGCACAAAGATTGCTTTTAACCTTTTGAAATCGCGGAGTGTATCAAAATCATTCCAATAAATCATCGAACGAAGGGAAGGTTTCTATGAACGCAATTGAATTATTAAAAGCAGACCACAAAGTAGTCGACAGGCTTTTTCAGAAGGTAAAAGCCGATAAGGAAGGCGAAAAGCATCAGGAGCTTTTCGAGCAGATTAAGGCTGAACTCGAAGTTCACACGCACATCGAAGAAACAATTTTTTATCCGAAGCTAAAAGAAGAAAAAGAACTGGAAGACATCGTGCTCGAAGGCATCGAGGAACATCATCAGGCGAAAATGTTCCTGCGCGAGCTTTCCAATCTGGTGGAAGACAGTGAAAAATTCGAGCCGAAACTGAAAGTTTTGATGGAAGACATCACGCATCACGTGCAGGAAGAAGAAGGCGAAATGTTTCCGAAAGTCGAAGAGATTTTCGACGCCGCGACGCTGAAAGAACTCGGCGCGCAGATGGAAGCCGAAAAGAAAAACTTCAAAAAATCACAACACGCCGGCGCGGGCAGGTAAGTCGCTTTAGTGAAGTGTGAAAAACGGCGAGTGAAATTATTTATCACTCGCCGTTTTTCTTTTTAGGCAGAAACGCGACAGTTATGGAGCGTGTCTCTTACCGATGAAGAACACGCTCCATTACCGCCCGCGTTTCTGCCTTTATTGCTTCAAAACCCTGCAATCGAATGATTGACGGGCGAATGTCCGTGACCTAAATTCGGCGCGGTGCGAATCGCTTCGGTGACGAATTTTTTCGCCGATTCGACGGCTTCGGGCAGAGCTTTTCCGTTTGCCAGATTTGCCGTAATCGCCGCCGCAAACGTGCAGCCCGTGCCGTGCGTCGCGTTTGTCTCGATAAAATCTGCGGAAAATGTAAATTCGCGCTCGCCGGTAAACATAAAATCTATTGCTTTTCGTCCTTCGTCATTTGTCCCTTGTCCTTCGTCCGTCAATTCCGCGTCTTGAGATTTATATTCCCCATTTCGCAATCCGCAATCCGCAATCGGCAGGTGTCCGCCTTTTATTAAAACCGCTTTAGCGCCGAGAGCTTGCATTATTTGAGCGGCGCGGCGAATGTCTTCGATGTTTTCGATTTTTATTCGCGCGATGCGTTCCGCTTCGGGAATGTTCGGCGTGATGACGGTCGAAAGCGGAAAAAGTTTTTCGATTAAGGCTTGCAAAGCTTCGTCGTCGATTAAATCGAAGCCGGAAGTCGAGCGGACGACCGGGTCGACGACGAAATTCTCCAGATTATTTTCCCGCACGAGACGCGCGACTTCCTCGATGACTTCGCGCGTCGGAAGCATTCCGGTTTTCAGCGCCGCGACTTTAAAATCCTGCAAAATCGGCTCGACTTGCCCGCGCACGCTTTCCGCCGTTTGATTAACCGCGCCGAAAACGCCGACCGTATTTTGAAAAGTCAGCGAAGCGGCGGCGGCGGTCGCGAAACAGCCGAAAGCCGTAAAGGTTTTGATGTCGGCGATAATGCCCGCGCCGCCGGAAGGGTCAAGCCCGGCAATCGTCAGACAAACTTTTTGATTCATAATTCGATTTTAGCTTTTTGAATCTTTCTTCACCATTCCAACTCTGGCAAATGAGCTTCGTCGTTCAAAAAACGAATCGCGGCAAATCCGTCGGCAATCGGCAGAACTTCGCGATAATTCGTTTCGTCAACGCCGCCGAGCGCGACGACGGGAAAAGGTTTCAGCCGGGCGCAGGCTTTTTTTAATTCGTCCAAGCCGAGCGGCTCGCCTTTATTCGGGCTTCTGAAAATCGGGCTGAACGTAATGAAATCCGCGCCTTGTCGTTTGGCTGAGACAGCTTCGTCAATCGTGTGCGTCGAGACGCCGACGATAAAATCTTTCGGAAAGCTCCGGCGAATCGTTTCGGCGGAAAGCGAAAGGGAAGTCAGGTGAACGCCGTCGGCTCCGGCGCTGAAAGCGATGTCGGCGCGGTCGTTGACGAGAATTTTCGTTTGGGAATTGCGCACGAGGCGCGCGGCTTTTTCGGTTAATTCGTAAGCAAATCGCGCGGAAAGCTGTTTTTCGCGAATTTGGATGAAAGATATTTCGGCGCGGACGGCGGCTTCGATGATTCGGAGAATCTCTGCGGATTTTTCGGGAAAATTTTTGACGGTCGCTTCGCCTCTGGTAATGAGATAGATGAGTTTGCGAGAGGAAAACGATTTATGCAGTATTTCTTTTTCTCCCCGGCTCCCCAACTCCCCGACTCCTTACTTCTCTTTACCTTCGAGCATTTTTACGCTCTGGTTGAAATGCGCTATTTCCCAGAAGGCGATAAAAATATTCAGGATTCCGAGTCCGGTGACCGCGCCGCGCACCCAGCCGGAAGCGACGGCGGTTTGCAGAACCGGCAAGCCGGTTTTGCTCGCGACATACGCCAGCAGATAATTATTGCCCCAATCGCCCAAAGCGCCGAGACTTATCCACGGCAGCAAAGTCAGCGTAATGCCGACTTCCAGACTGAGGAAAATAATAAAAATGACCGTTAAACGCGCGACCATAAAACGAGTATAAAGGCAAAAGGCAAAAGGTAAAAGGCAAAATGGGAAGTGATAAGGAAAAAGTGATAGGTGATAAGAAATACAAAGTTTCTTCCCTATCACCTATCACTTATCACCTATCACTTTTTCTACCGCGCGGCGTGGAGATTGTTGAGTCTTTCGCTGACGTCGCGGTATTCGACATCGACGGCGTAAATCTGCTCGAAAAATTCGACCGCCTTTTCCGGCTCGCCGCCGGCTTCATAAGCGTTGGCGATTTCGTAGCGCAAGCCCTGCAATTCTTCAGCGCTCAAGCCGATGGTATCGATGCCGCGTCGATACCACATCAAGGCGATGTTCGGCATTCCTTTTTCCATAAAGCAATGCCCCAAAAGATTGCAGCAATGGAAAAAGCGGCGCGTGCCGTCGGTCGGCGAAGCGATTTTGATGGCGTCCTGATATTCGCGGATGGCGTCTTCCATCAAACCCATTTCCTGGTAAGCGACGCCGAGTTGATAATGCGTTTCGTAATCGCCTTCTTCTTCGGCTGCTTCCTGTTCTTCCAGACCGAGCTCGCTGCGAAAATCGTTTAGAATATCGAAGCTTTTTGCGGCGGTCGTTTCTTTTGCCGCCGGCGCGGGTTTTGATTCTTCAGCCGCCGCCGGTTCGGTTTCGCCGCCGTCTTCAATCTGTCGGCGCGCGTCTTCGATTTCCGGCAGATTGCCGAAATGTTCGACCATCGCGTCGAGCGTCTTTAAAGCCAAATCCTTATAGCCCTGCGCGAAATAATATTCGACCGTTTCGAGCTCTTCCTGCAATTTTGCTTCGTCGATAATCTTTGTTTCCGGCTCGTCCTGAACAATCGAATCGTCGGAAATCTGCGTGATGTCTCCGTCATACGCGCCGTTTTGAAATCCGTTTTCCGAGACGTCGTAATCCGTCACGACAAGCGGCACGGCGTTTTCGGCGTTGTATTCGTAGCCGCCGAAGCCGTTTGAAGAGCCGTTCTGATAAGCTTTTTCGAAATGCAGATGCTCGTCCGGCTTAAACTCGGCGTAATCTTCCAGATACATCGCCGACCTCGCCGCGCCGGTTTCGTTAACTTCGGTAACTTCAAAGCTTTCAAACGTCGGAACCTCGACGGTTTCCTCGCGCGTGATTATCGGCTGAAATTCTTCGCCCGCCGAATCGGCAAAACCGTATTGCTCGTTGATTTCCTGCAGGCGCTGCGGATACGAAGCTTCCTGCGGAACCATCAAAATAAGCTGCGAAAGCGCGTATCGCTCGTCTTCGATTGATTCGTTCAGCCGCGCCGATTCAGCCAGTCTTTCCAGCGATTGTTTCAGCTCGGATTCGTCGCGCTGCCAGCCGTGATAGCGAACCAGAAGCCTGAGCGCTTCGAGCTGTTCGGGATTTTTCGCCAAAATCTCGTTTATCCAGACGCCTAGTTCGTCGGCTTGCCCGCCGAGCAGAAGATGTTCGGAAGTCAAAGAAAGAACGCGCGCGGCTGCCGGCAAATCGTTGTTTTTGAGATAGCTTTTCGTGACGTCCAGAAATTTCGGATAATTCGCCGCTTCCTGCTCGACCAGCTTGATAACCGCTTTTTCCGCTTCCAGCGAATTATCGACGTCCAGGTAACAATTAACTAAAAGATTCAGGATTTCGCGGTTGTAAGGCTGTTTTTCCAACATTCCTTCCAGCGTTTTCGCCGCGTCGTCGGCAAAACCCGAACCGATTTGAGCGTTGACCAGACCGTTCAGAGCGATTAAATTGCTCGGCTTGATTTCCAGTGCTTTGGAAAACGCGCTCATCGCCGCCTCGTATAGTTTTTTCGCCGCGAAACGATTTCCGGCTTCGGTAAAAGCGCCGGCGGCTTCGTCCTTCTGGTCGTCCTCCAAACAGTTTTCGGCGATTTTCAGATAAATTTCGGTGTTGTGCGGGTCGAGGTCGGCGATTTGTTTCCAGACGGTGAGCGCTTCCGCCTTGTAGCCTTTTTTCTGGTAATGGTCGGCGAGAGCCATGTAGTGAGCGCGCGCTTCGGCGACCGAGCCTTTGGCGTGATAAAGCTCGGCGAGCTTTGCCGAGACTTCGACCGA
Source organism: Pyrinomonadaceae bacterium (assembly GCA_036389695.1). Taxonomy (GTDB): domain Bacteria; phylum Acidobacteriota; class Blastocatellia; order Pyrinomonadales; family Pyrinomonadaceae; genus JALZHR01. The sequence goes on from DASVWG010000131.1 coordinate 34,057, forward strand.
GTCGGGCTTGATGCGGGAAATTTTGTTGTAAATCGCAATCGCTTTCTGCGCAAAGCCCTGTTTCGCGTAATGTTCGGCAACCTGCGTGTAGCATTTGACGGCTTCCTGCGTGTCCTGCGCCTTGACGCACAAATCGCCGAGCATATTCAGGATGCTGTAATCTTTCGCATCGTTTTCGACAATCCGCTTGTATTCGCCGATTGCCTGACGAATCTTGCCTTGCGCCAGAAAACGCTCGGCGTTTCGCATATATTTTGTTTTATCGAAACTCATTTGTTTAAATTTTGGACAGGAAAGTACTGACTAAACTTGGAAGAGCCGCTGCAATTTCAGAGGATAAAAATGCAGGGCGGAAGTTCGGACTTTCCCTGCAATTTCAAAGCTATCACGTTTTGACAAAAAGTGTCAACGGTTTTTAACAAGTTTTGTAAGGTTTTATTATTAAATTTACGCCCGATAAATTTTCCGGTGTGACCGGGCGCACAAATTTTGATAAACGCTTATCCGCATTACTGTTTTTCGCGCGCGTGATGATAAAATTTCCCTCATGCAAGCCTTGATTCTGGCGGGCGGCAAAGGCACGCGCCTGCGCCCGCTGACGGTTTATACGCCGAAACCTATCGTTCCCGTTCTGAATCGCTCTTTTCTGCTTTATCAAATCGAAATCCTGCGCCGCGCAGGCGTTCGGGAAATTATTCTTTCGCTTAATTACCAGCCCGACAAAATCCGGCAATTGCTCGGCGACGGTCAGGCTTACGGCGTTCACCTGCGCTACGTGACCGAGCCGACGCCGATGGGCACGGCGGGCGCGTATAAATTCGCCGCCAGCGAAATCGGCGACACGACCATCGTTTTTAACGGCGACATTTTAACCGACATCGATATTTCCAGAGTCATCGCGCAGCACAAAGAGCGCCGAGCCGAAGCCAGCATCGTCTTAACGCCGGTCGAAAATCCGGCGGCTTACGGCTTGGTCGAAACCGGCGCGGACGAAAGAGTTTTGCGTTTTCGCGAAAAACCGAAGCCGGAAGAACTGGCGACCTTGACGACCAACAACATCAACGCCGGAATTTACGTTCTCGAACCGCAGATTCTGGACATCATTCCCGAAGGCGAAAATTATTCGTTCGAATACAGCCTTTTCCCGGAGCTTCTGCGGCGCGAAAAGAATTTTTTCGCTTTCATTATGCGCGAAAATTACTGGCGCGACATCGGCACGCCGCAAAGCTATCTGGAAGCGCATTTCGATTTTCTGGCGGGAAAAATTAAAGGTTTTACCTTTGAAAAAGCGAAAAATTTCGATGTCGCGACGACCGCCACCGTCGATTCCAATTCGGTTTTCGGCGAAGACTGCATCGTCAAGCCGAACGCGCGGATTATCAATTCCGTCATCGGGCAAGGCGTTCATATCGAGGAAAAAGCGGTGGTGGAAAATTCGGTCGTCTGGGCGCACACGCGCATCTCGAATTCTTCGCAGATAAAAAACGCGGTCATCGGTCGAAGCTGTTACATCGGCAAAAATTCAATCGTCTCCGCCGGCGCGGTGCTCGGCGATAAATCGTCGCTGACCGATTACACGAAGATTTAGGAATTTTAGATTTTAGATTTTGGATTTTAGATTGAAATCGGAGTTCGGGTCGCGACGAATAAATTAAAAAGATAAAATTTCCGAATCCAATCCAAAATCCAAAATCTAAAATCGCAAATCGAAATATGCCTGAACTGCCTGAAGTCGAACTCGTCGCCAAATCTCTGGACGCGCTGGTGAAAGGTCGCAAAGTGATTGCCGCCGAGCTTTTGCGTGAGCGGCTCGCGCCTTTTAATCCGCCCGCAGATTTTGCCGGAAGATTGAAAGATACGATTATTACCTGCGTTCACCGGCGCGGAAAGCACGTTTTGTTTGAGATGGAAAACGGCAATACGCTTATCACGCATCTGCGGATGACCGGGCGTTTTATGATTTTGCCGGTGGAGCGCGAGCCGCCGAAACACACGCACGCCGTTTTGTATTTCGCCGACGAAAATCGTCTGATTTTTCAAGACCAGAGGCATTTCGGTTTAATGAAAATCGTCGAAACCGGGAATCTGCACGAAACGAAGGAATTGAAATGTCTCGCGCCCGAGCCGTTTTCCGATGATTTCACGCCGCGATATTTTCGCGCGACTTTGAAAACGTCGAAGCGCAGCCTCAAGGAATTTCTGCTCGACCAGACGAAAGTCTGCGGCTTGGGAAATATCTACGCTTCGGAAGCGATGTTTCTGGCGCGCGTCAATCCGCAGACTCCGGCAAACGCGGTTTCGCCCCGAAAGGCAAACGTTTTGTTTGAAAAAATCCGCGAGATTCTGGCGGAATCAATCGCGCACGGCTCGACCTTAAACGTCGACCCGGAAAATATCGACGGCAGTTATTACGGCGGCGGTTTCGCGGGCGGCTGGCGCGTCTACGACCGTGAAAAAGAGCCTTGCCAAAATTGCGAAACGCCGATTTCGCGATTGGTGCAAGCCGGGCGCTCAAGCTATTTTTGCCCGCGCTGCCAGCAAAAGTAAATTTTTTGCGCGTCAGTTTAACGAATTCAATTTCAAACTGGAGAAAACAAATGTTTCTGAAAAAACTTTCGCTGATGTTTCTAACCGTCGCCTGTCTGGCGCTGTTTTCAAACGACGCTTTCGCTTCTTTTTGCGCGTGCTGTGCCGAAGCCGGTCATTACAGCATCTGGACGGGCAAGCCCGACAAAAACAATATGGATTTGCTGTCGGAAATGAAGTTTGACAAAGACGCATACCTGTATATGAACGCCGCCGGATTCGATATGATAAAAGGTCTCGACAGCATTGCGAAAATCTACGAATCGGATTCGTGGACGGCGTCGCCCGAAGATTTCAGCCTGATTAATAATTTCGCCGCCAAGACGTGGAAATTCAACTTTACCAAAAGCGGGCAAAAGGGCACGCTGACGCTGCCGATGCCCTTACAGATGGTGCAGTATTCAGTCGATATTCACGACGGAAAAACGGTCGGCGCCGGTGGTCCTCTGCTTTATAAAGAATGGCGCTTCAAAGGCGTCGTGCAGAGCGGAAACGGATTTTTCCAAGCCGGAATCGTCAAGCCGACGACGTATTTTCTCGTTTTGCAGGGACGCGGAAACGCCTGCGACAACGCCGAAGATTTCACCGCGTGGCAGCTGCAAATAGACGGCAGAAAAGCCAAATACGCCTTTTTCGGCAGACTCAGTTCGGGAAAAGATTATACGGAAGACGAAGAAGCGCCGGAACAACCTTAAAAATGCGGAACGCGGAGCGCGGAATGCGGAATGCGGAATAAGGAGTAATGAATAAAAAATGCGGAACGCAACAACTGCAATTCCGCATTCCGCACTCCGCGTTCCGCATTCAACCCGACTTGACACTTGCGGCTGAAAATCGCATTATGTGGTTTACCGTATCGTGGTGAGTTAGAGCGACTTGCGACCACGTAAAATAAGCCGCTAAACAGCTAAACAGGTTTGACGAAAAAAGCCTTGCGTTGTTTGGCGCAGGGTTTTTTAATTTGTCCTTCGTCCTTTGTTCTTCGTCCTTTGCTTTTTTGATTTTCAGACGGCATCGGCGAAGGACAAAGGACAAAGGACAAAGGACGAACAGTATGCGAAATTTCAGAGAACTTTTAGACGGCACCGGCATCCATGTTTTCGACGGCGCGATGGGGACGCGGCTTTACGACAAAGGCGTTTATATCAATCGCAGTTACGACGAGCTGAATCTGACCGCGCCCGACCTCGTGCGCGAAGTCCACGAAGAGTACGTCCGCGCCGGAGCCGAAGTTATCGAGACGAACACTTACGGCGCTTCGCGGCATAAATTGCAGCAATACAGCCTCGAAAATCAATTGCGGGAAATGAATCTTGCCGGCGCGCGCATCGCCAGAGCCGCCGCGGGCGAACGCGCTTTTGTGGCGGGCGCAATCGGACCTTTGGGCTTGCGCATCGAGCCTTACGGACCGACTTCTTTTGACGAGGCGAAAGAAATGTTCGGCGAGCAGATTTCAGCTCTTCTGGAAGGCGGCGTTGACCTTTTCATTTTGGAAACCTTTTCGGATTTGTCGGAGATTCAGCAGGCAATCCGCGCCGTCAAAGAGCTTTGCGACCTTCCGGTTATCGCGCAGATGACGATTCAGACCGACGGCAAAACCATTTTCGGCGCGGACACGGAAATCATCACGCAGCGGCTCGAAGAATACGGCGCGGACGTCATCGGCTTAAACTGCGGCGTCGGTCCGACGCACATTTTGTCGGCGCTGGAAAAAATGCGCGAAGTGACGGCGAAAAGACTCTCGGCGCAGCCGAACGCCGGACTGCCGCGCGACGTTCAGGGACGCCAGTTTTATATGTGCTCGCCGGAATATATGTCGAAATTCGCCAAGCGTTTTATCAAGGCGGGCGCGGCGTTTATCGGCGGCTGCTGCGGCACGACGCCGAAGCACATTAAACTGATTTCCGACGCCGTCCGCGCCGTCAGCCCGCGCTCGCAGAAGTTTTTCGCCAAGACGCCGGAGCAGCACGCGCCGGAGGTCAAAGATTTGACGCCGCCCGACGTGCAGGTCGTGCCCGCCGAGCAGCGCTCGAAATGGTCGCGGAAAATCGCGCGCGGCGAATTCGTGACGTCGGTCGAAGTTCTGCCGCCGAAAGGCTGCGACGCCGCGAAAACGCTGGAATCAATCAAGCTTCTGGTCAAAGCCGGAGTCGACGCCGTCAACATTCCCGACGGACCTCGCGCCCAAACCCGTATGAGCGCGCAGGCGACCGCCGTTCTGGTCGAAAGGGAAGTCGGCATCGAAGCCGTCCTGCATTACTGCTGTCGCGACCGCAATCTTCTCGGAATGATGTCCGACCTGCTCGGCGCGGCTGCCTTGGGCTTGCACAATCTTTTAATCATCACCGGCGACCCGCCGAAAATGGGACCTTACCCGGACGCGACCGCCGTTTTCGATATCGATTCAATCGGCTTGACGAACATGGTCAACAAGCTCAATCACGGGCTGGATTTGGGCAACAATCCAATCGGCTGCCCGACCGCCTTTTCCATCGGCGTCGGCGTCAATCCGGGCGCGATAAATCTGGAAGAAGAAATCCGCCGCTTCGAATGGAAGGTCGAAGCGGGCGCGGAATACGCCATCACGCAGCCGGTCTACGACACGGAACAGCTTCGCTCGTTTCTGAAAAAAATCGAGCACGTGCGCATCCCGATTGTCGCCGGAATTTTCCCGCTCGTCTCCATCCGCAACGCCGAATTTATGCACAACGAAGTGCCGGGCGTCAACGTCACGCCGGAAATCCTGACCCGCATGCGAAAGGCGTCCGACATCTCGAAGGAAGCCGCCCGCGAAGAAGGCATCAAAATCGCCCGCGAATCCTTAACGGAAGTCCGCGATTTAATCCAGGGCGTGCAGGTCTCCGCCCCGTTCGGCAACGTCAAATATGCTTTGCAGGTTTTCGACGTGCTGGAAGAATTTAAGGAGAGAAAAAATGCGACGGCGACGGCGATACAATAGAGCGGGAAATCATTTTACCGCGGCGAGCGTTATCTGTGTCCTGTTTTTCTGCGCAAACGTTTTCGCGCAGAGAAATAAACCGGCGACGCAAGCCGAATTGGACGAAATCACGGCGCGCGGGCGGGCGCTTTACGAGTATGACGCGGCGGCTCGGCATTCGACCGACGCGGTTATGGCGCTCAAGCCCGCCGCAGGCAGTTTTAATATGCACGTCGGCAAAAAAACCGATAAAGGCTGGACGCTCGCCTACGGCAAACTGAGCGACAAACGCGACAAATACCTGATTGTTTACGAAGCCGTGCAGGGCGCGAGCATAAAAGAATTCAAGGTGACGAAATTCGACCAGCCGAAGCCGGACACCGGATTTTATTTAAACGCCGCCCGCGCGCTCGAAATCGTCACGCTCGACGACAAACCGCCCGTAATTCCGGCAAGCCGACCTTACAACATCGCCGTTTTGCCCGCGCCGAACGACGAATTCTACGTTTACGTCCTGCCCGCGCAGATTAAGACCGGCGTCTTTCCGCTCGGCAGCGATTCGCGTTACCGCATTTCGAAAGACGGCAGGAAAATTCTGGAAAAGCGCGCGATGCACAAAGCGATTATCGAATATTCGACGCCGCCGAACACGGCAAAAGTCGAATCCGGTTACCACACGGCGATTCTCGACGAAATCCCCGAAGACTCCGACGTCTTCCACGTCCTCGCCCGCACGCCGTCCGTCCCCGAATGGGTTATCACAAAAACCTACGTCTACCGCATCACGCCCGACGGCGGCATAAAATACATAATGACCGTCGAAGCGTTCAAAAAAGTCGGAAAACAATAGGAATGCGGAATGCGAAATGCGGAATGCGGAGTGGTCGGTTTAGAATCCCGTTCCGCATTCCGCGTTCCGCGTTCCGCGCTAAGAAATAGTTACCGGATACTGCGGCGAGAAATTGCCGACTTCCTCGTTTTTCTCTATCAGGACGGCGCGGATGACGCCGGTTTCCGGCTCGCCTGCCGTTTCGGGCGTGATGGCGAATTCCGCCGGAAGCTTGGTCAGAAAAGCGACCGGCGTCCACGCGCTCGCGCCTTTTCTCTGGTAGTCGAAGCGCATCGCGTCCATCCCGTGCAGGCTGCCTTCGGCGCGCACTTTGTAACCCGCCAGCGAAGTCAGTTTCACGTTCGCGGTAAGCTCGTTCAAATCCAACTCTTCGCCTTCGGGCGCGACAATCATCAAATCCGCGCCGATGCCCGGCGTGTAGTTGGCGGCGTTAATAATATCGTCGCGCAATTTGCGAAATTCGGGAAAAAGACCGACAAACGCGTCGTCCGGCAGCGTCACCGAATTAAACGTCGGCGCTTTCGGCGCAATCGCGCCCTGCGTGCCGCCCTCCGCCGTAAAAATCAAATCCTGCCACTCGGTCAACTGCTTCAAAGTCGCCCGCGTCTGCTCGACAAAGTTATACACCGTAATAAACGTCTCACAAATCAAAATAATCCGGTCAACCTTCGCCGCCTCTAAAGGCAAACTCGCCTGATACCCGCCAATCTTCGCCTTGATATTGGTGAACATATCGAGTTGTTGAGAACGGTTTCGAGGAAACCATTCTCTTTGATTCTTTTTCATTTTCTCAATTCTCCTGTAAGTAAGATTAGAATCGAGGAAGCGCAAGCACGAATAAAAGGCAGGTGTGAATCTAGCAGTTATTTATGCGGGCTTCCCGTAGATTCGAGGCGATTATAAATAAAATTATACGGAAATTTCAAGAGGTTTTTTCACCCGTATAGCCAAACGAATAATTCGTGCAATTGACCAGGCAACGTTGGTCAATGACCAAACAATTTTGGTCAGCCAAACGAACGACGCGTGCAATTAAACGAGCCAATCGTCCACTTAACCAACATCATTTGGTCAACTGACCAAAACCGCTTGGTCAATAACCAAAATAGTTCGTTTAATTAACCAAAATCATTTAGTCAACAGCACGAATAAAAATATTATTTCACACTAGCCACGTCGCTTTAGCGCGTGGTCGGGCGATGAATAGAAAATAAAGGGCGTTTTAACGTCCTTTTTATTTGCTTCAAATTTCGGGAAGGACGTTAAAATGCCCTTCATCTTTTATTTTGGTTCGCCGACCACGCGCTAAAGCGACGTGACTATCGGGATATTATTTCTTTCAATTCGTAATTCGTAATTTTTAATTCTTAATTTAAGCGTTAGCGTTTGCGGCTGATTCTGCCGATTCTCTGGTCGCCGCGCAGAATCATTTCGCAGGCTTTGAAGGCGTATTCTTCGAAATCTTCGCCTTTGGTGGTGAGAATGACCCAGCCTTTTTTGCCGGATTGCCAGAAGCGGTGTTTCGGCAGAGTGGGGAATTCGGCGCGGAGGCTGTCGAGGTGTGCCGCTTCGGTGTAAAGCCAGACGCCGTTGAAGCGCGGTTCTTTCTCGCTGTAGCGGAGCGAGAGCAGCAGCTTTTCGTCCAGATAGACGTGCGTGAAGCCGAACATCTGTTTGACGACGGGACGCAGCGGGTATAGCTCGTCGAGGACGAACTGGAAAGGATTCGGTTTTTTGGCGGAAACGATTTTCATTCGTGAATTGTAAATCGTAAATCGTGAATTGTGAATCGTAATCCGAAACGGGAATTTCTATTTACGATTTACGATTCACAATTCACGATACGGATAATTTATAACCTTCACCACGCCTTTGCGGAATTGGCGCGGGTTGGGCGACGGCAGCTCGATTAAAGTAAAGCGGTGATTAAAGGCTTCGGCGCGCGGCGCGTCCTGCCATTCGTATTTGACGACCGCGCCGTCTTCAAATTGGTAGATTCTTTCGATTTTATCGTCTTCGTAAACGGTCGGCGTTTCCGAAACGATTCGCTCGCGCTCGTCGCGGATGATAATGTCGGCGTATTCTTCGGCGTTTTTCATAGAGTTTCAAAAAAATTTTAACTACCGTCCGGCATAGATAAACACTGGATAAATTAAACGGAAAAGACCTCGCTTCAGCTCAAAAAAATCAATTTCGCGAAAAAAAGTGTGAAACCCTTTTCGATTTTTTTCAATTATAAGTAGAGAACAAATTTGAAAAAAGTTTTCCGCTTTTCGGTTCGCTTCGGCTGACCGTTAAAGCTCAGGTTCGGCGGCAAAGACAAATAAATCCGACAGGATTTTCCGTAGTTGCCGGGCTGCTTGTAAAAATCACAATATGCCCACACACTTCCGGAAAAACTCTGCCGTCGTCGGTCAACACACACATATTTTATTCGCCTCAAACGAATATAAGTCAGAAAATAAGATAACTATAGGAGATAAAAATGAAAAACCACAGTTCAAAAGCTCTTCGAGTATTTTTTTGCACGATATTCGTGCTCACAGCATCTATTTTCTGCTTCGGGCAAAAAGAATTGCCGGCACTGGACTTTGTCGGTGCCAGCGATGAAAACCCGGAAGCTCAAACAATCAATCTTCAGGTCGAGCGCGACGCGCGGCTCGAGGTCACCAACGAGAAATTAATCAGCGCCAAGCTGGAAAGCAGTGAAAGCGGAGCGACGAGCCTGACAGTATCGGTCACTTCCGTCGGCTTTGAAGTGCCGGAAGAAGGACGCGAATTTAACGAGAAAATTATCGTCAGCGGTTCCGACGTTTATATAATCCCGATACGAATCATTATTTTCCCGTTCTTCCCGCGCGAATGTCGCGGACGGCGGACGAGCGTTCAATACCTGACCAGAGGCTCGTTTGATAATTTTATCGGTCTGGAAGCGACCTTCCCGAGCGCGTATCTGATTTCAACCGGACTGCTGCTCAGACAGTATGACGACCCCGGCACGAACAAAAAGCTTTTCGGCGACAGCTTCGCGCTCGGCGGCTGCCGCGTTTGCGGCGTTCGCGTTTACGTCAGAGCCAGACGCGAAGGCGAGCTTTTCGATAACGACACGCTTTCGTTCGGCGTGAGCGACAACGCCAACGGAACCACCTACAATGCAGTGAGCGTGGCTCCCGCCTTCAGCCCGATGTGGACGGGACAACCGTCGCCCTATACTTTCTACCGTGAAATCGGCGGCTCGGTCTTAAATCCGGAAATCTTCGCGAAAAACGCGGCGGTGCTGGATATTTCCTCGCAGGACGACACGGCGATAGATTGGATTCAGGTTTATATCTGGAGATATTAAAACCGGTCTTCGAAAATAAACCGTCGCTTGTCCGAAAGCGCAATAAACCATCCGTTGTCCGAATACGACGACGGATGGTTTTTTTCATTCCGCGTGCGTGTATTTTTTTAAGCCGTTCATTTTAAAAGCAGTATTTTATTGACGGTCGTCACGTTTCGCGTCGTCGCGGCGAGCTTCAGACGCTTCTCGATAAAATTGTTGGAAAACAAATCTTTGGCGGGATTGTCCGGGCGTCTTAAATAATACATCTCGCGGTCTCGGAAACGGAAAGCTTCGAAATCATTGCTCAGGGAAACGACCGCATCTTTCAATTCGGCGTCCGGCGCGGCGGATAAAAAAGAGATGTAAACCTGCGCGCCCGCTTCGGCGTCCTTGAAAGGATTGCGCGCGGCGATTTCTGCTAATCCGGCAAGCGTGCGCGGCATCGTTTTGATTTCAAAACCGAAAGATTTTTCCAATTCGCGCTCGATTTTTTCGGCGAGCGCGTCGGCGTTTGTTTCCGCCGTTTCAAAAATTACGTTGCCGCTTTGAATATAGGTTTTCACGTTTTCGAAATTCATCGACGCGAAAATCCCGCGCAAATCTTCCATTTTGACGATGTGATGCCCGCCGACGTTGATGCCGCGCAGGAAAGCCGCGTATTTAATCATTTTCTTCACCTTCGCTCGAAAGTATTATCGTTTAATGTATCTTATCGCACAAAAAATATTTGACCGGCGTGCTATAAAATAATAAACCATATTTTATCGAACGAGGGGACAACTGATTATGAAAAAATTCTATGTTTTTTGTGGAATGTTATTTCTGTTTTATTTTTCGCTGATTTTCGTTCCGGACGCTTTCGGGCAGCGCCGCAACAACAACCGCCGCGCGCGTGAAAGTTATACGGGCACGATTTTGAGCTACGGCACGGGCACAAACACCAGAACCGTGACGCGCACCTTTACGCTGAGCCTCACCGGCGAGACTTCGAACGAGGACGCGGTCAGATTTCTGGGCATTTTGCAGAACCGTGGTCAAAACGCCCTGCTCGATGCAATCGACGACGAAGACCTCGGCTATTTCAGCGTCGGCGCGCAGCTTGGGCGAAAGCTGAACGTCGTGCGCGAAAGCGTCGAAGGCGGGCAGCGTCGAATCTTTATAGTGTTTGAGCGCTGGACGGAGTTTGCCGAAGCGCGCGGCGGTTATCGCTCGCTCGATTACCCGTTCGGCGTCATCGAGCTGGTGGTTGACGAGCGCACCGGCAGAGGCGAGGGAACCTACATCGCCGCCGCCAAAATCCGCTGGACGCGCAGCGGCAACGACGCCAACCAAGTCGAAATCGAAAATTTCGCGACTTTTCCCGCGCGCCTTCTCGGAGTCAGACGAAGCGGCGGACGTTAAATAAAATGCAAAACGCAAAATGCAAAGTGCAAAATGGAAGAACAGATTTAATCCTGAATCTTAAATCCTAATATTTTGCACTTTGCATTTTGCATTTTGCATTAATTAAACTCTTTTCTCATCGGGAGAAATTCTATCTTCACGCCTGCGGCGATTTCGTATTCGACGCGCTGGCTGCCGGTGTAGCCGTTTGCCTCGTAAAACTTAATGCCGGGCAGCGTCGCCATCAGCTCGAGCGCGCGAAAGCCGTAATCGCGCGCGGCGTTTTCGCAGGTTGACAAAATCGCCCGCGCGATTCCTTTTCGCGCGTAACCGGGATGAACAAAAAACGCCCGAATCCGCGCCGCTTCCAGTTGCGGATTCAATTCGCTCGAATCGCGCACGGCAAAACGGTCGCCGCCGAAAAGCGTTTTCCGTTTGCTCCAGCCGCCGCAGCCGATAAGCGCGCCGTCCGCTTCGACGACGTAATACGTGCCGTCCAGAATCAAATCCGTATCGACGCCGAAAACCGTGGCGATTGCCGCTTCGATTTGCCGGTTTGAATATTTATCACGACTCAACCCGCGCGCCGATTCCGCGATAAGTCGTTCGATTGCCGCGCGGTCTTCGAGATTCGCTTTCCTGATGATGTAATCCATTTTTAACTGATAGTTGATAACTGATAACTGATAGCGAGAGCAAAACAACTATCAGTTATCAGTTATCAACTATCACTTATCTAAAGGTTGCCGCGATGAATTCTTTCGTGCCTTCCGCGCCGGTTATTTCTACCCGGATGTCCCCATTTCCTGATTCGAGCGTGATTTTAAAATCGAGAAACGGGCAGCATTTTCTTTCGAGAATTATCATTTCAGTAATTTCCCGGAGCAAATCGTCGTCGGATGCAAAGCGAAAGCCGTAACCGTCGGCGAGCGCTTTGCGTTCGAGCACGGCTTGCATAAGCTTCTGCAAAATCTGCTGCTCGCGCTCGCGAAATTCGGCGTCCGTTAAAGTGCAGGCAACCGGTAAAGTCGTATCGCTCATAATTTATTTAATGCGCTCCAAACGGTAAACGGTTTCGTGCGTGCTGCCGTGCGCGTCTTTGGCTGACATAGTCGCCGTCCAAACGTCGGCGGATTCTTTTTTCCATCTGAAAGAATGCGCGGCTTTTTCCTTCGGCGCAAATTCAATCGTCGAATCGTCGAGTTTGGTCGCCGTCCAGAGAAGGTCGCCGTCTCTGTGATAAATCGAGCCGTTTTCGAGATAGGTAATGCTGCGCCGGTCGATTTCGGAAAGCGCCGCGTCGGAAAAGCTTTCGGTTTCGATTTTTGCTTCATCGACCGGACGATAACGCTCGTAAAACTGATTTTTCCCGTCCGTGTCCGTGCCGCGCCAGGTGCCTTCCAGCCAGCGCAATTTCTCAAAATCGGCTTTGGTGAAATTCGTCTTGTCCGCCAGATTACAGGCGATTGAAGAGACGGAAATAAAAACGACGCACGAAGCGATGATAAATTTTATGAAATTGCCGGAAAGAAACCGCATCGAGAAACTCCCTTTTATTTAAACGTAAAAACTAAGTTTAAGTTCTATTAAAAGGCAGAAGCCCGCGCGTCCGGCTTGGGCGCAGAATTGTTAGACTAATGCGCCCAAGCCGGACGCGCGGGCTTCCGCCTTTATTTATTTACACTAAAAAAAATGATTCCGGCAAACGCAGTATTCGCCGGAATCATTTTTTCGAAAGGGATTTAAACGTCAGCGGGCGTCGAACGTGTTGACCGCAAAATCGCCGCCGTTGCCCCATTGCGTCGTTTGGAGCGTGTTGTCAAAGCTCCGGATAATGTGGAAGAAGCTTTGCGCGCCGGTTGCGCCCGCGCGGTAAACGGCAATATCGGCGCGGGCGTCGCCGTCATAATCGCCCTGCGCCGGAACGTCGGAACTGATGCCGAACTGCACCGAGCGAAGCTGATTGTTAGAGCTTTGCAGGATAAACCACGTCATCGGATTAGCCGCCGCCGCGCCGGTTCGCACCGCCGTCAAATCATATTTGCCGTCGCCGTCGAAATCGCCCGGCGCGATGTAATCGGTCTGGAAATTGCCGAACTGCGAATATTGAGCCGCGCCGTCGGAGCTGCGCAGAATCAGGAAACTGTTGTTCGGAGCCAAGCCGCCGAAACGATAAACGGCAACGTCAAATTTACCGTCGCCGTCATAATCGCCCGCCACGGGCGTGTCGCCGGTGCTCGTTCCATTGCCGGTCGTGCCCCATTGAACAGTGCGGAAATTAGTGCTGCAAGAGGCGGGCGCGACGGTCGCCGAGTTGCAGATATACCAGAAAGCCTGCGCTCCGGCTGTCGCGCCGCGCCGCCAGACGGCAAAATCGGTTTTCCCGTCGCCGTCGTAATCGCGGGCGACGGTCAAATCGCCGAAAAGACCGAACTGCGTCGATTGGAGAGTGCCGTCCGAGCTTCGGAGCAAATGATAGAAGCTTTGCGCTCCGGCTGCCGCGCCGCGTCGATACAATGTAATATCGTCGCGCCCGTCGCCGTCATAATCGCCCGGCGCGGGAAAATCCGTGTTCGCGTCGCCGAACGGCACGGACTGAAATCCGGTGGTGCTGTTCAGATTGTAAAAAGTTATCGGAGCCTGTCCCGGCGGCGCGACGTTCGGGAAACGCAGGATGCTGAAATCGTTTCTGCCGTCGCCGTCAAAATCGACCGGACGCTTGACGCCGAGCTGCCCGCGAATCTCGCCGCCGCCGTTGTTCGCCGAATGGACGTTGATGTAAAACTGGTGCGCGCGCAGCAGAGCGATTTGCGCGGGCGTAATCGGCGCCGTGCCGGTAATCGTGCCGGAAGTGCCGCCGACCGCGCCGAAGTTAATCGTCACCGGACCTGAGACGCCGATTGCGCCCGTATGAATATGCGATGCCGTCTGATTGCTTGACAGATTGTTGAAAACAACCGTAAACGAAATCGTTCCGGCGGATTCGTTTAAAACCACGCGCCCGTATCCGGTGGCGTTCGTGGCAACTGCCGGAACTTCCTGCGCGCCGTTTAAATAAGCGAAAAAGATTTCCGCCTGCGCCGTCGCCGATAGAATAAAGACCAATGCCAGAGCGCCGATAAAACCGCTTAATTTTTTGTTCACTTTTTCCTCCGGGAGAATTACTGTCAGAATCAGGTATTTCGTTAAATGAGACTGTGGTAATTCAAAAAATTTATTGAAATGACAATTAATCGTATGCTTCCTTCTTTTGATAAGTCAACAAATTTCCCGAAAAAATACTTAGTTAATAAAATCCACGGCATAAACGAAGGCACGGGCACGGCATCGGCTAAACCGATTCTTCAATCCGTGCCGACGAAACAATAATATTGTTTCGCCGCAAAAAGCCCGGCGATTATTGAACAAAGCAAACAGACGATGAAAATTTACGACTGCGGACAGCAAAAAAGTTTTTTCAGGCACGGCTTTCGGCTCAAGCTTTCAGACAAGTTGCAACGGGAAATAAAAATGGAGCAAACAAATTAAAAAGGCAGACAAGGGAAAGCTTGTCAACAGAATAAAGGGCAGTTTCGCCGGAAAGTATTTTTAGAGATTATTTCAATATTTATTTTCATTCGTTAAGAGGCGCGCCGGCGCGCCTCTTAACGAATGGTTACA
>DASVWG010000132.1:0-7839 GCA_036389695.1 Pyrinomonadaceae bacterium
TTCCGCCAAAACAGTCGAGGAAGCCTCGCGCGTTTTGCCGCTCGCCGTCGCCACGGTGGTGTGTTTCCTAGCCGCCGTCACGCTCGGCTACGGCTCGTGGTATTTTTTCGGCTCGCACCGCTGGCAGAAAACCTCGCACGACCCGGAAATTATCATTACGAATATCGGAAACACGAACGCCGCGCCGCAAACGGACGTCGTCGAAGCGCAGCCGTCTCCGGTTAGTCAGCCAACCGAGCAAATTCCGCCAACCGAAACAAATGTCGAAACGCCGAAACCGGAAAACGTCGTCGAGGTCGCGGGCGGCGAAATCACGCTCGGCGGCGCTGATACCGGACTCCCGCTGAAGCGGGTTTTAGTCGAAGATTTCTCAATCGCCGAAACCGAAGTGACCAACCGGCAATACGCGGAATTCGTCAAAGCGACAAATTATCGCGCGCCGGCGGGCTGGAAAAATAACGAGTTTCCCGAAGGCGCGGCGGATTTTCCGGTCGCGAATGTTTCCTACGCCGACGCCGAAGCCTTCTGCAAATGGCTGGAAACGAAAATCAATCTGCCCGTTCGCCTGCCGACCGAAGCCGAGTGGGAATACGCGGCGCGCGGGCGCGAAAATAATAAATATCCCTGGGGAAACGATTGGGACGCGAAAGCCGCCGCGTCGAGCGAAACGGGCGGAAAATTTTCGGCGGTGAAAAGCTTTCCGCTGAACCGCTCGCCGTTCGGCGCGTTTGATATGGCGGGCAATGTCTGGGAATGGACGCAGGACAAAGTCTCCGAAGCGGAAGTCAGGGACGAGCGGGTGCTGGCGGCGCTGAAAGGCGGCAAAGTTTTGCGCGTCATCAAAGGCGGCGCGGCGACCGAAAAACAAGCGCAGATTTCTGCCCGCTCGCGGTTCGAAATACCGGAACAAACCCGCGTCGCGATGGTCGGATTCCGCTACGTCGTCGGACAGCGAAAACAGTAAAATGGGTTTTACTGAAAATTTTCGGGAAAAATTCAGATTGATAAATTATAATAAAACTATAGTTCGACAATTGTATTTAAAAGAGGTAAAAAAATGAGACGCCCCGGAAGACCTTCTAACTTTACCGAAAAATTGACATCCATGTTTCGCGCGGTTCTACTTCTCTCATTATCCGGCGCGCTGCCGGTAATTATCCAGGCGCAGGGCGTGGGCGAAACCGTCTACGGCACTAAACCGCCGAAACCTAAAAAAACGACCCAGACGACGAAAACGACGCCGACGCCGAAAAAGCGCAAGCCCGGCGTGCCGTCGAAACAGAATCTCGTGCCGGTTGTTTTTACGACGCAGGAAGCGCGCGCGGAAGTCTGGCTCAACAACCGGTATTTCGGGATGAGCGACGGCGCGGCGCAGCTCAGAAGAAGTCTCGCGCCCGGCACCTATCAGGTCATGGTCAAAAAGGGCGGGCAGGTTCTGCATCAGGGGCAGGCAATCAACGTCACGCCGGAGCAGACCGATTTTCTTTTAATCCGCGAAACTCCGAAGCCGACCAAACAGACGACTTCGGTGGTAAAAGTCGAAAATCCGAAGCCGAAAACCGAACAGGAAATCGCTCTGGAAATCAGCCGGAAGGTGCGGGAAACGCTGGAAAATTACGCCGACCCGACGAAAACCGGCACCGTGACGACGGCTGATTGGGAACTGGTTCTGCAAGCCGCGCAGCTCGGGCAGCTGCAAAATTACACGGCGGTGCAAATCGAGGCGCAGCGCTGGTTCGCTTCCGGTCAAATCGAGCTTGCCAGAGGCAATTATCCGAACGCTTTCAAGGCTTTCAATCAAGCGGTCGAATATATGCCCAATTCGGCTTTGCCTTTTTACGGTCTCGGCATTACATATCTCGCCAACAAACAGCCCGCCGACGCGCTGAAAGCGTTTCAAAAAGCGATTCAGACAGACCAGAAAAACGCGATGGCGCATCGCGGACTTGCCGACGCGCTGCGGCTGACCGGAAAGGAAAAAGAAGCGATAAACTCTTATAAAGCCGCGATTCAGTACGGCTACCGGACGCCGGAGACGCGCTATTATCTGGCGACGATGCTCTCGAAAACCGGAAAGCACCAGGACGCGATAAAAGAGCTTGACGAAGTGGCGAAAGAAGCGCCGAAAGCCGAAGTTTACGTCGCTCTGGGCAACGCTTACCAGGCGCTCAAACGCGATGTCAGCGCGCTCGAAGCTTATCAGAAAGCCGCCGAGCTAGACCCGAATTCGGCGGTCGCTTTCGATAGTCTCGGCGACGTTTATTTCAAACAGCGCGAGTATGTGAAGGCAAAAGAAGCGTTTGAAAAAGCCGTCTCGCTCGACCCCGAAGGAAAAAGTCTGAATTTGAAGGAAACGCAGAGTAAGCTTCGCGAGACGAATTCGAGAATAAAATAACGCGAAAAATTTTCGGCGGAGAATTTGTATGAAAGTCGAATCATCAAAAACGAATCAGGCGGCGGAAAGAAAAGTCTCTACACAGAATAAAAACGTCAATCAAACAAACGTTTCGCCGAACAAAACCGATTTTCTCGACACCGCTCCGCCGCCGCCGCCTGCGAAAAGCTTCGCGCAGATTCTGGAAGAAACCAAAAATCAGAACGGCGATGAAGAAAGCATTTTCGACAATCGAAAATCCGACCGCGCCAAAGAAAGCCACGCATCCGACGAAGCCAAAAACGAAAAAGAAACCAGCCGCGACGTGCAGACGCGCGACGCGGTCGAAGAAAGAGAGCGCCGGCAATCGGACGAACAGGAATCCGGCGACGGCAGCAGCGATACGAATTCCGGCTTCGGCGCGTTTGTTTTCCAGCCCGATAACAAAATCTTTAACACCAGCTCCGCTCCGGCGGCGCGCTCCATCCTGCACGTCGCCGACCTCGAAAGAATCGTCTCGGCAATCCGCGCCCAGAATCTGAAAAACGCGCAGGCAATCGTCATCGCGCTGAAACATTCGGTTCTGGAAGGCTTGCAGATACGTCTGACCGTCGAGGAAAACGGCAAGCTGAAAGCGGAATTCCTCGCCGCCAGCGAACAGATAAAAAATCAACTCGACGCGCGCCGTCACGAATTAACCGCCATCATCCGCGAGCGCGGCATAAATCTCTCCGAAATGAACATCCAGCAAGGCTCAAGCTTTTCGCCAAACACCGAAACCGGCGACAATTCACTGACGGAAAAAAATATTCCGTCCGTCGAAGCCAGCGAGCTTTCACCGGACGGATCGCCGGAAGAACCGGATAACGAATCGAACAATCGCATTTCCTACCGCGTGTAATCGCGCCAAACATAATATTGTAGGGGCAGGTCTTGTGCCTGCCCAATGAGTGCGACAGCGCGAAAAAAGATTAGCCACGAAAGAACACGAAAAAGACACGAAATTTATTTATTTCTTTTTCGTGTTCATTCGTGAAATTTCGTGGCTAATTTCTTAAACGCTTATTCGCTGCGCTCATTGGGCAGGCACAAGACCTGCCCCTACATTCCTGATTATACATCTCAAATAAGGCTGGAAGTTTCGCAAGATTCGTCATATTAACAAGTAATTAACGTGGCTGAATTGTATGCGTTTTAACGTTTCGAAATTAATTTTTAAATGCGCCGTCTGTGTTTTTTGCCTGTCGCTCGCGACTTTTGCTCAGACGCGCACGGCTGAAACTTCGACGCCGGACGGCGGTTATCGCATTCGTCAGGGCGATAAATTAAGCGTTAAATTTCTTTATCATCCCGAATTGACCGATACGGCGCTCGTCGTGCGCCCGGACGGTTTTATCAGTCTCCAGTTGATTGACGACATCAAGGCGGAAGGCTTAACCGTTTCGCAGCTGAAAAAACGTCTGGAGAAAGCTTACGAAGAAATTTTGTTGACGCCGGTTATCACCGTCACGCTGGTCGAATACGTTCCGCCGCGCGTTTTTATCGGCGGGCAGATTAATAAACCCGGACGCTATGATTTGCGCGACGCGCAGACGCTGATTCAGGTGATTTTTCTGGCGGGCGGATTTACGCGCGACGCGAATCGCCGGATGGTTCTGCACGCGCGCCCGGACGGCAGCCGCGATTGGCGGTTTCAATCGGCAAACGTTCTGAAAATACTCAGTCGAAAGGGCGAGGAAAAAGACATCGATTTGCAGGACGGCGATTATATTTTCATTCCCGATTCGAAAATCTCGCAGATAAACAAAGCAATCGAAGGATTTCGCGGACTGGTTCCATTTTTCTAAATATTTGTAAGCGATGAGGCTAGCGACTGAAAAAAGCTTGTTGATACGGATTTGGCAGACGGTTTACCATCGTAAGCTGCTCATTTTCTCAATCTTTCTGCTGGTCGTCGCTTCCGGTATGATTGCGACGTTTTTAATCACGCCGAAATACGAAGCGACGATGAGCATTTTGGTTTCGCGCGAACGCATCGACCCGCAGGTCAGCTCGTCCGACAAGATTCCGGATTTGATGCAGGCGTCCATCAGCGACGAGGAATTTAACTCGGAACTGGAGCTTATCAAAAGCCGCGAAGTCGTCGCGGGCGCGGTCGTCGATTTAGACCTTATCAACAATCAGGCGCCGAAGCGCGACACGTGGCTCAGCAATCTGCGCCAGAGCGTTAAAGAATCGCTCTACGGCTTCGGGCAAACGTCCGCCAAAGAAACAAATAACTCTACTGAACCTTCGGAAAATAATTTCGCGGTCGAAAAAATGGTCAATCGCGTGGCGAATAACCTTTCGGTCGAGCCGACGAAAAAATCCCGTATTATCAAAGTCAGCTACACCGACACCGACCCGCTGCGCGCGAAAAAAACGCTGGAAAAAATTTATCAGAAATACGTCGAGCTGCACGTCGAGATAAACGAAAAACAACAGGCGGGCGAAGTTTTTAACCGGCAGTCCGATTCGTTTAATCAAAAACTGAATCAATCCACGACGGCGCTGAAAAAATTCGACGTGCAAAACGGCGTGACCGGCGCGGACATCAAAGTCCAGCAGGAGCTTCTCTTAAAACAGCTTTACGAAGCGCAGGCGCAAATGAACACCGCGCACACCGAAATCGGCGAAACGGAAAAGCGCATCGCGTCTTTGAAAGAAAAAATCGCGGCGCAGCCCGAACAAATTCAGGTCGGCTCGGTTTCCAAATACGTCTCGGCGCTCGACGTAATGAAGCAGGAATTGATTCAGCTCGAACAGCAGCGCACGCAGCTTTTGCAGAAATATCAGCCGACCGCGCGCCCCGTGCGCGAAAACGAGGAGCGCGTCAAGCAATTGAAAAAAGCGCTCGCCGACGAAACCGCCAATCCGCCGCAGGAACGTTCCTTTGCCTTAAACGATTTGCGCCGTCGTCTGGAAAGCGACCTTTATCTGGCGCAGACGAGTCTGGCGGCTTTAAAAGAACGCGAAAAAAATCTGACGACGCAAGCCGCCAAACTGCGCGGCGACGTCGCTGCGCTCAATACGCGCAGTCTCGAAAGAGACGGTCTGGAACGCGAGCGAAGCGTCAACGAGGAAGCTTATCTGCTCTATCAAAAAAAGGCGCGCGAAAACGAGATTACGCAGGTTTTGAACAAGGAAAAAGTGATGAATTTCGGCATCATCGACGCGCCGCGCACCGACGGCGAGCCGAAAAGTCCGAAACCGTTTTTGAATTTTCTGGTTTTAATGCTCGTCGGCGGCGCAGCCGGTTTCGCCAGCGCCGTCGTGCTGGAAAAATTTTATGCGGCGAATGAAGATTTTGCCTTCATCGGCTCCGCGCACGAAATCGAAGAGCGGTGGGATTTGCCCGTCCTGGCAATTATTCCCGCCATCGGCGACGAGCTGAAATTAACGTCAAAAACCAAGCCTCTCGGTCTACCAAGTCAGAACCGTCTGCGGTAGCGGGCGGTTTAAGTTAAAGAGTTTCGAGTCTGAAGTCGCAAGTCTCAAGTTTGCCGATTGCTTTAACTTGGGACTTTTGACTTCGGGACTTCAGACTCTCCGCGTTCAACCGCCCGCTACCGCAGACGGTTCTGACAAAAAATTCTGAAATCCGCGCCGTGTTTCGTCTTTATAACTCGAAAGACTTTAAAACGATTTCGGGGGAATTTTCGTATGAAAGAGCGAATCAGAGCCTCTCTGATATTTGTCTATAAACTGCTCGATTTGGCGTCGCTGGCGATTGCTCTCTGGCTGGCTTTTTATCGCGGCGGACCGGAAGGCGTCGATTATATTCTGCAAGCCGTCGCGAATCCGACGCCGGACAGCGCGGTTTTCTTTCTCGGCGTTTTCGGCAGCTGGGCGGTGGTTTTGTCTTCGTTCTGGCTGTATCGCTCGAAGCGTCTGGCAAGCTGGGAAGACGAATTTATCGACGTTCTGCGCGCGGTCGCTTTCTGCACGCTGATTGTCGCGACGCTTATCTTGCTGGCGGAATGGCAGATTTTTCCGAAAAGATTTTTGCTGATTTTCTCCGCCACGGCTTTCGCGCTGCTGTTTTTCCTGCGTCTTTTAAAACGCAGTCTTTTGAAACAGTTTCGCCTGCACGGTCGAAATTTGCGCCGCGTCGTCGTTATCGGCGCGGGCAAGCGCGGGCAGCAAATCGTCAAATTAATCAGGGAAAATCCGGAAATCGGCTATCACTTCGCCGGATTTGTCGATGACATCGACGCTCCGGAAGTCGTCGGAAACCTGGACGAAATCTCGAAAGTTTTAGCCGAAAACGTCATCGACGAAGTGATAATCTGCCTGCCGATTAAAACTTTCTACGACCGGATGGAGACGGTCGCGATGGCGGCGGAAGAACAGGGAATCACGGTTCGCATTTATTCGGATTTGTTTAATCTGCGGCTGGCGAAAGCGGTCGCGGGCGAGATTGGCGACGCGCCGATTCTGTCGCTTTACACGTCCCGGCAGACCGATTTGCAGATGCTGATTAAAAACGTCATCGATTTTATCGGCGCGCTTGTTTTGCTCATTTTTTTCTCGCCGCTGCTCGTAATTATCGCCGTTCTCATCAAGCTGACCTCAAAGGGACCGGTGTTTTTTATACAGGAACGCGTCGGCTACAACAAGCGCCTGTTTAAAATGTTCAAGTTTCGCACGATGGTCGTCGATGCCGATTTGCGGCAGAAAGAACTGGAAGCCATGAACGAAGCCGACGGTCCGGTTTTCAAAATCAAAAACGACCCGCGCGTGACTTCCATCGGAAAATGGCTGCGCCGCACGAGCCTCGACGAATTGCCGCAATTGATAAACGTTCTGCTCGGCGATTTGTCGCTGGTCGGACCGCGCCCGCTGCCCGAGCGCGATTTTCAAAAATTCAACCAGCTCTGGTTTAACCGCCGTTTCAGCGTCAAACCCGGCATTACGTGCGTCTGGCAGATTTCCGGCAGAAGCGAGACGAGCTTTGACAAATGGATTCTGCAAGACCTCGAATACATCGACAAATGGTCGCTTCTGCTCGATTTTAAAATTTTATTTAAAACCATTCCGGCAGTTATGCGCGGTACGGGCGCGATGTGAAAAATCGGATGCGCGCATTTAGAGAAAACACAGCTTTTGCCGCGGCGATATTGCCCGCCGCCGTCGTCGGCTTGATGCTCGTTGCCGCCTGTCTGCTCGGCGCGGCGGTCGTCGGCGTCAGCGGCGGCTCGTCTGCGCAAACTCTCGCCGCCGGCGCGCTCGCTTTTGTCGCCATCGGCGTCGTCGTCTGTCTCGCGCTGGAATTGCCTCTGATAACGCTCGTTCGCTTCGCTTTTATCGCCTCGTTTTTTTTCAAAGCCGATTTGAATTTTTACAAGCTTGACGAAATCGAAGACCCATCGGGCTTCAATCTGTCGCTGACGCTCGTCACCGCCTTGGTTTTACTGATTTACGAC
>DASVWG010000133.1:0-13958 GCA_036389695.1 Pyrinomonadaceae bacterium
TCCTAATCAATCTTAATCAATCTTAAAAAATCAGTGTCCAATATCTTTCCGCCCTTGCTCACGCGCGGGCTTCTGCTTCGTCAAAAATATGCTAAACTGCAAAATCGTTATAATCTTTCGTCAATTTTTATGCTGGAAAAAGTAGCAATCGTAACGGGCGCAAGCTCGGGCATCGGGCGGGCGACGGCTCTCGTTTTCGCCGAAAAGGGAATTAAAGTCGTCGGCGTCGGGCGCAACGAAAAGGAACTGAACGCGCTGCGCCGCGAAGCAAAGGAAAAAAACGGCGTCGTCAAAACTCATCTCGCCGACATTCTGGAAATCAAACAGGTCGAGCGAGTTATTACCGAAACTATTGAAGCTTTCGGCAAAATCGACATTCTGGTCAACGCGGCGGGCATTATCGGCAACGGCTCAATCGAAACGACCGCGCTCGACGAATGGGACAAGATGCTGAACATCAACCTGCGCTCGGTTTTTTTTATAATGCAAAAATGCGTGCCGCATCTGGAAAAAACTCGCGGAAACATCGTCAATGTTTCGAGCGTCACGGGCACGCGCGCTTTTCCGGGCGTTCTGGCTTACTGCGTTTCCAAAGCCGGAGTTGACCAATTAACCAGATGCAGCGCGCTGGAACTGGCGCCGAAAGGCATTCGCGTAAATGCCGTAAATCCGGGAGTTGTGGTCACAAACATCCACAAGCGCGGCGGAATGGACGCGGAAAAATACGAGCAGTTTCTCGAACATTCCAGGACGACGCATCCGCTGGGACGCGTCGGCACGCCCGCCGAAGTTGCCGAATTGATTTATTTTCTGGCTTCGGAAAACGCTTCGTGGATAACGGGCGCAACTTATGAAATAGACGGCGGACGAGCGCAAACGTGCGCCAGATAGTTGACAGAAAGTTTGCAGAAAGTTGACAGAAAGTTGCAGATAGTTTTAAAGTCAAACGTTTTCAACTTTCCGGCACTTTCTGAAACTTTCTGCAACTGCCTGCAACTTAAAGAAGAATGAAAGTCCAATTGCTACCGACCACTTTCGACCAGAACGGTTGCGCGACGGCGCAGCAGCATCTCAGCTGTTTCGTCATCGACGACCGCGTGGCGATTGACGCCGGAAGCCTCGCGATGGCGACCACGCGCGAGCAGAAACAAAATATCCGCGACGTCGTTTTAACGCACGCGCATCTCGACCACATCGCCGGGCTGCCGCTTTTTATCGACGATTTATTTGCCACTCTGAAAAATCCGGTGCGCGTTTTTGCGACGCCGGAAGTCGTCGCGATTCTCGAACGCGACATTTTCAACTGGGACGTCTACCCGCGTTTTTCCGAGCTGCAAAACAAATTCGGCGAAGTTCTCGAATACAAACCTTTTACCGACGGTAAAGAATTTACGGCGGCACACCTGCAAATCAAAGCCGTCAAAGTCAATCACAAAGTCCCGACCGTCGGCTTTATCATCTGCGACGGAAAATCGAAAATCGCCGTCAGCAGCGACACGGCGCAGATGGACGAATTCTGGGAAGCTTTAAACGAAGAAAAAAACTTAAATGCTCTCCTGATTGAATGCGCTTTTCCGAACGAGCTGGAAGATTTAGCCTGCGCCTCGCACCATTTGACGCCGAAAGGCTTAAAAAACGAGCTCGCCAAATTACGACACGAAAACTGCCCGGTTTACGTCATCAATCTCAAACCGATGTATTGCGAAAAAATCGTCCGCCAGCTCGAAGCTTTAAAAATTAAAAACCTGCAAATTCTTCAGGTCGGTCAGATTTACGAATGGTAAAAGGCAGAAACGCGACAGTTATGGAGCGTGTCAAAGTCTGGCTTGTCGAATCGCTAAACTAGAACACGCTCCATAACTGTCGCGTTTCTGCCTTCTAAATTCAAGACTTTTTAAAATTGACCGGCTCGAATTCGCTTTCGCGATGTTCGCCTGTAAAATCGTGTAGAATCACGCGGCTGTTCGGCAAAACTTCGGCGATGCGGAAGGTTCGCTCTTGACGGCTTTTGCCGGGCATCAGCTCGGCGCGGAAGGTGACGCTCATTTCCGGTCTCGCCCAGACGCTCGGTTTGATGATTTTGCGATAGAAGTTTTGGAATATGCTCATTATTCTTCCGTGTTTTCCTGCTTTTTGTGTTTTACTTTGCGGCGCGCGGGATGAGCCTTTTCGTCGGGCTTATCTTTTCCGATTTTCTGAGACGGCGGCGCGGTCGGCTTGCGAATCGAATCGAAAACTGGTCGCGCGGCTGGTCTTTTTTTCTTCATAGCTGGAAAAAAAAATTATAACAAAAATCGCTCCGGCAAGGCTTGATGTTGACAGAAAGCGAAGAAAAATTCACTATAAAAAAGAATTGTGTCGGCTTTATAAGCGATTTTCTTCACGCAAAACGAAAAACAAAATTTCTCGAAAATCGAATTTCGGAGAAAATTCTTGGCTGTCGGACCGAAAAACAAAAGAGCTGTCGTAAGTTTTACGCCAATCAATAAAGAAAGCGGTTACAGAACTTACCGCCGCCCGTTCTGGTTACCAGCGCCGGCTTATTATATTTTGGCGGTGGCGATTTCGGCTGCGATTTTCTTTCTCGTCTGGGGAATTTTGCACGAAGGCGAAGAAATGCCCTGGATTCCGGCGGGAATCTTAGCGAGCATCACGATTGCGGCGGCGGTCATCGCGCGCGAATTTTTTTTGCGGCGGGCGCGCAACCGGTTTTTGCGGGCGCAGAAACGGCTCGATTATAATTTAAAGAGCGCGGCGCAGCAGCACAAAAGCAAAGATTCGAACAAGCTGACCATCGAGCAAAACGCCGCTATCTTGAGAAATATCGAGCGCAAATCCGAAGCCGCGAAAGTTTTGGGCAAGCTGCCGGACGCGCACTGGGAAGTTTTTGAAATCTGCAACGAATATTTGCAGATAACCGAAAGAGAATTGCAGACGGTCGGCGTCGGCTCGCCGCGTCTGCCGGCGCTCCGGCTCGGGCGGGAGAAAATTCAGGAGCTGCACCGGTTTCATCTGCTGACGTGGGCGGCGGTCGAGACAAAAACGCTGACGCAGGAAGCGCGAATTCGTGCTACAATAGCTGAAAAGCTGGAAACCGCGCAGAAGGCTCTGGCGATTCTGGATTCGGCGCTGGAATTTTATCCGGATGAAACCGAGTTAAACGAATCGGCGACGGCGGTCGAAGAATTTATCGCTTCGATAAAAATTTCGCACTGGATCGAGCAAGCCGAGCGCTCGGCTTTTAAAGGCAATTACAAACGCGCCATCAGTCATTACCGCGACGCGCTTTTTTATCTGGCGCGGGAAAATGTGCGAAACGAGGAAAGGGAATTAATAGCTGAAAAGATTAACGCGGAAATCGAAAAGCTGCGCGAGATTTCCGGCGAAAAGGAAACCAAACAAATTTCACCGAATCGAAAAAGAAAAGATGATTAGTCAAAGATGTCCGAAATGCGGAAGCAAGCGAATCAGGCGAGGTTATCGCCCCACGCCTATCTGGTTGAAAATTTTTTTCCGCTACCACCTTTTATGCGATAACTGCAACTGGGAATTTAAAGGCTTTGCCGTACCCGGCACGGTTTCTTCAAAGCCGACGCGAAAGCCTTTGAACAAAACGCTTCAGTAAACGAAAAACGGCTGAGCTTAAACGATTAAGCTTAAATATAAGTTAAAAATCGGGAAAAGAAATTTCCGAAAACGGTAAAAATGTGTAAAATCGGGTAAACGCAGAATTTTCGAGAAGAATGGTTTGAGCGGATGTTGGAATTTAAACCTTATATTTACACATTTTTTTGTTTGCTTTGGCTTCAAGGTCTCGTCCACGCTCAAACGCCCGTTCCCACGCCGCCGAATCCGGAAAACGAAACGATTCATTTCGGCGATTTGATTGACGTCGACGTCGTCGGCAGCGCCGAATACGACTGGCGCGGGACGATTACGCCGGAAGGTTTTTTAAGCGGCATCGATTTTGTCGACGAGCCGATTTACGCGCTCTGCCGGACGGAGGAAGACATCGCGCGGCAGATAGAAAAAGCTTACGGAAAACTTCTGCGCGACCCGAAAGTCGTCGTCCGCGTGCTCGACCGTTCGGGGCGTCCGGTTTCGGTTTTATACGGCGCGGTCAAAACGCCGCAGCGTTTTCAGATTCAGCGCTCGGTGCGCTTGAACGAATTGATTATTCTGTCCGGCGGCATAACGGAGCGCGCCAGCGGCGAGATACAGATTTTTCGCCCGCAATATTTAAGCTGTCAGGCGGAAAAAAAATCGGACGACAGCAAAACGGCGGTCGACGACGCGAATCGCACGTCGTTCGTCTCGACGCGCCGCGAAGACAACGGCTCAACTTACATAAACATCAAAATTACGGACTTGCTCGCCGGTCGCAGCGAAGCCAATCCTTTGATTTTAACCGGCGACATCGTCACGATTATGGAAGCCGAGCCGATTTACATCATCGGCGGCGTGGCGAATCCGAAACAAATTTCTTCGCGCTCGCAGATGACGATTTCGCGGGCGATAGCGACGGCGGGCGGTTTGACGAAAGACGCCGACGCGACAAAAATCACGATTTTTCGCCGCGCGGGGCGCGAAAGCAAAACTTTAGAAGTCGATTTGGAAGCCGTAAAAGCTGAAAAGGCTCAGGATATTGTTTTGCAGGCGTTTGATGTCGTGGACGTTCCGCAGAAGGGAAAAGCGAAAAGAAAATTCCCGCCGGTCATCCGCTCGGTCGAAGGCGGCGAAAAAAATGCTTTGAATTTACCTTTGCGAATCGTCGATTGATTCTTAAGGACGTGTTTAGAAATTCGATTTTGATGTAACGCCGCCATCTTGGCGGCTGTCGCGCGCGGCATCTTGCCGCTGCTTTCAACTCGAAATAGAGTTTATCGTAACGAAATTGAGGGCAAGATGCCCTCAGGACAGCCAGCAAGATGCTGGCGCTACATTTTTCAAACACGCTCTAAAAAAGGTGACAACTGCGAAGCGAAAATGTAAAATTCACATAACTTTATTTTTTTAAGGAAAAAATGGCAGAGAAAACAAGTAAATACAGCCGGCGCACCATCGCTTTATTCGGATTATTCATCGTCGGCATTTTGATTGCGGTTCTGGTCGCAATGCAGCAAATCGCAATTTTATACGTCCTGGCGACGGTCAGTCTGGTGGCTTTATTGCTGACGGTGGCTTTCGCCGATTTGGAAAAAGTCGGGAAAGAAAACGTCGAAGGCTTTGCGAGAAACGAGTAATTAACGATTAGTGAAAAATATACCGGCAAAATTAGTTTCCGCATTATTGCTTGGGCTGATGATATTTTCGTCGGCGGCGGGCTATAATCCGCAAATGCCGGACGAAGCCAAAGGCTCGCGTCTGAGATGGAAAAGCGGAACGATTAACATCGCTTTGTCTTCTTCGCTGACGAAACAGTCGGCGTATATCAAGCTCGACAGCGACATTTTAGGCGCGGTTCGCCGCAGTCTGGCGACGTGGGAAAAAGCCGCCGATATAAAATTCAACGAAGTCTCGTCCGATAAACAATCGGTTTCGCCCGCCGGAAACGCCGGTGACGGCGTCAGCCTGATAACCATCGCCGCGACGCCGGAAAACCAGCTTCTTTTTGCGGGCGGTGAAGCGACGGAAATTTCCGCCAAAACCAGAGTTTTTTATAATCGCTGGGGCGTTATTACCGAAGCCGACATAGTTTTGAATCCGTATGTGATGTTTTCGACCGACGGCACGACGGGAACTTTCGACCTCGAATCGACGCTGACGCACGAAATCGGTCATCTGCTCGGCTTGGAGCATTCACAGGTTATCGGCTCGACGATGCAGACGCACCAGGCGAAAAACGGCATCTACAATCTGCCGCAGATTGCTTCGCGGACGCTTTCCGACAGCGACGTCGCCAATGCGCGCGCGCTTTACGGGGCGCGGGACGAAGAAGACTGCTGCGGCGCGCTGAAAGGCAAAATCATGCTTTCGCCGACGCTGGCGGCAAATAATTTCCAAATCTGGCTGGAAGACGCCGAAACCGGAAAAATTCAGGCGGCGACGACGACTCTAGGGGACGGAACTTTTTATCTGGACGGTTTGGCGGCGGGAAAATATCGCCTTCTGGCGCAGGACGCCGCCGAAAAACAAAAGAACCGGAAAAAGATTTTTTCGGGCGGCGAGCTCGGCGAGATAGTTATCGACAAAGGAAAAACCGCCAATTTCGAAAAACAAATCGCGCTGAAAGAAAGGACTTTCAGCTTGAAATACATCGGGCTTAACGCGCAAATATCCGATATTCCGGTTCCGGTGGGCGGCGGAAAATCTTTCGACATTTATATCGGCGGCGAGAATCTGAATCCGAATGAACTGGTTATCTCGACGAACTCGCCTTTTATCAAAGTGTCGAGAAACGCGCCCGTCGCGCATGACTTCGGCGACGAAATATCGGTTTTAAGCTTCAGAATCTCCGTCAAGCCAAACGCGCCCTCGGGCGAATACAGCCTGCGAATACAAAAAAACAACGGCGAAGTCGAATATTTTATCGGCGGCATCATCAACGACGCGGTCGTCAATCCACAGAGCGCCGTGTTCCTTACTGATTTCAATTAATCTAAAAGCCAGAAAAAATCGGTTTTTTATATCAAATAAAAATTACGAAATTTTTTTCAAATGAAATTTGCAAAATAAAAAATATTGTGCATAATCAGAGTTGTTCACCTCCCCGGTGAACATCTTGGTCACGAGGGGTGAGGACTTGTGACCTAGGGGCGACGGTGTGGGAGACGTCGCCCTTTAACTTTTTTATTTGCCGATTCCGCCGTTTCCTTTTCCTAAATACTTGACCTTAACTTCAATAAGCGTAAAATTTAACTTTGTAATACGTGAAATAAAATTTGAAGGCTGACCGTTTCAAAATTTACAGTCAGTGGAAAAGATTAAAACATTACAATGCTTCGCCGAAGACCTTCGGATGCCGCAAACTGGCGTCTGATGGTCTTTAAGTATTTTATATGGAAAAAAATGAGCAAGCTCCCGCGGGCGGTTTTTTAAAACGTTGGTTATTAAAGGGCGTCAAGGAAGTCGAAGGTCCTCACGAACCGGAAGGCAGGCATCACCAGCATCCGTGGTGGAAAGTGATGTGTCTGACGGGCGTCGATTATTTTTCGACGCTCGGTTACCAGCCCGGCATCGCTTACCTGGCGGCGGGCGCATTGTCGCCGCTCGCCACTTTAGTGCTGGTTCTGCTGACGCTTTTCGGCGCGCTGCCGATGTATCATCGCGTGGCGGAAGAAAGCCCGCACGGCGACGGCTCGATTTCGATGCTCGAAAATCTGCTGTCGCGCTGGAAAGGCAAAATGTTCGTGCTGGCGCTGCTCGGCTTTGTCGCCACGAGCTTTATTATTACGATTACGCTTTCGGCGGCTGACGCGACGGCGCACATTATCGAAAATCCTTTTGTCGAGCACAATCTGCATTTTCTCAATCACCGAATCATCGTCACTCTGGTATTAATCGGACTGCTCGGCGCGGTATTTTTGAAAGGCTTTAACGAAGCCATCGGGCTGGCGGTCGGCATCGTCGTGATTTATCTGGCGCTCAACGTGGTGACTATCGGTTACGGGCTTTATTACATATTTTTTCAGCATCCCGAAGCTTTGGGAAATTGGCAGTCGCTGCTCTGGACTCACCCGGATGTCGGCGGAAGTATAACGTGGATGATTCTCGCCGCGCTGATTCTTTTTCCGAAGCTGGCGCTCGGACTTTCCGGTTTTGAAACCGGCGTGGTCGTGATGCCGCTCATCAAAAGCGACGACGATTCGGAGCTGGACGCGAAAAACGTTCATCAATCGCGAATCGACGGAGCCGCCGTGCCGCCCGACGCGCAGAGACATCTGGAAGGGCGCATTCGCAACGGCAAAAAGCTTCTGACCGGCGCGGCGGTTATTATGAGCTTTTTGCTGGTCGGCAGCAGCTTGATTACCTCGATGCTGATTGCACCCGAACAATTTAAGGAAGGCGGCGAAGCCTACGGGCGCGCCATTTCCTACATCGCGCACAAATTTTTAGGCGAGATTTTCGGCACGTTCTACGACATCAGCACGATTTTGATTTTGTGGTTTGCGGGCGCGTCCGCGATGGCTGGACTTTTAAACATCGTGCCGCGTTATCTGCCGCGTTACGGTATGGCGCCGGACTGGGCACGGGCGACGCGTCCGCTGGTGCTGGTTTTTACAGCCCTCTGTTTTCTCGTCACGATTTTATTTAAAGCCGACGTCAGCGCGCAGGGCGGCGCTTACGCGACCGGCGTTTTGATGCTGATGACTTCGGCGGCGGTCGCGGTGACGATTTCCGCCTGGAAAAGAAACGAAAAGAAATGGATATTTTTTCTGTTGATTACGCTTGTTTTTTGTTACACGACCGTCATTAATATGGTCGAGCAGCCGAACGGCATAAAAATCGCCTCGTTCTTTATCATCGCGATTATTTTCGCCTCGTTCGTTTCGCGCGCGATGCGGACGACCGAGGTGCGCGTCGACGAAATCGTTCTGGACGAGAAAGCTCAGGAGTTTCTGGACGAGCTTTCCGAAGGCGAAATCCGCATCGTCACCAATCGCCGCGAAACCGGAGACATCACGGAATATCGCTTTAAGGAGCACGAAAAGCGCGTCGATAATCATATTCCTTCCAGCGACCCGATTCTTTTTTACGAAATCGAATTGGGCGACGCTTCGGAATTTACGGGCAAGCTGCACATTCGCGGCATTGACGTTGCCGGTTATAAAATTCTACGCACGCAGGCTCCGGCGGTGCCGAATGCCATCGCCGGATTTTTGCTTTATTTGAGAGACACGACCGGCAAGATTCCGCACGTTTATTTCGGCTGGAGCGAGGGCAATCCGATTATGTATCTGGCGAGATATATTCTTTTCGGCGAAGGCGATACCGCGCCCGTCACCAGAGAGATTCTCAGGCAAGCGGAAGAAGACCCGGAGCGGCGTCCGTCAGTTCACGTCGGCGGATAATCGGATTTAAGATTCAGGATTACTGCCTTTTTCAAATCCTGAATCCTGAAATTATTTTTCGGCGGTCAGATTCGGGTTCATCGCTAAAAAGCAGGAGCGGCAAAAAACCGGGCGTCCCTGCGAAGGATAAAAGGGAACGGTCGTGTAGGCGTCGCAGTTGGCGCAGTGCACGGCGACTTCGATGCGCTGTTTGATGCCGGCTTCCTGCGCGGCGGTAATGGCGGCGAGGCGCTCGTTTTTGGCTTGTTTACAGGGCTTGCAGCGCTTTGGCGGATTTTTTAAGCCTTTGTCGCGGAAAAAAACCTGCTCGCCGACAGTCCATATAAAATCCTGCCCGCAGTCGATGCAGTTGATTGATTGGTCTTCGATTTCTTGTTCTTCGTTGGCAGAGATTACCGGTTCGAAACCGCTTAATCCTCTT
Source organism: Pyrinomonadaceae bacterium (assembly GCA_036389695.1). GTDB lineage: Bacteria > Acidobacteriota > Blastocatellia > Pyrinomonadales > Pyrinomonadaceae > JALZHR01. Next base: position 9,433 of record DASVWG010000133.1, read on the forward strand.
GACTCGAATTGTGACATTACTTGTTCCCTCCCTTTGCCTCGTCCTAAACACAATTGAGTTTGAAAATATTCAGTGGAAGAATCCGTTTTTCATCGGGAAATGATAAACTTGTCTCCGCAGTTCAACATAATAGATTATATTATAATTTCAAGACTCTTTTGACATAATTTGCAAGTCTCAAAGATTCAACGAGAGTAGGTATAAATTTGAAGTTATACTTATCCGCGAAAAGTGTCAAGGAAAATAAATTAAAACATCGAGATGAAAATACTGGTCGTCGGTTCGGGCGGTCGCGAACACGCCCTGTGCCGCGCTTTTAAAAAAAGCCGCCGCGAGACGAAAATTTTTTGCGCCAACGGCAACGCCGGAATCGCCGCGCTCGCCGAATGCGTCGACATCAAGCCGGAAGAAATCAGTAAACTCGCCGATTTCGCGGCGGAAAACGAAATCGATTTGACTTTTGTCGGCGGCGAAACGGCGCTGGCTCTGGGCATCGTCGACGAATTTGAAAAAAGAAATTTAAAAATCATCGGCGCGGGAAAACGAGCGGCGCAGCTCGAAGCGAGCAAAGCGTTTGCCAAAGATTTTATGTTGCGCCATAAAATTCCGACCGCCCGGTACGAAGTCGCCGGTTCGACGGAGAAAGCCGTCGAGATTCTGCAAAGCGGAAAATTCGGCGGCGAAAATTCGCCGGTCGTCGTCAAAGCCGACGGCTTGGCGGCGGGCAAAGGCGTCGTCGTCGCGCAAGACAGGCGCGAAGCCGTCGAAGCCATCAACGATTTGGAAAACACCGTCGGCAAGGAAGCCGTCAGCAAAATCGTTCTCGAAGAATGTCTTTTCGGCAGGGAAGTTTCGCTGATTTTATTTGCCGACGGGAAAAATTTCGCGCTGATGCCGCCCGCGCGCGACCACAAACGCATCGGCGAAAATGATACGGGCGCGAACACCGGCGGCATGGGCGTCGTCACGGACGCAGGGCTTTTATCGGCGGCGCAGACGCGGGAAATCGTCGAAAAAATTATCGAGCCGACTCTGGACGGCTGCCGGAAAGAAAATTTTGAGTTTCGCGGAATTTTATTTCTCGGTTTGATGATGACCGGAGAAGGCGCGAAAGTTCTGGAATACAACGCGCGTTTCGGCGACCCGGAAACGCAGGCGATTTTAATTCGTCTGGAAACCGATTTTGTCGAAATCTGCGAAGCGATTCACGCGCAGACGCTCGATAAACTTTCAATCGAATGGAAAGCGGGAAGCTCGGCGTGCGTCGTCCTTGCGTCGAAAGGCTATCCGGCAAAAGCGCAGACCGGCGATGAGATTCGCGGTCTCGATAAAGCGGGCGAGGACGAAAACGTTTTTGTCTTTCACGCCGGAACCGCGAAAAATGAAAACGGCGCATACGTCACGGCAGGCGGCAGAGTTTTAGGCGTCACGGCGGCGGCTGAGAATCTGGAAGAAGCTTTAAATAGAGCTTATCAAGCGGTCGAAAAAATAAGCTGGCACGGAATGCAGTTTCGCCGCGACATCGGTAGAAAGGAATGAGGGATGAAGGATGAGGGATGAAGGAAAACAAAAGCAAGTCCTAAGTTGCTTTTTCTTCTTACTCATCCCTCATCCTTCATCCCTCATCCTTTTTCAATTGCCGACGGGCAGAACGTATGTCACCGGAATCTCGTCGGGCGGAGTTTGGCTGACCATGCTTGTGCCGAACCATCTGCCGTCCGAGGCTCGATAAGTGTAAAAGTCATTTCTGAAAAAGCCGGAAGTCGGCTGCGGAATGCCGCCCTGACCGCGCGAAACAAAGGCGTTTCTGCCGTCGAGTGAAGAGGCGAAATAAAATACTGAATTGTCGGGACGAAAGACATTAAAATCGGCTCGCCCGTCATCGTCGACGTCCGTCGGCTGCGGTATATCGCCAGCCTGACCAAAGTGCGCGGCAATCTTTGCGTTGTCCGTGCTTCGCAAATAATACCAGTTTCCTTCCGAAGGACGAAAAACGGCAACGTCGGCTTTGCCGTCGCCGTCGAAATCAGCGGGAACGGGTTTATCTTCACTCAAGCCGAAATGTATCAATAAAGAAGTCTGCGTCGAACTCAGCCGTATCATCCAGTCGCCCGTTGCCGCGCGGAAAACGGCGAAATCCGTTTTAAAATCGCCGTCGAAATCGGCGGGAACGGGTTTATCGCCGTTTTGTCCGAACTCGAAACTTATTTCTTTCTCAGTCGTCGCGTTGACATACCACGTTCCGTTCGCCGGGCGAAAAACAGCCGTGTCGGTGACGCCGTCGCCGTCATAATCGCCCGGCGTCGGAATGTCGCCGGACGCGCCCCAGAAAACAGTGCGATTTATTATCTCAAAACCGCCGTCGTTATACGTCCAGCGTCCGGTTTTCGGCTGCCAGGAGGCGAAATTCACTCGCCCGCTGCCGAGATAATCAATCGTGTCGGGTCTGCCGCGCCGGAAACAATCCGCTTCATACAACTGAAAAGCATAAGTCTGGAAAGTGGTGTTTGTCCCGATGCGCAGAATATCGGCTTTCCGGTCGTTGTTAAAATCGGCGATTAAGCTCAGATAGGTCTGTATATTCTGGTAGGAAAGCTTGAAGCCGCCGGCGCGCTTTCTTAAATAAATGTTGTAACCGCGTTCTTCATTAAACACGGCGAAATCTTTAACCCCGTCGCCGTCAAAATCATTCAGGTAAAAAAGCGGAGTGCTGGCATTGATGGGCAGCGGGTAATTGACGACTGAAAATCCCTGATTGGCGTTGTTGTATAAAACGGAAACCGAGCGAGCGCCTGCCGAAAGCGCCGTGGCGACGAAATCTTTCGAGCCGTCGCCGTCGAAATCATGAACCAACCGGAGCCTTTCGATATTGCCGAGGTTGATGCTCTGGCTCTGGGAAAAAGTTCCGTCGCCGCGATTATAAAAAAACTGCATAAAACTACTGGTCGAAGTCGCAAAATGCGCGGCAATGTCCTTGCGCCCGTCGTTATTGAAATCTTCGACCACGATGCTGCTCGCGCCGTTTATAATCGCGGTTCCGCCGGACTGAAAACTGAAGCCTTCCGTAGAAAGATGATATTTAACAAAAGAATTTCCCGATTTAATTCCGATTTGGTTGACCAGCATATCTTTTCGACCGTCGCCGTTGATGTCGAACATATCGACGAGCGTCGCGCTGAAGGGAAACTGGTTTAAAATGTTCGACGTGCTTTGAAAGGCAAAACTGCCCGTATTATTGCCGAGATAAACTTCGATAAGCGTGCTGTTGAAAGTTACCAAATCCAGCGCCGCGTCATTGTTAACATCGAAGAAACTTATCTTGTAATTGCCCGTCGGCTGATTCGAGCGAATCGGAGTCTCACTGCCGGCTTGAAATTTTCCTTTGCCGTCGCCCTGAAAAGTTACAAGGCGACCGTTTCCGCCGCCGTTTGAAACAGCGGCGACGATATCGAGTTTTCCGTCGTTATTCAAGTCGGCGTAATTATAGGCAAATATGCCGCCGAATTGGCTGCCGGACGGAAATTGAGGAAAGAAAGAACGCGCGTCCCTGTTAAAATAAACATCGCTGCACTTTGCGCCGCGCGCTTCCGCCGCGTTTAAAAAACAGACCAGCAGCATTACGGAAAAAAGAGAAATCAGCAGACGCATATTGTTTCCTTCGGTGAGCCGGGAATTGAAAAACCAAACGTATTTTGCGTTTAACCGGAAAATTATTCAAGTTATTTTAATTCAGAGGCAAATTAAAACTTGTCAGCGAAAAAAGACTATGCTTTGATAAAATCTGTTTTTAAAGAAACGCGAACGGAGCTGACCATTGGATTCCCAAAATTTCGACCGGAGCTATAAATATTACGATTTGATTATGGCGGCTTTTGTCGCCGTTCTTTTATGCTCGAATTTAATCGGCGTGCACAAGGTTTCGAGCGTCAATCTGCCGTTTTACGGCGAATATATTTACGGCGCGGGCGTTTTGTTTTTCCCTATCAGCTACCTGTTCGGCGATATTCTGACGGAAGTTTACGGCTACGCGCGCTCGCGCAAAGTAATCTGGGCGGGCTTCGGCGCTTTGATTTTCGCGTCGTTGATGTCTTTTGTCGTCACGAGCCTGCCGGTCGCGAAAACGATGTCGCCGGAACAGGTGCAGGCGGTCAATCTGATTTTCGGGCAAACGCCGCGCATCGTGCTGGCTTCGCTGACGGCTTTCTGGCTCGGCGAGTTTGTCAATTCCTTCGTGCTGGCAAAAATGAAACTGTTGACGCAGGGAAAAAATCTATGGATGCGGACAATCGGCTCGACCGTGATGGGCGAAATCGCCGATTCGCTGATTTTTTACCCGATTGCCTTTTACGGCACGTGGTCAAACGAGCAGTTAATCAGCGTAATGATTGGAAATTATTTTATAAAAGTTTTGTGGGAAGTTCTCGCCACGCCTTTTACATATTTAATCGTCGGCTTCCTGAAACGCGCCGAGCACGAAGATTACTACGACCGCGACACGGACTTTAATCCGTTTAGCCTGGAAACTT
>DASVWG010000134.1:0-2963 GCA_036389695.1 Pyrinomonadaceae bacterium
ATTTTTCTGACCGCGCTGTCGGTCTGCTCGGTTTACCAGCTTTTCTGCATTCTGCCTTACACGCCTCTTTACCGGAAACAGGTGCAGAAAAGCCGCGTGCCGCTGCCGAAAAAAGTCATCCGCATTTTGTTTTCCAACGTCTACATCAAAAATCGCGAATACGAAAAGCTTCTCCGATTGGTCGAAAAGATGAACGCCGACATCGTTTTGCTGGCGGAAACCGACGAAGCGTGGGTCAAAGCCGTTGAGCCGCTGCGCAAAATTTACCCGACGATGATTGCGCACCCGCTCGACAACGGCTACGGAATGGTGCTTTTTTCGCGCCTGAAGCTTATCAATCCGGAATTGAAATTTATCATCGAGCCGGTCGTGCCGTCGATTCACACCGACGTCGAATTGCGTTCGGGCGACGTCGTCAGGCTTTACTGTATGCACCCGCGCCCGCCGATTCCGATGGAAACCGGACGCTCGACCGAGCGCGACGCCGAGCTTTTAATTGTCGGCAAAGAAATCGGCGAGCACGACCGGCAGAATAAGCCGACCATCATTTTCGGCGATTTAAACGACGTCGCGTGGTCGCGCACGACGCGGCTTTTTCAGAAAATCAGCCGCCTGCTCGACCCGCGCGTCGGGCGCGGAATGTATTCGACGTTTCCGGTCAAATATCCGCTGCTGCATTTTCCGCTCGACCATATTTTTCACACCGACCATTTCCGTCTGGTCGAGCTGCGCCGTCTGAAAAACGTCGGCTCAGACCATTTTCCCGTATACGTCACTCTGAGCCTGGAAACGACGGCGAGATTCACGCAGGAAGCGCCCGAAGCCGACGAGGACGACCACGCCGAAGCGCACGAAACGATTCAGGAAGCACTCGAACTGCTCGAACAGGAGAAAAGAGGAAATAACTGATAGTTGATAACTGATAACTGATAGTGAAAACGAAGCAACTGTCAGTTATCAGTTATCAACTATCAGTTATCAACTATCAGTTATTTCTGTCTTTTCCCACGCTTCCGCCGCACTGTATTAACGAAATTGCGATAAGTTTCGGCAAACCTCGCGGAAAAAATGTGAAACTTATTACAACCGGACTTAATATTTGTGGGAAAATACGGTATCTTGTGTTTTTATCGTATTGACACACAATAAAATACATTACTTATTCAGGAAAATATTTTGCGGAAGTATCTAAAATTCATATTGTTGTTGTTGTTCGCCGTTTTTATCTTCTGGTTTTTCGGGCGAAATCTGAACTGGGAAGAAGTCACCAGAAGCCTGCGGCAGGCGAACGCCGGCTACCTGACGGTTGCGGTTTTAATTATCTGTCTCGGCTACGTTCTGCGGGCGAAACGCTGGCAGGTTCTGCTCGCGCCGATTACCGAAACCAGCTTGAAAGAGCTTTTCGCCACGACGACGGTCGGCTTTGCGGCGGTGTTTTTTATCGGCAGAATGGGCGAAATCGTGCGCCCGATGTGGCTGCCGATGCGCGACAATCGCGTGCGTCCTTCGGCGGCGCTGGTCACTTTGGGCGTCGAGCGCATCTGCGATTTGACGGCGCTGATTTGTTTTTTCGCCGTCAATCTTTTGTGGTTCAACGCGCCGGCGGGCAGGGAAACGGAATTCGCTTCGGTGAAAATCGTCGGCATTTTAATGCTCGTCGGCGTCGCGTGCGGAATTCTGGCGCTGGCTTTATACGCCAAATTCAGCGCGCCGATTATCGAATGGTTTAGGCGCGTCACCGACCGGAAAATCATTCCGAGCCGCCTGCGTCGAATTTTTCTGAGCATTCTGAAACAGCTTGCCGCCGCGCTAAATGTTTTCCGCGATTGGCGCGAGGTGTTTTCCGTTGTTTTCTGGACGCTGGCTTTGTGGTTTGCCATCGCCGTGCCGACGTGGCTGGTTTTGCTCGCCTTTAATCTGCCGCTCGATTTCAGCGCGTCGCTGTTTATAATGGGTTTCGCGGCGGTCAGCTCGGTCGTGCCGACGCCGGGCGGCGCGGCGGGCGCGTTTCACACGGCGACGGCGGCGAGCCTGATTTTTCTGAACGTCGACCAGAACGTCGCGGGCGCGACTTCGATTGCGATGCACCTGGTTTATTTCGCGCCAGCCGTGATTTTCGGCTTGTATTACTTTTTCCACGGCGATATTTCCATCGCCAAGCTGCGCAATCTGCTCTCGAGCGAGCACGCGGTCGAGGAAGTCGAGCATGAAAACGACCCGAGAGTCGAGGGTCAGGAGTCGCGAGTCGCGAGCGTGGAGTCTAAAGTTCAAAGCCCGAAGTCCAAAGTCAATTTGAATTTTGAAGGTCAAGTTTAGATTTGGCATAAATCGCAAATCGCAAATCTAAAATCGAAAATATGAGATGTCCATTTTGCGGTTTTCTGGAAGATAAAGTCGTCGATTCGCGCGAATCCAAAGACGGCGATTCGATTCGCCGCCGTCGCGAATGTCTCGAATGCAGCAGGCGTTTTACGTCCTACGAGCGGATTGACGAAATCCCGTATATGGTCGTCAAAAAAGACGGTCGCCGCGAGCCTTTCGAGCGCAACAAGGTGATGAGCGGTCTGCTTCGAGCCTGCGAAAAACGCCCGATTTCCGCCAGCCAGCTCGAGTCAATCGTCGATGCGGTCGAAAAATCGGTACAGGATTCGCCCGACCGCGAGCTTTCGACCGGCGCCGTCGGCAAAATCATCATGCGCCGCCTGAAAGAGCTCGACAAAGTCGCCTACGTCCGCTTCGCTTCGGTCTATCTCGAATTCGAAGACGTCTCCGAATTTATGAGCGAATTAAAAGCTTTAGTTCGCTCGCGCGATAAAGTCCAAAAAGCGCAGACCAATCGCCGCCATTCCAAAACGCGAAAACCCGCCAAGAAAAAATAAATCTATTCGTTTCCATTCTAAAAGGCGGAAACGCGACAGTTGTGGAGCGTGTTTCTCAACTTAAAGAACATGCTCCATAACTGT
>DASVWG010000135.1:0-1840 GCA_036389695.1 Pyrinomonadaceae bacterium
CGCCAGAATCGCTAGAGTTTTTCAAATTCCAGGACTTGAAAAAAAAGCTCGTCGTCCATCGTCGAAGCTTTGTAGTCCAGATGTAATCTTTTCGGATAACCCAGTTTCGGCTCATATTCGACGTCCATCTTTTCCGGCTGCCGGCGGCTCGCCCCTCCGATAATGCCGAAAATATCTTCCAGCGTGGCATACGACTGAAATCGCTCGGCGTCAGGAACAATCCGCGGGTCGGTCGCCGATTTGACGGACACGGCACGCCCGTCGCGCACTTCGATAATAAACTTTCCCATCGGCGTCGCATGTCCGGTTTTCTGTAAATCGACCGTCATCCGGTAATTAACAATCCCGCTCTCGCGCCACAATTGGTGATTCCGTTCAAGCTCCGCATTATCGACCTGTTTTCCGCCCTGCGCCGCGCCGCCGCACGAAGCAACCACCACCGGAACAACCAACAGCATCAATCCGAATAGTATTTTGATTCGTCTCATTTTCATTACCCAAAACCGTACCTTGATTAAGATTAAATGTGCGCCATCATACGCTCGTTTAGCCTTGTTATCAAGCATCTTAAAAAATAAATCTTGCCATGCGGAATATATTTCTGGTTTTCTTGTGCAGCTACTCATTAAAATAGACTCTCGGAGATTTTGAGATGTCGGATGCAAAAAAATGATGAGACGCCGAATCCGCCGCAGCCGTAGGCGGTTTTGAATGAAATTTAAGAAAGGCATAAAAATTCTTTGCGGATGCGAAAAAAAATTCAAAATGGACTTGATTTATAAAAAAATCGTGTTATAAAGGTTGACGGGTAAAATATCAGCCATGATTTTTTTACTCATTGTGTGCAAACACGAGAGAACGCTTCGGCTAATGTGGGCTAGTCGAAGCGTTTTCGTTTGGGCGACGGGTTTTGCGGCGAAATTTTTTCAAAAAAGCTTGATTTTTGGAAAAATTGTAGTATAAAGGTGGAAGGGAAATTCTAGCCATAAGGATGTTTCCTCTGATTTGTGAGTTGCGAAAACGCTCCGGTAATCGTGGGTTTACCGGGGCGTTTTCGTTTGGGCGACGGGGTTTTAAGTTGGAAAAAATCAAAATAAATGGTTGATTTTCGGAAAATTTGTGGTATAAAAGGAACCGGTTAAAAAGTAGGCATATTTTTTAACTTCCTGTATTTACTGGAGTAGAAAACGCCCCGGCAATTGTGGGTTTGTCGGGGCGTTTTTCTTTGTTTGCACCGGCGCGGAAACTCTCCGGCGAATTGGCGCGGGCAAACGAAACAATGACGAATGAAAAATGACGAATTGGAAGAATATTCCCTTCATTCGTCATTCTTTATTCGTAAATGTCGAGACTCTATTTGCAAACTATCGGTAAAAAGTGCATCCTATACTTGTTAGTCCTTCTCTCGCATCAGCTTTTGATGCGCTCGTCAAAGACGGTTTTCGGGTTAAGTTCGAGAGCAGGTTCGTTTATCAATATAGAAGTCGCTCTTGAAGTTTGAGCATCCGAAATCCGACGCTTCGTAGTTTACCGTTTTTCTCCGAAGATTAATTCGATTCGACACTTCTTTTAAAATTCCCAAATGGGAAAAGGTATATAAAAAATTATGTCAACGAAAATTTATGTGGGAAATCTTTCCTTCAATACATCAACGCAGGATTTAGAAGATATGTTCGGCGAATTCGGCACCGTTCAGTCAACCAATATTATCGAAGACCGCGAAACGGGTCGCTCGCGCGGCTTTGCTTTTGTCGAAATGTCGAGCCAGGAAGAAGCGCAGGCGGCTATTACCGGTCTGAACGGCAAAGAGATAGACGGTCGCTCATTGACGGTCAACGAA
>DASVWG010000136.1:0-13247 GCA_036389695.1 Pyrinomonadaceae bacterium
AAATTAACTATCGAATAAATAAACAAATGAAAGCTAAAAACCAAGAAGATTAAATTATTTGGTGGGAATTTAGGTGGGAATAAGAAAAGAGGCATTACAAAAATGCCTCTAAATCATTGAAAACATTGAATGCCGACTACAAGACTTGAACTTGTGACCTATCGCGTGTGAAGCGAGTGCTCTACCACTGAGCTAAGTCGGCGTTCAGCAAAAAAAATGCTAACAAAGCCGCGCGGCTCGCGTCAAGCCTTAGATAGAGGGCGAGCTTTCGTCAATCTGGTCGGTCGCGCCTTCTTTGAATTTGATGCCGGAAGCCGACGAGCTGGTAAAGAACGAGCGTCCGCCGGTCGCCTGGATGCCTTCGGCGACCTGCGGCTGCGCGTATATCTTGTAAGAAGCCGGCGCGTTCGAGGATTTCGGAACGACGACCATCTTGAATTTATAGCCGTTTATCACCGGCTCGTCGCCCTCTTTAAACTTCGAATCAAGCCCGACTTTATCAGCCAAATCTTTAAACGTTCCGAAATTCTGCTGATTTTTGCTGGCATACTGCGCTTGCAGCGTGCGCATTGTATTTAAATTTTGAATGGCTGAGGTTTCGTTGCCGCTCTGCACCATATAAGTCCAGGCGGGAATGCCGACGCCAATCAGCAGAGCGATAATGGCGATAACAATCATCAGCTCGACCAGCGAGAATCCGCGTTGATATTTACTACGATTACGACGAAAATTTTTCATTTTTATATTTTAGTTCCTTCCCGTGAATCTTTCACGTTGCGAAAATAAAGAAGTTTCAAAATTTATATCACAAATCGCGCCGCCGGAAAAAGTTTCGGGCGCTTTTCCGACCGCTTTCATATTTTATCGGAAACTGCTGGCAACTTTTTTATGCAGTTTAGCAAACAAATCCTGTAGAATAGAAAAGGCGTTTACGCCTCAAAAATAAAATGATGAGAGATTTCGTAGTCAGCGAACCGCCAGCGGCGACCGGCGCCTTCAGCCGCGTCGAGAAATTAAAACATCTGCAATCCGAGATTGAACGCGTCATTCGCGGCAAATCGGAAACCGTCAAGCTCGCGCTGGTCGCTTTACTGGCGCGCGGGCATCTGCTTATCGAAGACGTTCCGGGCATCGGCAAAACCACGCTTTCAAACGCGCTGGCGCGGGCGCTGGATTTATCGTTTCAGCGCGTGCAGTTTACCTCCGACCTTTTGCCTTCGGACGTTATCGGGCTTTCGATTTTCAACCAGCGCAACGGAAATTTTGAATTTAAAGCCGGACCGATTTTCGCCAATATCGTTCTGGCGGACGAAATCAATCGGGCGACGCCGAAAACGCAGTCCGCGCTTTTGGAAGCGATGGCGGAAGGACAGGTGACGGTCGAAGGCGTTTCGCGCCCTCTGCCCGAACCGTTTATGGTCATCGCCACGCAGAATCCGACCGAGCATCACGGAACATACCCTTTGCCCGAATCGCAGCTTGATAGATTTATGCTGCGCCTGCACGTCGGTTATCCGAGCCGCGAGGAAGAACGCGGCATTTTGCGCGACCGCGAGCGCAAAAATCCGCTCGATTACGTCCAAGCCGTAATGAGCGAAGCGGAAGTTTTAGAGCTGCAGCAGACGGCGTCGGAAGTGCGCGTCGATGAAGTTTTGGTCGATTATCTTTTGCGCATCGTCGAGCAGACGCGCAAAACCGAAACGGTCGAGCTCGGCATCAGCCCGCGCGGAACGCTCGCGCTTTTCCGCTCGGCGCAGGCTTTGGCGCTGATTGACGGGCGCGACTATTGCATCGCCGACGACATCAAGCGGCTGGTCGTGCCGTGTTTCGCGCACCGCCTCATCGTCAGCTCGCGCTACAGCAACGTCACGCGCCGCACGCACGAAGCCGAGCAGATTTTGCAGGAAATTCTGCTGAAAACGAAAGTGCCGGTTTAGCGAATAAGGCAATTGTTATGAAAATTCTCAGTAAAATACTCGGCGTTTTCCTGATTGGACTGGCAATATATTGGCTGGATTCGAGCAGCTGGAACGGAATAATCCTTTCGACTATATTGCTGTTTAGCGGTCTTGCCGTTCTTTTTCAGGATTCAAAATCCGAATTTGGTAATCGCTTTTCCAAATTTCTTAACAAAGCTGCCTTTATTCTTGCCGTTATTTTTCTCATCCTGCGTTTTATTAACCACTAAAGATTTCGGCTTGAATGAAAACCGGTAAATATTCTAAGGTAATTCAGTGAATCTTCGCACGCTCAGCCAGCTTTTCAGTTTTCGCGATATTCGCAACGCCGTATTAGGTTTTGCGGTCGTTGTCGGCGGGCTCGGGCTTGCCGGTTTGACGCTCTGGGCGCATCAATCGGGAAATTCGAGACTTGCCGGAATCGCCGCCGGAGTTTCGCTGATTTTCGTTTTGCTGATTGTGATTTTCGTCGTGCCGCCGCTGGCGAAAAGCGCGAGCGCCGAAGCTTCGCAGATGGATTTGCCGTTCGAGTTTACGGTCGGCGGCGCGGTTTTTTTAGGACTGCTCGTCATTGTCGGTTTCGCGGCGTGGAATACGGGCAATAACTTATTGTTTCTCGTTTTATCGTTTCTGGTTTCGGCGCTTGTCGTCGGATTTTTTATCGGCAATTTCTGCCTGAAACGTCTGGACGTGAAGATGCGTTTTCCCGAAACGATTTACGCCGAGCAGGCGACGCCGATTCTCGTCAGCCTGCACAATCGAAAACGCGTCTTTCCGACGATTTCCGTCATCACGGAAGTGCGCGGCAGAGAGCGCGAGAAATCTTTAATCGCCGACGAACTGAGCAAAATTCTGCCCGCCGCGCTGGTCAATAAAATCACGCGCCCGCCGCTTTTAAAACACACGCTCGATTATTTCGTCCACGTTCCGCGCCGCGGCTCGGTCGAAAACCGCGCCGAGCACGTTTTCGAATATCGCGGGCGTTTTATCATCAAGGATTTCGAGCTTTCGACGCGTTTTCCGTTCGGATTTTTCCGTCATCGCCGCCGTCTTTCGGCGCAGGAAGCCGAAATCGTGATTTTTCCGAAAGTCGAGCCGGTGCAGACCGAGATTCTGGATTTTCCGCTCCAAGCCGGAAAGCTCGTCGCCGCCAAGCGCGGCAGCGGGCAGGATTTGCTCGCCCTGCGCGATTACCAGCCGCAGGACGATTTGCGTCACGTCGATTGGAAGGCGACGGCGCGCACGCGGCGCTTGATTGTCCGCGAATTTGCCGCCGAAGACGATAAACGCGTGACCGTAATTTTCGACACGCGCATTCGCCCTTCGGCAAAAGACAAAACCAAAACCTTGCGTCAGCGCATCGAAGAAGAACAGAAGGGAAAACGGCTTTCGCCCGTCTCGAAACGCTTTGAAAAAGGCGTCAGCCAGACCGCTTCCTTGCTCAATCATTTTAACGAGGAACAAACCGAGATTCGCCTGATTATCGACGATAAAATCGGCGAGTTCGGCATCGGCAAAGCGCATCTGAACGACGCTCTGAAGCAACTGGCTCTGGTCGAGCCGACCTTTATCGAAAACGGCGAGACGGAATTTCCCGCCGAAACCGTCGAAGAAATCTTTACCGAGAGGAAAAATAGTTATACATTTTTCCTGACGACGTTGAAGGAAGAAAAATTACCGGTCGATATTCAGCAAACGGCGAAGGTTTTGAGGTATTGATTATGAGGAATTTTATCGCGAACCGCTAAAATTCCGCCCCGCCGAAACTAAAAAACAAAAATAATCGTTTTAGAAAAGTGGAGAATGAATTTTTTACGTCTTTTCCGCGTTTTTCCGATTATAAAAAAATTCTTGTCACAAAATTCACAAGCGCGGTGTTTTTTATACGGAAGCAGTTTTGATGTTAAAATGACGGACGTGAAAACATTGATGGACGCGATGTCCGAACGGCAGGCAGCAGTAACAGCGAAAATCGAGGTTGGGTTTGACGAGGCTTTCACGCTTCATCACCGGACTGTGTTTCGGACTGCGCGCGCCGTCGTGCGCGACGCCGGGGTGGCGGAGGATATTACGCAGGAAGTTTTCATGCGTCTGTATAACAATCTGGACAGCATCAAAGATGAGGAAATGCTGCGCCCCTGGCTGATTCGCGTCACTTTAAATTTATCGCGCAATCAACTGCGCTCGAATTTTCGTTCCAACGTCCGCGAAGAAAATTACGTCAAAGAGGCAGAGGAACAGGGAAGTTTTACGGTTGACCACGAAACAGACCTTGAGCGAAGGCAGCAGGTGGCGGAGGTTCACAAGGCTTTGAACAAAGTAAAAGAGCCGCTTCGAAGCTGCCTGCTTCTGAAACAACAGGGCTTGAGCTACAAGGAAATTGCCGAAAGCTTATCGCTGAATGAAACCAGCATCGGACAATTCGTAGCGCGCGGCAGAAAAGAGTTTATGAGATTTTACGGAAAAATCGGTAAGGAGGAAGCTTAAATGGACAAGTGTTTTGACGAAGGCATAATTCAAGCCTTTCTGGACGGCGAACTGGCTTCCGATTTATCAGAAAAAGTGGCTTGCCACGTGGCGCTGTGCGACGGCTGCGCGTCGATGCTCGCCGTGGCGGAAGAAGAATCTTCTTTTGCTTTCGCGGCGCTGGACGCGGAATTCAATACGCTGGTGCCGACCGAAAGAATCCGCACGCGCCTTTTTGAAACAATCGCCACCGAGCGCGGCTCGTTCTGGCAGAAAATTTTCGGCAAAGGCTTCCGCTGGACAAATCCTTCGGTCGCCGCGTTTGCGAGTCTGGTGCTGGTCGTCGGGCTTTTCGCCACGCTCTGGATTGTGCGCGAAAATTCGGTGAATGCTCCGGAAGTTGCCGGAAATGAAAAACCGTCGCAGACGACTGTCGCGCAAGCTATTCCGGCAAAACCCGAAGAATCGACTCCGATTATCAATCCGCCCGCTGCTCCTCTGGAAAACGATTCGGACGTGAAGCAAATGCGTCAGGCGGCTTACAAACCGAAAAACGAAAGATTTGAAGCGCAAAAAGCGATTTACAAACCAGTCAATGATGTAGTCATACCGAATCGCGTGACGCCTGTTGATGTGCCTTCGGAAGCGATTTCCGGCGAGGAAAGCTATATCAAGACCATCGCCACGCTGCAGCAAGCCGTCGAAAATCGCAAAGACGAATTGATGAAGCCTTCGTCGCGCGTCGCGTTTGAAAAAGATATGGCGGTCGTCAATGACGCGATTAAGAAAATGCAGCGCGAAGTCCGCAAAAATCCGAAAAATGAAGCCGCCAAAGAAGTTCTGCGTTCTTCGTATCAAAGCAAAATCGATTTATTGAATTCAGTCGCGGAAAAAAGCGAATTGATGGCGACATTGAACAGAAAGTGAAAAAGGGAAAAGGGAAAATTTTTATCAAAGGCTATGAGACGGCGCAAAAGGCAATTCTGTTGCCTTTTGCGTTTCTAGTCCTTTTCTTTATCGCCGCGCCGGAAGTTTTCAATCAAATCACAAAAACCGAGCCGAAAGTAAAAATAACCGAGCCGAAGGTAAAAGTCATCGTTCCGCAGCCGACGATGCAGCCGACGCCGCCGAAAACGCCGCGAATGCCGGTTCAGAAAAAGCGCCGCGCCGATAACGAAAGCACGGCGGCGGCTGAAAAATCAATTCAAACCGAAGCCAAAGTCAACGTTTCGCTGTGCGTTTCCGAAGGCAACGTCCACATCAACGGCTGGGAGCGCAACGAAATCCGCGCCTATGTCAACGGCGGCAGCAAAGTCGGCTTCAAGGTTTTGCAGAAAAAGCAGAAGCCGGTCTGGGTCATGGTTTTGGGTTTCGACCCGATGACGGATAAAGAACCGGGCTTGGACGAATGTCTTTCGGGCGAGAATATCGAGCTGGATGTGCCGCACGGCGCGGTTATCAATATGAAAAGCAGCGCCAGCCAAATCTCGATTCAATCGGTCGCGCGCGTGAAAGTCGAAAACATCGGCGGCGATATTTCGCTGAATCAGATAGCGGGCGGCATCGAAGCCGGAACTTATCAGGGCGACGTGATGGTCGAAAAATCGGCGGGCGCGATGAATCTTTTCGCGACGACCGGAAACATCGTCGTTTTCGACGTCGAGCCGAGCGAGGTCGGCGACATTTTTCGCGCGAAAACCCGCAACGGCGCGGTCACGCTGCAATCAATCGGGCATTCGCAGGTCGAAGCCGGTTCGACCAGCGGCTCAATCCGCTACAACGGCGGGTTTACGGACGGCGGGCAATACACTTTCATCACCAACAGCGGCGCGATTCTGCTGTCCGTGCCGCCGGAATCTTCCTGCCGCGTCAACGCCAACTACGGTCTCGGCGCGTTTCAATCGGACATCACGCTGAAAGACGTGCAGAAATCTTCCGCCGGACAGGTGCAGAAACTGACGGCGCTGCTCGGCGACGGCGACGCGACGCTGACTCTGACGACTTACAGCGGCGCGATTCGCATTAAGAAGAAATAAACGTCAAAACAATTGTAGGGGCAGGTCTTGTACCTGCCCAAAGCGTCCGCATGGACGCTAATCAATTCGGATTAAATTCAACATTGATTTTAATTAAACGCTTATTCGCTCTCGCTCATTGGGCAGGCACGCGGGCGTGCCCCTACAAACTTTATTACGTGGCTTTCCGCCATTTCTGCTTTTCGATAAAAAAATCGAAAATATTTGTCACAAACTTTTTTCGCGCGGTGTTCTTCAATTAGACACGGGAAGTTTCCTTCCAAAATTCAGCGAGGAGAATTAATAATATATGTCTTGGGTTATATCTTTAGTTTTAGCCGGTTTGATGATTTCGCCGGGCAGCAATCTTTCAATTAATACCAATAATAATTTTGTGAACGTCAATGCGCCGACGGTCGTCAGTCTCGACGAAACCGAGCGCTTCGAGCAGACCTATCCTTTAAACGCCAACGGCAGAGTCAGCGTTTCCAACGTCAACGGCTCGATTACCGTCGAAGCCTGGGACAGAAACGAAGTGCGGCTGGAAGCCGTCAAAACCGCCGATACGAAAGAACATCTGTCGGAAGTGCAAATCAAGATTAACGCGCGTCAGGATTCTTTCAGCGTCGAAACCGATTACGGCTCGTGGCGCAACAACGAGAACGGCGTCTGGAAAAACAGAAATACCGGCAGAATCGATGTGCAGTATCGCCTGCAGGTTCCGCGCGGCGCGGTGCTGGACGAAGTCGAAACGGTCAACGGTTCGGTCACGATTTCCAATATGACCAACTCGACGAAAGCTTCCGCCGTCAACGGCAACGTCAGAGCGATGAATTTGCGCGGCACGGCGCGGATTTCGACCGTCAACGGAACGACCGAAGCCGATTTCGATTCGCTCGCCTCAAGCGGTCAAATCACGCTCGATACCGTCAACGGAAAAGTTCTTTTGACGATTCCTTCGGATGCGAACGCGACGCTTCGCGCCGATACTCTGAACGGTAATATTTACAACGATTTCGGTCTGCCCGTCCGCAAAGGCGAATATGTCGGACGCGATTTATACGGCAGAATCGGCAGCGGCGCGCTGAATATCAAGCTCAGCAGCGTCAACGGCGAACTTTCGATTCGCCGCAAACAGGACGGCAAAAGCGTGAGCCCGGCGACGAATCTTCTTCAGCAAAAAAATAAAAACGACAATAAAAATAACGACGAAGATTCGGACGACAACGATGACGACAACGATAAAGACGATGAAGACAACAGCGTTTCCGTCAACGCCGCCAAAATAAATAAAGAAGCCGCCAAGGCGGTGAAAGACGCGCAGAAAGAAAGTCTCAAAGCGATGAAGCTTTCGGAAAAAGAGCTTAACAAAATCCAGCCGGAGCTGGACAAAATCAACGCCGAAGCGATTGAAGACGCCGCTAAAATCGTCAATTCGGAAAGAATGAGAGAGCGGCTCAGGGCGGCGCAGATGCGGCAGCGGGATTCGCTGCTGCGAGCCAGCGAAATCGGCTGGGTCGCGCCGAACATCGAAGAAAAAACCGAGACTTTTAAAATTAAGGGAACTCCAAAAGTGACGGTCGATGCGAAAAATTGTTCGGTCACCGTCAAAGGCTGGGACAAACCGGATGTCGAATATCTCATCACAAGGATGTCGAAAACCCAGCAGCCGGTCAGTTACACGGTGACAAAGGGAGATTCGACAGTCAACATTAAAGTTTCCGAAACCACACCGCCCGACGGTGTGGTTTTTGGCGATTTGAG
Source organism: Pyrinomonadaceae bacterium (assembly GCA_036389695.1). Taxonomy (GTDB): domain Bacteria; phylum Acidobacteriota; class Blastocatellia; order Pyrinomonadales; family Pyrinomonadaceae; genus JALZHR01. The sequence goes on from DASVWG010000136.1 coordinate 8,204, forward strand.
CCGTATTCGCGTAGAGGTTTTCGTGCCAAAAAAGTCGAATCTGCGGATTCTCACTAATCGTGAAATCCGCCTCGAAAACGTTTCGGGCGAAATCGAGCTGGAAGGCGGCGAAGATGCCGTCAACGTCCGCGACGTCGACGGAAAGCTTCGCGTCGCAACCGCCGACGGCAGCATTCGCATCATCGGTTTCAAAGGCGATTTGGAATCGAGAACAATTGACGGCACGATGAATCTGGAAGGCGATTTTCAAAGAATCAACGCGCAGACCGAGGACGGAACGATTGTCTTGACGCTCTCCGAAGACGCCAACGCCAATATCGAATCAAATCGCAAAGACATCGAAACCGAAGGCATCTCGCTCGTGCCCGCGGGCGATAAAAAAGACGTTTCCGTCTGGAAAGTCGGCAACGGCGGCGGCGTTTACAGACTTTATACAACCGCCGAAGGGCAGGTTTTCGTTCGCAGCTCAAGCAATCTGAAATCGGGTTTCTAATTTACGAAGCAGAGAAGAAAGAAAATTTTTTCTTCTCTGCGAAAAAATTTTGAAACTCTTTGACTAACTTTGCGTTTTAGTCATCAAGCGGAAATTATCCCCTTTTCTGCATTCATAATAAAAAATTACTTTTCTTTTCATAGACCAAAGAGGTGAAGTATGAAGAAATTATTCGCTCTTTTTACAATTTTATTTTTCTCGATTTGTATCCAAGCCCAGACCGTAACACCCACACAAACAAGCACTTCCACAGATAAAAATAAAGACGATAAAAAAGTAGAAATCGCTAAAAACAATCCAGCCGAAACGCCCGGCGGCGACGGCGGAACCAAAAAATTCGGAAGATTCAACGTTCCGCGCGAAAAAGCCGAACCGATTAAAATCGTCAAGTTTGCCGCGCCGCCCGTTATCGACGGAAAGCTCGACGACGAAGCGTGGAAAAACGCGCAGGTTTTAAAAGATTTTTACCAGACGTATCCGGGCGACAACATCGCGCCGTCAAAGCCGACCGAAGTAATGCTCGGCTACGACGAAAAGAATCTTTATATCGCCTTTCGCTGCTTTGACGAGAAAGATAAAATCCGCGCCTCGGTCGCCAAGCGCGACTCAGTTACCGGTGAAGACAACGTTCGCGTCTGGCTCGACACTTACAACGACCAGCGGCGCGCTTATGTCCTGGCTTTCAATCCGCTCGGCATTCAGCAGGACGGAATTTTTACGGAAGGACAAGGCTCAGATTTTTCGGTCGACATCGTGATGGAATCCAAAGGCGTCATCGAAGACTGGGGCTGGGCGGTCGAAGTCAAAATTCCTTTCAAATCTTTGCGTTACGCCGCCGGAAAAGGAAAACTCTGGGGATTTAACGTCGCGCGCAACATCGACCGCTTTAACGATGAAATGGATCAATGGCTGCCGGACGACCGCAACATTTCCGGTTTTCTCGTCAAACACGGAAAACTGACCGGGCTGGACGAAATCAAAACCGAGCGCACCCTGGAAATCGTGCCGAGCATTACCGTTTCGGAGACAGGACGCCGCGTGCGCCAGTTTCCGCGTTATCTCGTCAATCAAGTCGGTTATTACGACCCGGTGCTGAATCCCACGGGCTTGCCCGAACAGGGACGCTTCGTCAATCAACCGATAAAACAGGACATCGGCGTCACGATGAAATACACGATAACGCCAAATATCACGCTGGATGCGGCTTACAATCCGGATTTTGCGGAAATCGAAGCCGACGCGCTCGTCGTCACGGCAAACCAGCGCTTTCCGATTTTCTTTCAGGAAAAACGCCCGTTTTTTCTCGAAGGCGCGGACATTTTCAATTCGCCCTTGCAGATTTTTTACTCGCGCAACATCGTCGACCCGGACATCGCGGCAAAGCTGACCGGAAAGGTCGGAAAAAATTCTTTCGGCTTGCTCGTCGCTTCGGACAACGCGCCGGGAAATTATGAGGAAGACGACCGCAACGACCCGTCAGTGCTCCCGCGCATTAGCGAATTTGTCGACAAAAATTCGATGTTCGCCGTCCTGCGCGTCAAGCGCGATTTCGGCAAAAACAACAACATCGGCTTTTTCGGGACTTATCGCGGTTTCCCGGAACAGAAAAATCTGGTCGGCGGCTTTGACGGAAAATTCAAGTTTAACGATAAATTAGTTTCGTCGTTTCAAGTCGTCGGAACGCACTCGCGCCGCTGCTTTTTCGAAGCGACTTTCGAGCCGACTTTAGAGCCTTTGCAGGCGCAGCGCAATCGTGAAATCTGCGGCACAGGCACATTCACTCTCAGTCCGGTTAGCCCGACCAACCCTAATCCGAGTCAGAATCCGTCACTGAATTCAAACGGCGCGACGTTTAATAAATATCGCACCGGAAACGGTTTGGGCTACTACGTGAATCTGGATTACACCGAGAAAAGTCGCGGCTGGTTTATCGAGGCGGGCGGACGCTCGAAAGATTATCGCGCCGATTCCGGTTTCACGCGCCGCATCAATAACAATTTCATTTTCGGCGTCAACCGCTTCAGCACCGAGCCGAAGCCGAAAAACAAAATTATCCAGATTGACTGGCGGCAGTTTTCCGGCATTAATTACGACTGGAAAGGGCGCGTGACGGATTTGAACTTCGGCACGAATTTCAATTTCGCGCTTCAGCGCAACACTTTTCTCTTTGTCGAAACCGGCATTTATAAGGAAAAGCTGTTTGAAGAAGAATTCGGCTTAAAGCGTTCGCCGACGCGCGCGTTCGGCGCTTTTTCGGGCGACCCGACGCGTTCGGTCTGGCAGCATTACGTCAGCGGCAACATCAACACGACGCCGGTTAAAAAACTGAGTTTCGGAATGTTTCTCGGACATATCATCAACGCCTACGATTTCGATTTCGCCCATCGCCCGCAAAATCCGGGTCCCGGCAGACAATTCGACGCGGAAATCTTCGGCGAATATCGACCGATTGACCCGCTTCGAGTATCGCTCAGCTATCGCAAAAGCCGTCTGGTGCGCAACGATAATAAAGTCAGAACTTTCGACTCAGACCAGATTACCGCGCGCTCGACCTATCAATTTTCGCGCTTTACTTTCGCGCGTTTTCGCCTTGATTACGATTCGCTGAACCAAAACTTTGCCGGGCAGGCGCTGCTGGGCTGGAATCCGAGTCCGGGAACCGCTTTTTACGTCGGTTACAACGACAATTTCAATTACAACGGCTTTAACCCGTTTACGGGAAATCTCGAACGCAATTTCGAGCGCAACAGCCGAACTTTTTTCATCAGAGCTTCGTATCTCTTTAGGAAGAGCTTTTAACGGTCTTTTCCGCAAGAGCTTTTTATTCATACTTAGCTCCTCGTTATGTAAATAATTCTCTTGTCGGGAAAGTAAAGGCGGCGGCTGGTCACCGTCGCCTTTTTTGTTTTTAAGTCAGAACCACCTGCGGTAGCGGGCGGTTGAACTTAAGAGTCCCAAGTCTCAAGTTTAAAGTCCCAAGTTAAAACAAGCGGCAAACTTGAGACTTGGGACTTCAGGCTTGAGACTCTTAAGTTCAACCGCCCGCTACCGCAGGCGGTTCTGACCTCTTATTGAAAAACATTCGTCACCGGAGTAATCGTCACGTCCTGCGGGCGCAGCTTTATCGGATAAGTCGAAATTACCTTATCTTCGTCGAGAATTTCCTGCGGTTTCGGCGCTTCATATTTTATCGGCGACGGCTTGTTGTTGATAATCGCGTCGCGTAAAGCTTCGGCGTCTTTCGTAATCATCACCACGCGCATCGCATCGTTATCGCCGAAATATTTGCGAATCGCGTTGTTGACGTCCTGCAGGGTCAGGCTCGCCAACTCTTTTTTCATAAACGCGTTGTATTCGCCCGTGCCGTAAAAGCGGCTGTCGAGCGCGTAGCCAAGCTCGGCGTCCTTCGTCTGCGTCAGGATGTTGACGTATTTCGTCAAAAATTCGCGCGTGCCTTCGAAGGCTTCCGCCGTCATTCCTTTTTCGATAAGCTTGTGATATTCGTACAGCGCCGCGCGCAGGGCGAAATGCGCGTTTTGCGGCTCGACGGGGCGAATCCAGATTTGAAAAATCTGGAAGCGGCGCGCCAGATTCGGGTCAGGCTCAAACTGGAACATTCCGCGCGGAAAATATTCGATGTAGGCGTAATCGCCGTAATTCAGCCCGCGCAATTCGCGGATGCGCCCGTAAAGATAGCTGTTTGACGAGCGATGCTGACCGAAATAGGAAGCGACGACGGAAAGCGCGGCGTAATCTTTGCCGCTCGTGCGCGTTACAGGAATCGGCAAACCGAGCGAAATCGCCGTCGCGCGCGTTTCGCGCTTGACGATGTCGATTTTCAGACCGTTTTCCAGTTTCGGCTCGCCGATTTTGCGCATCATTCGCGCGCCTTTCGGCAGTTTTTGAAAATCAGTCACGAGCTGTTTGGAAAATTTCGTGTCGAAGCCGCCCGAAAGACCCGTGACGAGGTTCGCCTGCGTGTAATTTTCCGCATAAAAATTCTTCACGTCCTGAATCGTCAGTTTTTCCAGACTCGAAACTTTCCCGCGCGAATGATGCTCGTACGGATGCGCGGCGTAGATGATGTTGTAAAGCCTTTCCTTACCGAGCTCTTCGTCGTTGCCTTCGCGCAGGTTGACCTTGAAAAAATTTATCGCCTCGTCTTTCAGCCGCGAAAAATCTTCCTGACGAAAGCCGGGTTCGAGCAGCATCTGTCGAATCAGCGCGTAATATTTCGGCAGATTATCGACGTGCGTCTGCCCGATAAAAGTCGTCATTTCCTTATCGACCTGCCAGGAGAAGCCGGTCGCCATCGGGTAAAACTGCTCGACAATCTGCTCGTAAGTCAGATTTTTCGAGCCGCCCTGCGCGAGCATCGCCGCCGTCAGCGAAGCCAAGCCTTCCTTGCCTTCGGGGTCGTCAATCGAGCCGGTCAGAAATTGAATGCGAAACGAAATCAGCGGCGATTTGCTCGGCTGAAAAATGGCGTTTGAACTTGAATTCATAGTTTTCGGCGCGGGCTTTGTCGCAACGCGCTTCTGAGCAAAAACA
>DASVWG010000137.1:0-24681 GCA_036389695.1 Pyrinomonadaceae bacterium
TGAAAAAGTTTTGAATTTCAAGTTTTAAATTTTGAATTAATGATTTCGATAAACTTGAAACTCAAAATTTAAAACTCAAAACTTTCTTTTACTCATCCCTCATCCCTCATCCTTCATCCCTCATTTCGCGGTGTAGCTTAATGGGAAAGCAGACGACCGATAATTGTCCGACGAAAGTTCGATTCTTTCCGCCGCGAATGACCCGTTTTTTTCGTTTCAAAGCCGCCGCTATTTGAGGTGACTTTGTAAAAATTTCACGGTGCGCGCCCACGCTGATTTTGCGGCGTCGGGTTTATAGTAAGGGCGCGTGTAAGCCAGAAATCCGTGGTCGGCGCCTTCATACAGGAAAACTTCGGTCGGCGCGCCCTGCGACTTCAGCGTTTTTTCGATTTCGCGGACGGAAGCGACGGAAACGTGACGGTCAGCCGTGCCGCTGTGAATCTGGACGGGCGATTTAACGCGCGCGATTTCGGCGGCGGTCGTCGGACCGGGATGAAAAGGAACGATTGCCTCGACTTCGCGCGACCGCGAGCCGAGCATCATCGCCAATTTTCCGCCGTAGCAAAACCCGACGACGCCGATGCCGCTCGTTTTCACAAACGGTTGCGTGCGCAGGTAATCGATTCCCGCTTGAATGTCCTGCAAAGCGTCCGCGTCGGTGTGCGCGGCTATCGCCAGACGGCGCTCTTCGACCGTTTTCGCGCTGTCGGGCAGCGTGTGAAAAATGTTCGGCGCCAGCCCGACGTAGCCCGCGAGGGCGAGCGCGGCGCAGGTGTTCGGAATATATTCTTCGGTAATCACGTTTCCGGCGATGACAATCACCGCCGGATATGCGCCTTGCGCTTTCGGGCGCGCCAGATAACCGTCAATCGTTTCCGCGCCGCCGTGTTTGAAGACGACTTTTCCGTGCTGCACGCCTGGGTCGTCGAGCACGCGCGTCACGATTTGTTCTTTGGTCGGTAGAGATTGCGCTCCGGCTTCGAGCGCGGCAAGCCCGACAAATGCCGCCGCGCCGGTCAGAAACGCGCGCCGGTCAGTTCCCTTTTCGTTGTTGCAGTCATCACTTTCACGACACATAAATTACGCTCCTTATTTACTAAATTTATAACTCAAACCTGACCGCGACGACAATTTTATTTGAAAGATTTTTATAATTTTGCGACGAATGCCGGAAGGATTACATCGCTGATAACGACGAGGTCGTCGGTGCAAATCCGACCGTTCCGAATTTTTTCTAACGGGACGTAGCTCAGCAGTAGAGCACGAAAAACGTCTTCTCGATTTTGTCGTCGCATCTTTTTGTTTGCAGCGAATGCTGGTGGAACTACATTCCAAATGCGTGGACGTTGGTTCGAGTCCGACCGTCTCGAAAGAGACGTAGCTCAGTTGGTAGAGCACGAAATGTTTCACCAAAACCTTGTCGCTGCATAAGCTTTCAAAACCGGGTGACGAATGCCTGAGGAACTACATAGCAAATTGCGGTTGCAGGTTCGAATCCTGCCGTTTCAAATTGATTTGAAACGTGGCGAAACGGTAAACGCAGCAGTAAACGAGTTTCTCAAATCCTTGTCGTCGCTTTTCAAATCCAAAAGGAATACAAGTCAGAACCGCCTGCGGTAGCGGGTGGTTTAAGTTTAGTGTCTGAAACGTTTGAATTTATTTTTACGTTTTGACTCATTCGCGTTAAACCGACCGCTACCGCAGGCGGTTCTGACAAACTTTGTCCAAATAGGAGGAATTATGGCAAATAAAAATTTATTTCAAACCGTCAAAGGCTTGCTTACGCCGAAGGCTGACACCGTTAACGAAGCCGGCGGACTGGCTTACAAGCTCTCGCCGAAACACGCGCTGGCGCAATACGCGGCGACCGGCTGCTTTAACCACACTTTTTACGCCGACGCGGGCGAACAGCTTGAAAAAGTTCTCGCGCTGGCAAGTGAAGCGGACGCCGAATTTGTGGCGAAAACCGCCGTCTTCGCCCGCGAAAAAGGCTTTATGAAAGATATGCCCGCGCTTCTGGTCGCGGTTCTGGCTTCCAAAGACAAAGCTCTTTTGGAAAAAGTCTTTCCGCGCGTGATTGACAACGGAAAAATGCTGCGAAACTTCGTGCAGATTATGCGTTCGGGCGCGACGGGCAGAAAATCGCTCGGAAGCTTACCGAAACGCCTCGTGCGCGAATGGTTTGACACGCGCAGAGCGGAACAGATTTTCAAACAATCAATCGGCGCTCAGCCGTCGTTTGCCGACGTTCTGAAAATGGTTCACCCGAAGCCTTCAGACGCCGAAAAAGAAGCGCTTTACGGCTACTTTATCGGGCGCGACATCGACATGGATAAGCTGCCGGAAATCGCCAAGGCTTTCGAGCGTTTCAAAAACGGCGATACTCTGGAAGTTCCCGACGTTCCGTTCCAGATGCTGACGGCTCTGCCGATCAGCACCAAAGAATGGACGCAAATCGCGCGAAACGCGGGCTGGCAGATGACGCGTATGAATCTCAACACTTTCCAGCGTCACGGCGTTTTGAAAGACGCGGAAATGGTTGAAATGATTGCCGCGCGTCTGCGCGACCGCGAAGCTATCGCGCGCGCGCGAGTTTTCCCTTACCAACTACTGGTCGCGTTCACGGCGGCTTCGCAAAACCGCGAAATCCCGCGTGAAATCACCGAAGCATTGCAGGACGCGATGGAAATCGCGACCGAAAACGTGCCGGAAATCAATGGAAAAGTTTACGTTTTCCCGGACATTTCAGGCTCGATGCACTCGGCTGTCACCGGCTACCGCAAAGGCGCGACTTCGTCCGTGCGCTGCCTGGACGTCGCGGCGCTGGTCGCGGCGGCAATCCTGCGCAAAAATCCTTCGGCGGAAGTCATCCCGTTCAGCGACCACATCGTTCGAGCGGATTTGAACCCGCGCGATTCGGTGATGACCAACGCGCAGAAGCTGGCGAAACTGCCTTCGGGCGGAACCAACTGCTCCGCGCCGCTCGTCTCGCTCAACGCGAAACGTGCGCACGGCGACGTCGTGATTTACGTTTCGGACAATGAATCGTGGGTCGACACCAACCGTACGTGGAACAACGCAACGGCAACGATGCGCCAATGGAACGAGTTCAAGTCGCGCAGCGCCGACGCCAAACTCGTCTGCATCGACATCCAGCCTTACGCCCACACGCAAGCCCGCGAACGCCGCGACATCCTCAACGTCGGCGGATTCTCCGACCAGGTCTTTACCCTCGTCTCGGAATTCGCGGGCGGCACGCTGGATGCCGGACATTGGGTTGGCGTGATTGAAAAGGTTGAGATTTAACCTGAGAATATAGAATAAGTTTGTCAGCTAAACTTATTCTATATTCTAAAAATTTGAGATTTGAACGACGCATCGAATAGAAAACGGCAGAGAAAATAAAATCTCTGCCGCCGGAAGATAAAAAAGCTCTTTAAATATCAGGCTTCTCTTTTTGATTATTTAAGTTATTGCGGGTCGCACTCGCAATAAGCAGTTTCATAATATATGGTTTGCGTGCCGGATTGACCGATATAACCGTCACAAAACCAGATTCGCGCTCCCACAAAAGTCGTGTGCGAAGCATCCGTGAAAAAGTTGCGTGATTGATACCACTCGCAGGTTTGCGGTTTTTTCTCGGTTTGTTTCGCAAATGCAATTAAAACGCCGAGCGATAAAATCAGCATCAGTAAAATCAAGGCTGTTGCCCGATATTTATTCGCCGGAATGATTTTTCGTAAAGTTTTCATCATAGATCTCCTTAAAGTTCTTAACTGTTTGGGTGAATAAAAAATATTTATTTGAAGAATTTCAAATAAACATCAAGGAGGCGGTAGAAACATATTGCACGAAGAACTCAGGCAAGTCAATATTTTTTAATTTTCGCGAGCGGCGCGGCGAGTCCGCCTTTCTTTTCAGGATTTTAATTTAATTTTTGGCGAATGCCGTCGTGAGTACATCGGTTTAGCAAGTTCGATTCTTGCCCGCCCGATTTTGCTTGACGGGCGGAACTCTCGGCAAATTTTGTCGCCAATTTTAGATTAGCTTTTAAGCGGCAGGAAAATAACTTGATTTTGCCATTCGTTTTCCAAGCTGCATTCTGCAATTAAGATTAATTCTTCAATTGCCTCGCCGATTGGGACGAGTTGCGGAACTTCAATTATGCCCGGCATCGGTAATCCTTGATTTACGCGGTCAAAGGCATGTTTGCTCATCGTCGTTATGTCGTGTGTTAAAAGGACGCGATTTTCTTTTGCCGCCCATTCCAGAACTTCGGTGTCAGGCTGAGTGATTAATCCGATATCCTGCACGCGGACAACATCAAGCGTAGGTAATCGGCGACGTAGACCGCGCAGGATTCGGCGGTTGAAATCTTCGTCGGAAAGAAAGCGAATCATAAAGATTTGCGGCGGCGAGCCAGAAGTTTTTCGCGGATGCCTTGCGGATTCGAGCGCGATTCTATTTCGCGACGCAGTTCGTCGCGCTGGATTTTTCTTTGCGCTAAATATGATTCCACTTCCTCACGGTTTTGCAGGTAATAGCTGATGGCGGCATAAACTTCGGCGAGTTCGAGTGAATCGTAATCTTCGACAATCTGTTCCGGTGTCGAACCTTGGGCAAAAGCGATAATCACAGTGTCTAAGGAAACGCGTGAATCACCGATGCGGAGAACGCCCGCGTCGGTTTTCGTTAATTTAATTTCGGAAGTTGAAACAACCACGCCCATATGCAAATCATAACACGAAAACTTTTATTTGTGTTTTAGATTTAGCGGATTTTATTATGAACAAAAATGAAATTTTACTGTCCGCGGAAGACGCTGGAGTTTCCGCTTTGCTCGAAGAAATTTTAGCGCGGCAGCGCGGAATTCTCGGCGAAAGGCTCGTCGGTTTGTATGTTTACGGCTCGCTGGTCGCCGGAGATTTTGATTATGAAATCAGTGATGTCGATTTGCTGGCGGCGACCGAGACGCTGATTGACGAAGACGAATTTGCGGCGCTGGAGAGAATGCACCATGAATTAGTTAGTGAAAATCCGTTCTGGCGCAACCGCATCGAAATTCAATATGCTTCGCTCGCGGCTTTGAAAACTTTTAAAACCGAAAAGTCACAAATTGCCAATATCAGTCCGGGCGAGCCATTTCATTTCATCGAAGCCGGAAGCGATTGGCTTTTGAACTGGTATTTCGTGCGCGAAAACAGCATCACGCTTTTCGGCGCGGAGCCGGAAGCGATTATCGAGCCGATTTCAAAACGGGAATTTATTGAAGCCGTCCGCGAACAGGCTCTGGAAAGAGCCGAAAATGTCGGCAAGGCTAAACATTCCCGACCCTATCAGGCTTATTTGATTATGACCGTGTGCCGCGCGCTTTACGCGGTTGAAAACGGCGAACAGGTTTCCAAAAGACGCGCCGCTTCGTGGACGAAAGAGAAATTTCCCGAATACGCGGATTTAATCGAAAACGCTTTTGAATGGCGCGCGAACCATCGCGATAAAAACGTCAATCACGAAGCGACTTTTGACGAGACGCGGGAGTTTATATTTTTTATTGTCGGGCAAACGGCAAAAAAGTGAGAAGTCGAAACTAAGGCGATTAATTGTTTAATCGAAATACTCATTCGTATTCGAAAAGAAAAGGACAGGATTTCTCTTGTCCTCGCCTCTTACTTAAGAGCTTTTCGCGTCCATTTTCTTGATAATTATCAACAACAGAACGACGATGACCGGCGGGCTGATGAAAAACAGCCAGAACAAAATCTGGAACAGGTAAACGAGCGGCGGCGTCGGCTCGTCGCTGAAAGTCATCGCGACGTTTAAAGAGTTTCCTCTTTTCAGCAATTCGATTTTCTGACCTTCCGCGATATTCAGCGAATAGCGCTCGTTTTCAGCGTCGAGCAGATTGATTTGATTGTTTTTGAGATTTATTTCCCTGACGCGGTTCGATTGCAGGCGATTCAGGGCTTCTTCAAAAGACATTGTGTTTTTCGGCGCTTGATTTCTGTCCGAGATTGAGCCGACATACATTAATGAAACGACGACCAGGCTGACCATTAAAAAACCTTTAATGATGCCGGAATATTTTTGATTGCAATACATAGTTTTTCCTCCGATGCCGCAATCGTAACACATCGGGGAATTTTGAAAAAGGTTTCGGACGATAAAAGGCGCGGGCAATTTTCGCCATCACGCGTTTTATTTAACGGGCGGATTTTCTAGCGATAAAAAGCCACTTCGCCGACCGTCGGCGCGTCGATGACGACGACTTTGGTGTTGACCTTTTTGTATTTCGGCGCGACTTTCGATTCGTAAACTTTCGCGCCGATGGCGAAAGCGATTGCCACGATTATCGAAAACGCCGTCAGCCCGAACGATTCGTTTACCGTTCCGGCAATGACGCCGAACATAAACGCGAAAATGCAGGCGAGATTAAGCAAAGTCGAGACCGTTCCCAGATTCTTAAATCCGCCCCAGCACGGCGCGCAAAACGGCGCGTTCAGCTGATGCTTGACGCGCAAAATCAGCGCCAGAATCAGAAAGATTAACGGACCGATTAAAAATCCGAGATAAGCGACCGGCGGTGTGTAAGTCTTTTTAAAATTCTGCATCGAGACGCCGTTGCGGCTGCCGCATTTGATGCAGCAAAAGTTTGGCGGCGCTTGCGGTCGGTTAAACTGCTGGTTGTAATTGTTATTGAAAACGGGCGGCGGCGGCGCCTGAAACGGCTGAAACGGCTGCTGATAATTATTTTGCGGCGCGGTCGCCGGCGGCGCGGTTTGCTGGTAAGCTCGCTGGTCGGCGAAAGCGGACATTTCATTGAGCGGCTGATTGCATCTTTTACACTGAATCGCGGTGCTGAAATTCACCAGCCCGCACTGCGCGCATTTGGTTGAAGACATAATTTTTATCCTTTTTGAAATGAAGTGATGACCCTGGCAGGAATGAGTTTCGGGAAATTCCAACTCATTAATAGCTTAGATTATCCGCGCATTTATTTTCAACAACTTTTTTTTCATTTAATATTTATGCACATTCGTTAAATGCTAAATATTAAATGTTAAATGTTTACGGGCGAATGCCGTGATGACTACATTTCTTTTGGTTAGAAAACGGCGGTCATTCCGATTTTTGTCGCCCTTTGTTTGCGGGACGAATGCCAAAATGATTACATTCCAAACCTGAAAGGATGTAGCTTAAGGAGTAAAGCGCCGGTGATGAATCGGAGAAGCAGGTTCGAGTCCTGCCGTTTGTGAATCATTTTAATTCTTGTCGTCCTTTTTTTTGAAAAGGAATGCCGCCGCTTTAAAAGTTCTTCGGGCATCGCTTTTTTTCCTGTATAAATTTTGTCGAAGCCGTCGTATAATACAGTTATTAAAAGCAGAAAAATGAATTCAGCAAGGGGGCGAAATGATTGGAAAAACCGGGCGTTTCATCATAATTTTGACAATTTTACACGTGTGCTTCGGCGCGGCGTATGCGCAGGGGACGCGCGACCGGATAAGCGGAAACGCCTGTAATCCGTCGAACGGGCTGAACGGCGTTTATCGAATCGACGTCGACAGCAGCGACAGGCTTTATTCGGTTATCGAAGGCGCGACGAGCAACGTTCCGTATGGCGAGCAGCAGCAGTTTTTTACCGATTTGGCGGTGCGCCTGACGCCGCCCGACCTTTTGGCGATAGAGTGTCGCGGCAATCGCGTTTCGCTCGGTTCTTCGCGCGCGCCGCGCGTCGAATTTGTCGCCGACGGAATCACGCGCAACGTCCGCGCGACCGACGGCAGCGTGACGCGCTCGCGCATCGGGCTTGAGCGCAACAGCCTGACTTTTAGTTCCAATGGCGGCGGAAATGACAGCGTCAGCTTTACTTTCACGCCGCTCGAAAACGGCAGGCGAATGCGCGTCACGCGCCGCATTTCCGCCGCCGAGCTTATAGAGCCGGTCGTCATTCAAACCTTCTACGACAAAATTAACGACGTCGTGAGCTGGGACATTTACGGCGCGGAGCCGCTCGATAAACGGTTCGCCAAACAAACGGACGAAAAAACTCCGGCGACTATCAAAACGCGCACGCGGATTTCCTCTGACGGCGCAAATAACGAAGCCGGGACGCTGCGCGAAAGTCTCTCGCGCTGGATTGAAGCGACCAACGCGCGCAGCATCGAAAAACAGATGGCTTTTTATATGCCCGAATTAAAAGCGTTCTATCTCGCCCGCAATGCTTCCAAAACCGCCGTCCGCCAGGAAAAAACGCGCGCTTTCGCGGCGGCTAAATCCATCGACGTTCGCGCCGAAGAACCGGAAATTATTTTTCAAAACGGCGGGCGGATGGCGATAATGCGTTTTCGCAAAAAATACAATATCGAAAACGGCGCGCGCAGCCGTCGCGGCGAAGTCATACAGGAATTGCGCTGGCAGCAAACGAGCGCCGGCTGGAAAATTTTCAGCGAGCGCGACATCAAAGTTTTACGGTAAACGAGAGGTAAAAACCGATAAGTGAGAACTGAAAACCGGAATCTTTCGCTTCCCGGTTTTCAGTTCTCACTTCTATAGTTCTCAGTTGTTTTAAAATGTTCTAAAACGGAAAAGTGTTTCTGTTTTGGCGACGACGGCGCTCTTCCCGGCGCTGGCGACGCCATTCGCGCCATTCTTCCTCGCTCATATCTTCGGGCGGCACGCGGCGCATTTGTTCGCGGCGTCCGCCTCTATCGTTGCGCTGTCCCGAAGGTCGTCCGGTAAAAACCGATTCGATGTCGGGAACCGGTTCGGATTCGACGCGCGTCGATGTTTGATTGCGTCGCGGCGATTCCGTGCGGCGCGCGGTTTGAACCGGACGTGAAGTTTCAGGCTCGACGTCAGGCTTCGGCTTTTCGACAGCTTCCGTTTTCGGAGCCGGTTCGTCGACAGGTTCTTTCTTTCCGACGGTTTTTTCGATGGAAACAGGTTTTGTTTTAGCCTGTTCGACGTTTTCCGGCACAGGCGAATCGTTCACCGTTTCCGGTACAGGCGAATCCAAAACGACGGCAGATTGCCCGTCAGATGAATTCGGCTGCCCGGTCGATTCAACCATCGGAAACTGATTCGCCGAACTCGCCCGATTAATGAAATACGCCGCCGCCAAACCGACACAAATTATCAATATCGCTAAAGCCGCGAGCGGAAGCCGCGATTGATGGCGCGGCGGAGAAACTTTCGTCGCGATGTCGCCGACCACAATCGATTCCCGCGAGATTGGCTCGACCGGCAAAGCCGATTGAGCCTGCGGAAACGAAATTTCGTCGGCTATAAATCCATTATTTATAAGCGATTCGTTAGTTTCAAGCGGTTTATTAGCTTCAGCCGCGCCGAGTGAAATATTGGCGGCATCGGCGGCAAACGCTTCGAGAGCCGGAAAACCTTCCGTTTCCGGAGAGATTACGGCGGCATTTTCGATGGCGACCGGCGGCAAAATCTGTTCCGGCACAACTTCCGTTTCTTCGCCGAAAACACCGCTGGCGGCATTTTCCAGCGCGTGCCGCATCGCTTTCGCCGAGACAAAACGCCCGGCGGCATTGAGCGCCAGCGCCGTATTCAGAATGTTCGCGACGGCAGGCGGAACTTCTTTATTAATATCGCTGACGAGCGGAAGCGGGTCGGGATTTCCGACGATTATTTCGGAGGCGCGGGCGAGAACGTCAATCGGCGGTTTGCCGGTCAAAAGATGATAGGCGGTCGCCGCCAGCGCGAAAAGGTCTGAGCGCGCGTCGGTTCCGGTTCCCTGAATTTGTTCGAGCGGCGAATACTTTCGGGAATAACCGAAGACGCTTTTCACGCCGGTCGTATTGTCGGATTTTAATTTCGCCAGTCCGAAATCGAGCAGAATGATGTCGCCGCGCGGCGTTATTTTCAGATTATGCGGCTTTATATCGCGATGAATAATCGGCGGCTCCTGCGAATGCAGATAATCGAGCGCGTCGAGCAGGCTGTCCGTCCAGCGCAAAACGTCACGGACGGGAAACGCGCCTTCGCGCTTTAAAATCGCAAACAAATCTTCGCCCTCGATATACTGCATCACCAGAAAATGCCCGCCCGCTTCGGTGAAATAATCCGAAACGTGCGGCAAAACCGGATGCAGAAGACTGTTCAGCAGGCGCGCCTCGCGCTCGAAAGCCTCGCCCAGTTCGTCGTTGCTGTAGAAGGTTTTCTTAATCGCCACGTAGCTATCAAAACGCTGGTCGACGGCGAGATAAACCTCGCCCATACCGCCGACGCCGATTTGTTTTTCGATTAAGTAACGTTCCTGTAAGACTGTCCCGATTTCAATCATTTGTTCGTCCTCTCCCCGTGACAGCAATTTTGATGCCTTTATTGAACTGCGCGTTGATACAAAAAATAAATGCGAAAATTCGTCACTTTCGGCGCTTACCGATTGCGGCAGGCGGATTGCCTGAGCTTTCAACTTATATTTATCGAATTGTTATAATTTTACCGGAGGAAATATGCCATACAACAAACTAAACGTCAGCGGCGCGCAAGCCGATATTCTTTCGTGGGTCAACCACGAAATGTCTACTGACGAACACAATATGCTGCGCAACGTCTCGCGCCTGCCGTGTCTATATAAGCACGTCGCGCTGATGCCGGACGCCCATCTCGGCATCGGCTCGATGGTCGGCTCGGTCGTCGCGACCAAAGACGCCGTGATTCCGGCAACCGTCGGTGTCGATATCGGCTGCGGGATGATGGCGGTCAAAACGCCTTTCAAGAGTGCGATTCTCGAAGGCAAATTAAAGGATTTGCGTCACGAAATCGAACGCGCGATTCCCGTCGGCTTCAATGAGCACAAGGAAACCGACACGGATGCTGCGCGCTGGGAAGGCTGGGCGGAATTTGAACGGCTGCACAAAGGCGTGCATTATCGCAAAGCCAAAGCGATGAAGCAGATGGGCACGCTCGGCGGCGGCAACCACTTTTTGGAAGTTTGTCTGGATACCGAAGACAACGTCTGGCTGATGCTGCATTCCGGCTCGCGCAATATCGGGAACGAAGTGGCGAAACTGCATATCGAAACGGCGAAGCATCTGCACAAATTGTCGGAGCTGCCCGACCCGAATCTCGCCTATTTCGTTCAGGGAACCGAAGAGTTTGCCAACTACTGGCACGATTTGGAATGGGCGCAAGCCTATGCGATGAAGAATCGTGAAATTATGATGAAGCGGCTTTTGAAATCGTTTAACCGGATGTTCAACGACCAGAAAGAGTTTCGTCCGGAAATCACGGTCAACTGTCATCACAATTACGTCAGCCCGGAAGTGCATTTCGGCGAGAAGGTTTACGTCACGCGCAAAGGCGCGATTCGCGCCGACGCGGGAATGTACGGCATTATTCCCGGCTCGATGGGCGCAAAATCGTTCATCATCAAGGGCTTGGGAAATCCGCAGAGCTTCAATTCCTGCTCGCACGGCGCGGGACGAAAAATGTCGCGCACGGCGGCGAAAAAAGCGTTTTCGCGCGAGGATTTGGAGCGCCAGACGGCGGGCGTCGAATGCCGCAAGGACGCGGGCGTGATTGACGAAATCCCTTCGGCGTATAAAAACATCGACGAGGTGATGCGCAACCAGTCGGATTTGGTCGAAGTCGTCGCGCAGCTGAAACAGGTCGTTTGCGTGAAAGGATGAGCCGGGAAGGATGAGGGATTATTTTCCTCGTTTTCTCCTCGTCCTTCACATTAAAAATTTAAGAAAATGAGGTGATAATAATGAAACTCGCAGAAGCACTAATTTTAAGAGCGGATACTCAAAAACGCTTTCAACAACTGCAGCAACGTCTGCTGAACAGCGCGAAAGTGCAGGAAGGTGACGAGCCGGCGGAAAATCCCGAAAAGCTTCTCAAAGAAGCGAATCAAACGGCGAACGAGCTGGAAAAATTGATTAAAAGAATCAATCAGACCAATTCCGAAACCGCTTTTACCAAAGGCAAAACTTTGACCGAGGCTCTGGCTGAAAGAGACGTTTTGCTTTTAAAACGCAACGTTTACTTTAATCTGGCAAACTCGGCGGCGGTTTCGCAACAGCGTTACACGCGCTCGGAAATCAAGTTTGTCAGCACGGTCGATGTCGCGGCGATTCAAAAGCAGGCTGATAAGCTTGCGCAGAATTACCGCGATTTGGACGCGAAAATTCAGGAACTGAATTGGAAAACCGATTTGGTCGAATAATTTTGAAAGTCGGTAGCCGAAAACGTTTAAGGCGTGTCTGAAACCGCCAACTGGTTAAGTTGGATTTGCGATTAAAAACCGCATTCAATGGCAGCGTCGGGACAACGCTAACGGGTTCGAATCCCGCCACGCACAAATTATGTCCAGCAATGTCACAAGGGCATCGCGCACAGCGCATTGTAATTACCGTCAGGCAGATTAGACGCGTTTCGGCGAGGGTGGGAACGGGGATTTTCAAGCTTTCCGAAAAGGAGAAAATTATGAAACGAGAAACTTTACAAAACCGCGATTTTTATTAGGTGCGGACGTAAAAGTTTAAATTTTTAGCGTCCGTGCAGAACTTAAACCTTAAACAATTTAAAGGAAATTTTGTATGGACATTCAATTACTGGAAAAAAGATTCGCGCTGATTGGAGCCAGAGTGAAGCTGGAAATAATTCCCGCTCCGACGTGGCGCGCGCGTCCGGGAATCGACATCGGAAGCGATAAATCAGGCGAATTTTTTGACATCAAGATTGCGAGCGGCGACCGGGTAAATTACGAAATCGTCGATTTGCAAAAAGATTTGCGTCATCTGCTTTTGATGGCGCGGCGCAATGAAAGCAAGGAAAAATTTCTTTGCGGTCACGACGAGCGTCACTGGTTTGTTTGCGCCGTTCCGGGCAAAAGCGTGACCAATGTCGAAAATGCGATGGAAGCTTTGCAGCCGACGTTTGTTCGCGAGCAGGTTTTCCGCAGAGTCAGGCGAATCAAAAACCGTTTCGAGCGTCGCAACGAGGCTTTCGTGCGACAGGGCGAATGGTTTTTCGTTCCTTTCCCCGAACTGGTTTCCAAAACCGGTTTCCGCAATCAAATTCATAAAAACGAGCCGCTGAGCCGCGGCTTCGGAAGCAAAGCGCACGTTTGCGAAGAAGTTTTCCGCAGTCGCGGCGAGCCGGTGATGGTTTGCACGCGTTATCCGACCGGCGTTTCGCTGAGGCGCTATAACGATATCGTGAAGCAAAATCCGAAGGCGAAAGCTTGGAGCTGGCAGTTGAGACAAATCAACGCGGCGGTTTACGCGCGCGGCACGGTGCGTCATCCCGACCACAAAACGATTTATCTGGACGGCTGGCATCAGGTTTTTATGAATACTGAAAATGAAGCTCCCGGAATGCGCCACGTCGTATTTCTGGATTAACCGAAAAGATGAGAGACCGAATTTCGATTCATCTCTCGTCCTTTCATCTTTCATCACTTTTATTGAGCATCGTTGGTCTAGTCCGGCTTAAGACCTCGGCTTGCCATGTCGAGAACATCGGTTCGAATCCGATACGATGCTCCACAACAAAGTCAGAACCGCCTGCAGTAGCGGGCGGTTTAAGAAAAGAGTCTCAAGTCTCAAGTTTAAATTCCCAGGCTAAAACAATCGGCAAACTTGAGACCTGAGACTTGCGACTTGAGATTTTATAGTTCAACCATCCGCTACCGCAGATGGTTCTGACTTTTCTCGCGGACGGAAAACTTTAGACTATCCCGGTTCTTGGCTAGTCTCGTGAGCCGCGTCCGTCTGCCGGAAGGAGCGGATTCGATGCAAATAATCCGCTCCGGATATTTTGATTTCGACAAATTTATGTCGAAATTTTTCACTTTTAACAAAAAATCTATATACAAATCGGACAATTATCATCTAAAATAACGGCAGTTGATGGCGCGTTAGACAAAATATTGTGGTAAAGATTCGATTTGTTGCTGACAATTTCGGTTTTCTAAACGACACAATTATTAAATAAAAAGGAGGCGATTTATTTGCTGACAGGTAGAGTTTTACTTTTGAATTTCTCATACGAGCCGCTCGGCACGGTCGGCATTGCGCGTTCGATGTGTCTGTGGTTTCGCGGTTCGGTGACGATTGAAGAATACGACGGCGAAAATGTTCTGCATTCGCCGCGTCAAACGTTTCGCGTGCCGTCGGTCGTGCGTCTGCGTCATTACGTCAACGTGCATCGCCGTCGCCGCGAAACGACGATGAAACGCGCGCGGATTTACATTCGCGACCGTTATCGCTGCCAGTATTGCGGCGACCACAAACACGCGGCTGATTTAACGCTCGACCATATCTTGCCGCGCGCGCAGGGCGGCGAATCGACGCCGCAGAATCTGGTCACGGCTTGTGTCAAATGCAACGGTCGCAAAGGCAACCGCACGCCCGAACAAGCCCGTATGCCGCTGCTGACTTCGCAAAAGCTTCTCAATCTCGGCTTAGACCGCGTTTTGCTGTGCCATTACGCCGAGTCGAAACCTGAATGGAAGAAATATCTGTTTATGGACGAGTTTGAAGAACAAACGAAAGCCGCTTGAGAATTTTAGATTTTAGATTTTAGATTTTAGATTGAAAGCAAATCTTAAATCGACAATCAAAAATCTAAAATTCTTTTCCGGTCGGTCAAGCGCCGATTCCAGCCATTATTCTCTCTCTTTCCTTCAAAAAATTTAAGACGCGAATAAATTTGCAGGGGCAGGTCTTGTGCCTGCCCAAAGCGTTCGACAGAACGCTAATCAACGTAAATAAATTCAATCTTGAATTTATTTAAAACGCTTGTTCGCGCCTTCGCGCTCATTGGGCAGGCACAAGACCTGCCCCTACATTTCTTGCCGTGTTTTAAATTTTAAAATCTAGCCGATTAGCTCAGTGGAACGAGAGCAACAGGCTTCTAACCTGTGGGACGTCGGTTCGAGTCCGACATCGGCTGTCAAATTATTTTTCATCGCGGGAATGGAGCAACGGCGGCTCGACGGTCTCATAAGCCGTAAAACGGCAGGTTCGATTCCTGCTCCCGCTTCCCTTTTTACAATTTTTCTTTACTATAAAATTGCTTCGATTGTCAGAGGTTCCGGGAAAAGGAGCGGAAGCTATGAAACTTGTTTTTATATACGGTTCGCCGGCGGTCGGAAAATTAACGGTCGCCAATGAAATCGCCAAATTGACTGATTTCAAGGTGTTTCATAATCACCTGAGCATCGATGCAATCGAGCCGATTTTTGAATTCGGCTCGCCGTCGTTCGGGAAATTAATCGATTTGATTCGCGTCGAAACCGTCCGGGAAGCCGCGCGCGTCCGTCAAAATCTGATTTACACGTTTTGTTACGCGAAAGATTTGGACGACGCGCACGTCGAGCGCATTACGCGCGCCGTCGAAGAAAACGGCGGCGAAGTTTGTTTTGTCCTTTTGCGAGCCGACCGCGACGCGCTCGACAAAAGAGTCGTCGAAGAATCGCGCCGCCGGATGGGCAAGGCGAAAACCGTCGAGATGATGGACTTTTTTCACGAAACTTATGATTTGCTCTCGCCGGTTCCCGACCGCGAAAGCTTAATCATCGACAACACGCATCTGTCCGCCGAAAACGCGGCGGAGCGAATCATCGCGCATTTTAATTTGCAGCAACAGGAGCAAAAAATTGATTAATTTATTTGCCTGAGATGCGAAACTGAGTTAGAATAATTTTTCTAAAAATAGACGGAAATGATTCAGGCAAAGCGCCTTTTTCATTTCCGTCTATTTTTTATTTTAAAAACATTTTATGGAAGAACTTATGAGTAAAAAATACGAAACCGAAAACGAAATTTTATCGCTCGTCGAAGCGTTTGAAAACGGCACGATTCCGCGTCACGAATGGAATCACGCGGGGCATTTAACGGTCGCGCTTTATTATTGTTCGCGTCACGATTTTGAAACGGCAACTGAAAAGATGCGCCGCAATCTTTTGCATCATCTGAAATGCGTCGGCGTCGATTTGACGAAAGAAATGCCGTATCACGAAACTTTGACGGCGTTTTGGATGCGGACAATCGACGACTTCCGAAAATCGAAAAACGGCGCGGCGTTTCTTGAAACGGCAAATGAACTGGTCGAAGGATTCGACAAAGATTATCCGCTTCGATTTTACAGCCGCGAGCTTTTATTTTCGGATGAAGCGCGCGCCCGTTTTGTCGAAGCCGATTTGGAACAAGCTGAAACCACCAAATCGGCTTAGAGCGATACAAACTAACGCGATTTGGCGGTTTCGTTCTTTGATAATCTAAAGCGGTTTTTATTAATACGAATCGTCATAGCCGGAGCTTTCGTAGCTGCCGCCGGCAGCCAATGCGGGCGAGCCGACAAAGCATTCGCCGACCGCCGTATAGTATTTCAGATTCCGCTTCACGTGTTTGCCTCTATATGAAAGGTCGTTCGGGTCGCCCGGCGAAACTCTTTCAGCCATCGGCTCCATCACCCAAATCTTCGGGTTGCTTCCGCCGCTCGTTATATCGAAGATGACGTTGACGTGATAATTGCCGAGATGCTGATTATAATAGCCGATGTAAACCGGACCTGCCGCGAGATGCTTTTTCAGCTTGGCTTTCGTCAGATACGACGCCAGGTAAAACGGCTCGTAATTCATATACCAGCGCGGGTCGTTGATAAGCGTTATCAAGCCCTGACGGCTAATCGTCCCGTTGGTGTTTCTTAATAAAGGATATTCGTCAAACACGTCGTCCTGATAGATAGTTCCCAGATTCGTCGCCGTCAGCCACCATTCCAAACTAGCCGCCCAGCAGGCATTATCGTCGTATTGTCCGACCGGCTCTACAGTATGATAATTTATTTTTCCCATTATAATTTCTCCTTAAAATACCGGCGCGTCTCTCTCGCCTTTCACGTATAAATGCGTTTGAAATTTCAAAAAACTATCACGCGCCGAGAAAAAATTTTCTGATTTTTTCGAGGTGTGTTAAATTTATTGACGGTAAAGTCTTTTATTTCGTCATTTAAAATGTCAGTTCCAAACTCCCAAGAAGTCACCGAATTGCTCCAGCAATGGAGCGCGGGCGACGCTGACGCGCTCGAAGCGCTGACGCCGGTGATTTACTCGGAGCTGCACCGCATCGCCAAGCGCTATATGAGCCGCGAGCGCGAAAATCACACGCTGCAAACGACGGCGCTCGTCAACGAAGCGTATATGCGCCTGATTGACTGGAAAACGGCGAAATGGGAAAACCGCGCGCATTTTTTCGGCGTCTCGGCGCAATTGATGCGCCGGATTCTGGTCGATTTCGCCCGCAGCCGCCCGAAAGTCAGAGAAGAAGTCGTCCGTCACGTCTCGCTCGAAGAAGCCTTTGTCGTCACCGCCGAAAAAGACGCGGATTTGGTCGCGCTGGACGAAGCCCTGAACGAGCTGGCAAAATTCGACGAGCGCAAAGCAAAAATCGTCGAGCTGAAATTTTTCGGCGGGCTTTCGGTCGAAGAAACGGCGGAAGTTTTGCAGGTTGCGCCGATTACAATAATGCGCGAATGGCAGAAAGCAAAAGCGTGGCTTTACCGCGAGCTTAGTCAGAACCACCTGCGGTAGCGGGTGGTTTAAGTTTAGGATTTTAAGTTTCAATATTCAGATTTAAAGTTAAATTAATTGGCAAACTTGAACCTTAAAATCAGAAATCTGAAATTATCACGTTCAACCGCCCGCTACCGCAGGCGGCTGCGGACTTATGAATCCCGACCGCTGGAAACAAATCGACGAGCTTTTCGACGCCGTGCTGGACATTCCCGATGAGACGGCGCGCGAAAAGTTTCTGTCCGAAAAGTGCAGCGGCGACGAAGAATTGCGGCGTGAAATTCTGAGCCTGCTCGAGGCGCAGAAGGAAAGCGAAGAAAACTTTCTGCAAAAATCGGCGATGAACATTGCCGCCCAAAATCTCGCCGAAGAACAGACATTTCCTTTCGACGCGCAGTTTCTCAACAAAACCATCGGCACTTATAAAATCGAATCCCTGCTCGGCGCGGGCGGAATGGGCGAAGTTTACCTGGCTGACGACACCAGGCTGCGGCGCAAAGTCGCGCTGAAAATTCTGCCTTCCGAATACAGCACCAGCGACGAGCGCGTCAAGCGTTTCGAGCTCGAAGCCCGCGCCGTTTCCGCCTTGAATCATCCGAATATCGTGACGATTTACGATGTCGGCAGCTTTGAAGGCATCAATTACATCGCGACGGAATACGTCGAAGGCAAAACCCTGCGCGAGCTGGTCGGCGGCAATCTGAAATTAAAGGAAATTTTCTCAATCATCATTCAAGCCTGCGACGCGCTCGCGGCGGCGCACAGCGCCGGAATCATCCACCGCGACATCAAGCCGGAAAATATAATGGTGCGCCCCGACGGTTACGTGAAAATTCTCGATTTCGGTCTGGCGAAACTGAGCGAAATCGATTTGCAGACGCTCCGAAACTTTGCGCAGACGGCGAAAGGCGTGATTATCGGCACGCCCGCCTATATGTCGCCCGAACAGGTGAGCGACGAAAACCTCGACCATCGCACGGATTTATGGAGCATCGGCGTCGTTTTGTATGAGCTTTTGACGAACGTCAATCCTTTTAAAAAAGAAAACCGGCAGGCGACGTTTCAGGCGATTTTGTCGAGCGACCCGCCGCCCGCCAGTTTTTTGAACGCGGAAATCTCGCCCGAATTAGACCGCATTTTGATAAAAGCTCTGGAAAAGGACGCCGATTTGAGCTATCAGACCGCTTCGGATTTGCGCGCCGATTTAAAACGTCTCAAACGCGAACTCGATTCGTCGCCGTCCTGGAATTCGCGCAGCGTGAGCATCGAGACGCGCAAACGCGCGGAAGCGGAGACGCAAAGAAATTATTTGGCTTATGTTTTAGGCGCGCTTATTTTAACGGCAATCGGCTTCGGCGTCTGGCTTTTCGTCAGAAATTCACGCGCGCCGCAAAACGGCGAAGCCGGTGAGTGGGCAAACGCGCGGCACGCGCAGATTACCGATTCGCCGTGGGTCGAGGGCTATCCGAGCCTTTCGCCGGACGGGAAAAATATCATTTTCGCCAGCGAAGCCAACGGCGACCGAAACGTTTACCTGCAAAGAGTCGGCGGCAAAAATCCGGTTAATTTAACGCCGAATTCGAAAGAAAGCGACACGATGCCCGCTTATTCCGCCGACGGAAAATACATCGTCTTTCGCTCCGAGCGCCAGCCCAGCGGAATCTACGTGATGGAAGAAACCGGCGAAAACGCGCGCCGCATTTCCGACGCCGGTTTTCATCCGTCGTGGTCGCCGGACGGCAAAAAAGTCGTCGTCAGCGACAAAGCCGCCGCGATTCATACGGTTCACGCCGTGCCGAACAGCGCGCTCTCGGTGATTGACGTCGCGACGGGAAACAAGCAGCGGATTGAAACCGGCGGCGACGCGATTATGCCGAGCTGGTCGCCGAACGGCGAGCGCATCGCTTTCTGGTTTGTCGCGGACGGAAAGCTGCCGGAGATTGCGACGATTCCGGCGGCGGGCGGCGAGCCGGTCGTCGTGGCTTCGGACGAGGCTTCGGACTGGAATCCGGTCTGGTCGCCCGACGGAAAATACCTGTATTTTGCCAGCGACCGCAGCGGCAATATGAGCTTCTGGCGCGTGGCGATTGATGAAAAAACCGGCGCTCAACAGGGCGCGCCGGAATCCGTCCCGACGCCTTCGAAGTACTGTCGTCACATCACATTTTCGCGCGACGGAAAAACGCTCGGCTATGTTCGATACGAAAGTCAATCGAATTTGCAGGCGATTCCTTTCGACCCGAAAACCCTGAAAACGACGGGCGAAGCGGGCTGGATAACGCGCGGCGACAAGGAAATCGGCAATCCGGATTTAGCGCCCGACGGCGAAACTTTTGTCGTCCGCCAGCCGACGCGCACGCAGGAAGACCTCGTCATTTTCGATAAAAACGGCGGCAACTGGCGCAATCTGATGAGCGATAAATTTCGCGAAAGACTTCCGCGCTGGTCGCCCGACGGCGCGCAAATCGCGTTTAATTCCGACCGCAGCGGAAAATATCAAATCTGGACGATAAACCGCGACGGCTCGAATTTGCGCCAGATTACATTTACGGAAAAAATGGGCGCGAGCGCGGCGGTTTACTCGCCCGACGGCACGAAGATGGCTTACACCGAGCTTGAATTAAACTCGCAGTCTTCTTTTATTCTGGATTTAACGCGGGCGTGGACGGAACAAACGCCGCAGGCGCTGCCGCCGATGGCTGGCAGCAAATCTTTTTCCGTGCGCGACTGGTCGGCGGACGGCAAAAAGCTTCTGCTGATTTATTTCGAGCCGGACGGCGACGAATACGGCGTCGGCGTTTACAATCTGGAAACCGGCGCTTCCGAAAAAATGACCGAATCCGGCTCCAGCCCGTTCTGGCTCAATGACAACCGTCATTTCATCTACACCGACCGCAACGCGATTTTTCTGTGCGACACGCAGACCAAAAAAATAACCGAGATTTACAAGCCTTTCGCCTACGAATTGCAGCACGCCAACATCTCGCCCGACAACAAAATGATTTTCTTCCGCTATTTGCAGGTCGATGCCGACGTCTGGCTGATTGACGCTTCGCAGCAAAATCAATAATTTGCGGGAACTTTTTCACAAAAAACCTGTCTAATCATTTATGAAATCGGTTTCGCTTTCAATTTTCGTTCTTATGTTTTCTCTTCCCGTTTTTGCTCAAAACGAAGAAAACTATACCTGCCGTAAAGAAGATAGAAAAACAGTTCGAGAATATTTTGATAATTACCGCGAAAACGACAAAATTTTATTTGAGTTTTACAAATCCTTTATTTTGCCGTCCGACAAACCGCGCTTGCCGTTTTGCTGGCAAGGCTGCGCGGTAAGTTTAATAAAACCTGAATTTCCAGCTGTTGCCAGACAAAACAAAATATCGGGCAGTGTCGAAATCGAAACCATCGCCGACGAAACCGGAAAAATAATTTTTGCCAAAGCGACGAAAGAAAACTCCGTTTTCCGGCGAAACGCGGAAATCGCCGCTTGCCGTTCTCGATTCAAACCGATTTTGTTTAATGAAAAACCGATAAAATTTCGCTGGAAAATAGTTTATAATTTTGTGAAATAGTGTTATCATCCGTCTATGTTTTTGCTTCAGACAAAACTCGCCAAAGATTTACTCAACGAACTCGGCGTCGCGCCGAAAGAATCCTGTCGCCTGTAAATTCCCTTTTAACCAGCGCTTAATTTGTTTTGATTTCGGATTTTCCCAAAAAAGAAAAATCCGGTTTCGAGTCGTTTTCGTTTATGATATTGTTTCAAACCAAAATTTAAAAAAATATGCTTAGATTTCATAACAACTTAACGGGACAAATCGAGGAATTTCAGCCGCTTGCGGGCAACGAAGTAAAGATGTATATCTGCGGTCCGACTGTTTGGAATTTCGCGCACATCGGCAATTTTCGCTCGTTTACCTTCGGCGACGTTTTGCGGCGTTATCTGAAATATAAAGGTTATAAATTAACGCACGTGATGAACCTGACGGACGTTGACGACCGCATTATCAACGAATCGAAAAAAGCCGGAAAGACGATTGACGAATTCGTCCAGCCCTATATCGAAGCCTTCTGGCAGGACGCCGACGCGCTCGGGCTTGAACGTCCGGAAGTCGCGCCGCGCGCGACGCATCACATCGCGGAGATGATTGAAATCATCCGGAAGCTGCTGGATAACGGTCACGCCTACGAGGCGGGCGGCTCGATTTATTACCGCATTTCGGCGTTTCCCGAATACGGCAAGCTTTCGAAAATCAATTTCGAAGGCAATAAAGTCGGCGGCGGCGGGCGCGTCGATACGGACAAATACGACAAGGAAAACGCCCAGGATTTCGCGCTCTGGAAATTTGTCGGCGAAGACGAGCAAGCCGGTTGGGACGCGCCTTTCGGTCGCGGTCGCCCGGGCTGGCACATCGAATGCTCGGCGATGTCGATAAAATACTTGGGCGAAACGTTCGACATTCACGCGGGCGGAATGGATTTGCAGTTTCCGCATCACGAAAACGAAATCGCCCAATCGGAAGGCGCGACCGGCAAGCAGTTTGCGAAATACTGGATGCACGGCGAGTTTCTGAAAATCGACGACGTGACGATGTCGAAATCGAAAGGCAATTTCTTTACCTTTCGCGATTTGCAGGAACAAGGCTATTCGCCGACGGCGATTCGATATCTGCTGCTTTCGATTCCCTATCGCCATCAATTGAATTTTACTTTTGAAGGCTTGCAGGGCGCGGAAAGCACGATTAAACGCCTTCAGGATTTTCGCCGCCGCGTGCGTGAAGCGCGCGCCGAAAGCGGATTGAACGCCGAAGTCGAGCGCGTCGTGATGGACGCCGTCCGTGATTTTGAAGCGGCGATGGACGACGATTTAAACACGTCGCAGGCGCTCGCGGCGATTCACAATCTCGTCCGCGAAATCAACACGGCTTTAGCAAATGACGCTCTGCGCGAGGACGATAAAAATCTGATTCTCGACGCGATTGAAAAATTCGATTCGGTTCTGGGGATTTTCGGCAAAGAAGTCGAAGAAATGCTCGACGCCGAAATCGAAGCTTTAATCGAAGAACGTCAGGAAGCCAGACGCAATCGAAACTTCGCCCGCTCGGACGAAATCCGCGATTTGCTGAGCGAAAAAGGAATCGTTCTCGAAGACACGAAAGACGGCGTGCGCTGGAAACGAAAATAAAGAGGCAGAAGCCCGCGCGTCAGCAAGGGCGGACGTTGATTGAAGATTTAAGATTTTAGATTTCGGATTGGTCGTTTAATAACGGCAAATCTAAAATCTTGCAATCGACAATCTAAAATTATTCCGCCCTTGCTGACGCGCGGGCTTCTGCTTCGTTTTACTTCTGAATCTCGACTAAAAACGCTTTCAAGCCCTGCGCTTCGAAAACTCGCGGCGCGCCGATTCGATAGCCTTTTTCAATCAGATTTTTCAAAGGCGGCTTCGCTTCGTTCCAATCCTTATCGCGAAAGGCGACGAAAAATCTTTCGCCCGTCATATCGTTTTCGGCGGCGGTTTTCACCCGGTCGAAACCGCGCGGCAGAAAATACGCTTTGTCTTCGCTTAAGCCTTCGATTCCGTTTATTTTCACGACCTCGAAATCGCCGTCCGCGTCGCGCAGGGCGAACCAGAAATGATAAGCGATTAAATCTTCGAAAACATAAATTTTCGCCTGTTTTTCGGCGCGTAAATCGAGCGCCAGATTTTCCCACGCGCACCAGATGAAATTCGGCGGGGCTTGCGCCGCCTGCAAAGCGAACGCGCCGACGAAAAGCAGAAAAATCAATCCGAGCGCGGCGAATTTCAGCTCGGCAATGTTTATTTTGGAAAAGGCGCTTGCCAGCAGAACGGCAAACGGCGCGAAAACGATTATCAGATGCCGCGTTCCCCAGATGGAATAAGGCAAAATCCAGCTGGCGACGAAAGCCAGCGCGAGCGGCGTCGCGGTAAAAATCGCGAGCAAAATCAGATTTCGACGCTCTTCGCGGCTTTCGTTTTTCAGATTCGCCAAACGGAAAACGAAGGCGACGATACCGAGCAGAATAATCGGCAAAGTCAGAAACAAAATCGCTCTGGCGTCGGCGTTGCTCGCCTGAAAATAAACCGGCTCGAACAAATCATAAACGAACTGCAAAATCGCCTGCAAATTCGGCTTGCGCATCCAGCCGATGTTCTGCCCGACGTCGGCGTTTATTTTCGCGGCTTGCCGCAAAGCGTAAGTCCACGGCGTGAAGCTCAGAAAAACCGCGCCGAGCATTACAAGAACCCGCTTTAAATTTTCGCGCTGCAAAACCGCGACCGCAAACACTTCCGAGAAAACGACGAGCCAGCCGAAATAATGCGTGTAAACCAGTAAAACGTTGACGATTAATAAAATTAGAAGACCTTTTTCCGTATTTAAAAATCGCACGAAAAGCCAGTATGAAACGAGCGCGAAAAACAGCAGCAGCGAATACATTCTGACTTCCTGCGCGTATTTGATGAGCGAGCCGTTGACGGCGAAAAAGGTCAGAGCCAGCGCGGTCGTGCGAAGCCGGAGACTCAAATCGCGGCAAAGCAGAATGAACGGAATAACGGCGAGAACCGAAAACAGAACCGGAAAAAATCTGAGCCAGACGAGCGACTCGCCGCCGACGGCAATCCAGATTTTCAGTAAAACGTAAAAAAGCGGCGGGTGAATCAAATCCTGCGCGACAAACCCGAAAAGATTTCGCCAATCGTGCGCGGCGGCGTGAACGCTGAAAATCTCGTCAAACCAGAGGCACGAAGCCGTCAGATTCCAGAAGCGCAAGCCCGCGTAAATCAAGCAAGCCAAGCCGACGAATTTTAACCATTTTGTTTCCGGGTCTCTCATTTAGACGTTTGTTTCGGTTCCGGCTTATTCCTCACGCTTTCGCTCATTTTCCAGTTCCTTAGACAAAAAATAATTCAGCAGAGTGCGAATGGCGGCGATGGCGGCGAGCTTGCCGATTTGTTCCCAGGTCGGCGCAATCGCCGTCGAGAGAATGTCCGCGCCGACTTGAAATTCCAGAGCCAGCGCCAGATATTTGCCCAGCGTCAGACGAATGCGGTTGAAATTGCTCGTCTGCTCGTCGCGGAAATGCAGTATAAATAGATAAATCGCCAGCACGAC
>DASVWG010000138.1:0-35794 GCA_036389695.1 Pyrinomonadaceae bacterium
GCGGATTTCGGATTGTTCGTTTTATAACGGCAAATCCGCAATCCCAAATCCTAAATCCGCAATCGTTTCCGCCCTTGCTCACGCGCGGGCTTCTGCTACTATCGACGGCTAAGGTTTTATGAAAAAATCCGAAATTGTCATCATCGGCGGCGGCGTGGTCGGCGCGAGCGCGGCGTATCATTTGACGGCGGGCGGCGCGCGGGACGTTTTGATTTTGGAGCGTGAAAACGCGCAGGGAAAAGGCTCGACGGGCAAGGCGACGGGCGGCGTTCGGGCGCAGTTTGAAACCGACATAAATATCAAAATGTCGCTTTATTCATTGGAGTTTTTCGCGCGCTTTAATGAAATTACCGGCGTCGATTGCGCTTATGAGCCGCGCGGTTATCTGTTTTTCGCGACCGATGAAAGGCAGTTTGAATATTTGAAAAAAAACGTCGAAAAGCAGAAATCGCTCGGCGTTCGGGATGTAGAAATTGTCGATACGCGGACGGTTGCGAAAATCGTCGAAGGCTTGAACTGCGAGGACATTCGCGGCGGCAGCTTCGGCGCGCGCGACGGTTTTATCAATCCGCTCGGCGTGATGGAAGGCTTTACGAAAAAAGCGACGGAAAACGGCGCGGCGCTGGAAATCGGAACGGAAGTTTTTTCAATCGAAACCGAAAACGGCAAAGTCAGGGCGGTTGAGACAAACAAGGGCAGAATCGAATGCGAAAAGATAGTTTTGTGTTCGGGCGCGTGGGCGCGTGATTTGGCGCGGACGGCGGGAATCGATTTGCCCGTCGAGCCGCAGCGGCGACAAATCGTCTGGGCGAAATCTGAGCGGGATTTTCAGGAAAATCTGCCGATGGTCATCGATTTAGGCAGCGGCTTTCATTTTCGACCGGCGAAAGATTCGCGAAACGAGATTCTTTTCGCTTATCCCGACCGCGACGAAAAGCCCGGTTTCTCGACTGATTTTGAAGAAAATTTTATCGAAAAAGTTTACGCGCGGGCGCGGCATCGCGCGCCGTTTCTGTGCGAAACGCAGGTCGTCCGCGAAAAATGCCGCGCCGGACTTTACGAGAATACGCCCGACCATCACGCTATTTTAGGCGGGTGCGAAATCGAAGGCTTGTATTTTGCCAACGGCTTCAGCGGTCACGGCGTGATGCATTCGCCCGCGACGGGACGCGCGCTGGCGGAAATTATTCTGGACGGCGAAGCGTCCGTTTTAGACGTTTCGTGTTTGAGGTTGGAAAGATTTAAAACCGGCAAGCTGCTGCACGAAACGGCTTTTATCTAAACAAAAATTCAAACAGGATAGACAGGATAAACAGGATAAATTTAAATCAATAACGTTGAATTTGAATTTTAATCCTGTCCATCCTGTTCATCCTGTTTGAATTTTTTGTGATAAATTTTCAATATGAAAACAGCAATCGTCCATCATTCGATTTATCAGAAACACGACACGGGCTTCGGGCATCCGGAAACGCCGAAGCGTTACGAAGTCGTTATAAATGCTCTGAAAAACGACCGCGAGCTTTGGGGAAATTTGAGCGAAATCGAGGCTGAGCCGGTTTCGAAAGGCATTATTCAAGCCGCGCACACGCCGCAGCATTTTAAGCGCGTCGAGCAGGCTTTCGCCAACGGCGTGGAAATGCTCGATGCCGATACGGTGATTTCGATGCAGTCGTTTGACGCCGCGCTTTACGGCGCGGGCGGCGCGTGTCGCGCGGTCGATGCGGTGATGAGCGGAGAAGCGAAAAACGCTTTTGTCGCCGTGCGCCCGCCCGGACATCACGCGACGGGCGAAAACGCGATGGGCTTTTGTCTGTTCAACAACGTCGCCGTCGCCGCGCGCTACGCGCAGAACAAATATAAGGAAATCGAAAAGGTCGCCATCGTCGATTGGGACGTGCATCACGGCAACGGGACGCAAGGGATATTTTTTGACGACCCGACGGTTTTCTTTTTTTCGCAGCATCAATATCCGTGGTATCCGGGCACGGGCAGCGCGGGCGAAATCGGCTTCGGGCGCGGGCGCGGGTTTACTTTGAATGTTCCGGTCAAGGCGCGGACGCCGGCGAAAACGCACAAGGAAATGTTTACGCGCGCGCTGGAAAATATCGCCAAAAACTTCAAGCCGGATTTGATAATGATTTCCGCCGGATTCGACGCGCACGCCGCCGACCCGCTCGGACAGCTTTTGATTGAAGACGAAGATTTTGTGGAGATGACGCGGATGGTTAAAATCTGGGCGAATGAAACCTGCGATGGTCGCATCGTTTCCGCGCTCGAAGGCGGCTATAATCTGCAGACTTTAGGCGAAACCGTCCGCGCACACGTCGAGGAATTAAGTAAAAAGTGATAGGTGATAAGTGATAGGTAATAAGGTGATTAATTATTAATTACGAGTTTAATTTAATTTAATCTTCCCTATTACTTATCACTTATCACCTATCACTTTTTATGATAAACTCTCTGCTACGTCGGGTCTAATTTAATTTAAGGAGAAATAGTAGCGATGCCGGATGTAGAAATCCCGTGCGTGCAGTGCAAGGAAGTTTTTCTTTTCACGGAGAAAGAGCAGGAAACTTTTTATCGCCAGAATATGGCGCAGCCGCAGCGCTGCCAGAAATGCCGCTCGAAAAAGGCGGCGAGCGGCGAAAACGCTCCGACGCGGTTTGAAATCATCTGCGACCATTGCGGCAAGCACGACCACGTGCCGTTTCAGCCGAAGGTCGGGCGCAGCGTTTTGTGCAAGGAATGTCATCAGGCGAGCCGGGCGCGTATGCGCTTCGCTTAGATTGGTAAATAGTGAATCGTAAATAGTGAATAGTGAATAGATGGCTTAAATCAAAAGCTTCTATTCACTATTCACTATTTCCGATTCACGCGAAAATATGAATCTGGAAACTGTCGATTATGAATTGAATGAAACGGTCGCGGTCGTCACGATGAATCGCCCGGACGCGCTGAACGCGCTTTCGCTCGGGCTGACGCGGGATTTGGACGCGGCGTTTCGGCGTGCCATCGCGGATTCGGCGCGGGCAATCATTCTGACGGGTGCGGGACGGGCGTTTTGTTCGGGCGGCGATTTGCGCGAGATGCAGTCGATGTGGCGGAAAGAAGGCAGAATCGAAGCGTTTATGGAAGAGCCTTTAAAGGCTTTGCACGATGTCGTATTGCTGATGCGGGAAACGCCGATTCCTTTTGTCGCGGCGGTGCAGGGCGTCTCGGCGGGCGCGGGCACGAATTTCGCTTTGGCTTGCGACATCGTTTTCGCGGCGGCAGGCGCAAGCTTTAACGAAGCATTCGTGAGAATCGGACTTTCGCCCGATTGCGGCGGCAGTTTTTTTCTTCCGCGCGCCGTCGGCGAAAAGCTCGCGGCGGAAATTTTTATGACCGGTGAAACAATTTCGGCGGAAAAAGCGTTAGCTATCGGTATGATAAACCGCGTCGTGCCGGCTGAAAATTTAATGAACGAGGCGATGGCGATGGCGCAGCGTCTCGCCGCCGCGCCGACCGGCGCCATCGGGCGCATCAAGCGAATGCTGAACGCTTCGTTTTCAAACGATTTGTCGCAGCAGCTTCGACTGGAACACGAAACCCAGATTGAATCGGGCAAATCGGCGGATTTTAAAGAAGGCGTGACGGCATTTTTCGAAAAACGCCAGCCGCAGTTTACGGGCACTTGATAATTTATTTTATTGTTTGAGGCAAAAGCCGTCCGGTTTTCCAGCCTGGCGGCTTTTTTAGTTTAGTCATTAGTCCTTCGTCCTTTGTCCTTCGCGGGTTGAGGAGAATTGCGAACGCAGTTTTCATTTAACAAACGAAGGACAAAGGACAAAGGACAAAGGACGGATTTATGAATTTAACATATGCGCAATTATTGAAAGGCAACCGCGATTTTCGCAATTTGTTTTGGGGACAGATAATTTCCGAGCTCGGAAACTGGTTTAACTTTATTGCGGGTTTGGGCTTGATTCGCGCCGTTTCGGGCGCTTCTCCGGCGGCGGCGGGAATTTTCGTCGTCTGCCGCACGCTGCCGTTTTCGATGCTGATGCCGCTGGCGGGAACTTTCGTCGACCGTTTTTCGCGGCGGCAGGTGATGATTTTCGCGGATTTGGTGCGCGTTTTCGTGGCGCTGATGTTTCTGCTCGTCACGAAGCCGGAAGACCTTTGGATTGCTTATTTGGCGACGACTCTTTTGTCGGCGGGCGGCGCGTTTTTTGAAGCGGCGAAAAATGCGGCGACGCCGAATATTTCGGGCAAAGAAGGGCTTTTTGCCGGTACGGCGCTGATGTTTACGTCGCGCTTTTTGCTGATGGCAATCGGCTCGGCGCTCGCCGGTTTCGCGGCGGCGTATTTCGGCTATCGCGCGGCGTTTATCATCAATTCGATTTCGTTTCTGGTTTCGGCTTTTTCCGTCTGGCTGATTCCCGAAGAATCCGTGCGCGAAAGCGAGGCTGCCCGAAAAGAGCGCGATTCGTTTTTCAGCGAATTGAAGGAAGGAATGTTTTATTTCTGGCGCGAGCCGTTTGTCATGACGATTGTTTTGATGAACATCATCTGGGCGACCGGCGGCGGCGCGATAAACATCGTCTTCGAGCGTCTGGGCGGCGTCGCTTTTCCGCTCAGAGAAGCCTGGAATCCGGATTTAGCCGTCGCGCTTTTGTGGGTGGCGAGCGGTTTGGGGCTGGGCTTCGGGATGCTCGTCGCGCATCGCGTCAATTCGGTGATTGAGCGAAAAAACATCACGGTCGGCTTTATCGGCTGGAGCCTGGTCGCGCACGGCATTTTGTTTTCGGCGGCTGGCTTTATGCCTTCGCTGTGGCTGGTTTTGTTTTTCACGTTCATTTCGCGCCTGATTGTCGGCGTCGAATACGCGGTGCAGGAAACGATGCTGCAACGCGCTTTGCCCGATTACATTCGCGGGCGGATTCTGACGATTGACCGCGGCGCGGAGATTACGATGTTCAGCGTTTCCGGTTATTTCGCGGGCGTCTCGCAATATTATATTTCGCCCGAAACGCTGGCGATTGTCTCCGGCGTCCTTTCGGCGAGCGCGGGCATTTTGTGGTTTCTGCGCAGCCCGAAATCGAAAGTCGGAAACTCCGAAGCGGCAACGGCGGAAGCGTAAGAAATTAGCCACGAACAAACACGAAAGGACACGAACAAAAGGAAATTAACAGGGATAACAGCGATTGTCAGGGATAAATAAAAATCATTTTCTTATCCCTGCAAATCCTGTTATCCCTGTTAATTTCTTTCTTCCTTGTTCGTGCAGTTTCGTGTTTGTTCGTAGCTAATTCTTCGCGGCTGATTTTACGCCGTAATAATCACGGCTTTCATTCCCGTTAATTCCGAAAAATCTTTGGTGAAAATCGTATCGACATGGCGGACGCGGGCGATGGCTTCGACGAGTTCGTGCGTCGAGATAAAGCCGTCTTCAGTGTGCGCGATTGCCCATTTTTCGATGTGCGCGGCGGTTTTCAGCAAATCTTCGACCAGGCGCAGATATTGATTTTTGGTTTCGACGTGCGTGCCCAATTTTCCGGTCTGCATCGCTTCCAAATCCGTCCAGAAAGCGTCGCCGGCTTGCAGCCATTCTTCCTGCCACGCCGTCCAGCCCATCGCGTTTCGCAAACTCAGATTATGCGCGCGCGGCAGGCGCAGAAACATCAAATCCACATAATTTTCGGCGATAAACTCGACCGCGTTTTTGTTGTGGCAGGCGTTGTTCTGACCGTTATTGACGGGCGCGGGAAACGTCGAGCGGAGACGGCGAAAAACGGTCGAAAGCGGCTGGCGAAGCTCGCGCGTTTCTTCCGTGAAAGACAAAAGATAATTGCCCGCCTGCATCGCCAGCGTCATCGCCGTCGCTTTGGCAAACAGCGTCGGCAGCCGCTCGATATTCTGGCGCACGTTGTCGAACCACCACGAATCCGTCTCGTTAAACCAGTTTCGCAAAGCCGGATTTTGCAGTTGATAACGCGGAACGTATGCATCTTCGAGCACGATTTCGACGTCTTCGTCCGACAAAAGCTCACTGTTGTTTTGAATCGCGGCGACGGCTTTGACGAAAGCCGATTGCGTTAAATCGTTTGCCAGCACGCGCGCTTTGCGGCGTTTCAGATAAGCGCCGAGATTCGGCTCGCCCGTGAAAGGCAGCGCGACGGAAGCAAACTCGAAACGCCGCAGAACATTCAGTTCAAACGCGAGCCAGCCCGGAGATTTTGTTTTTGATGGAATCATATTCAATGATATTTCAACGCTTTTGTTCCGGAGACTTTAACGGATTAAGCAAAGCGACGCTCGTTTTAGTTATCGTCGCCCCAAAACTGTGTATAAGGCGAATTTTGCCCGGCATTGCCGTCGCCGAAATCTTCTTTCGTTTCCGCCGGCGCCGCGTCGTTCGCATTCGGATTTAACGGCTCAGCCGTTTGATTTTTTTCCCGGACATCAAGCGAAGCGAGTTCCGGCAAGCCTTCCAGACTGAGAAACGCCATCACGACCGACGGGTCAAACTCGATGCCCGCCCATTCGGTCAGATACCTTTTCGCTTCCGTTTCGGAAATCGCCGCGCGGTACGGACGCGCGTCGGTCATCGCGGCGTAAGTGTCGCAAACGCGCAAGATACGCGCGGCGAGCGGAATCAAATCGCGTTCGAGCGCGTCCGGATAACCCGCGCCGCTCCACCATTCGTGATGCCAGCGCACCAGCAATTGAACGGCGCGCGAAAGCCCGCGTTTCGCCGCTTCCTGTTCGCCGATAACGGTGTGGCGCTGCATATCGACGCGCTCGTCGTCGCGCAAAACGCGGCTGGCGCGAATGTATTCGCGATTCATCAAAACTTCGCCGATGTCGTGGACGAGCGCCGCCTGATGCAGAGAATAGCGGTCGTGCGGCGAGAGATTGAATTTTTGCGCCACCGCGTCGGCGAGCGCGGCGATACGCGTCGCGTGCGCGTGCGCGTAGCCTTCAAATTCGTCAATCCCGGCGGCGAGCGTCAAAAGCCGCTCGTCCGTGTTTGTTTCCTGAGCAGTTTGCATAATAGAAATGGTCTTTGACCTTTGATTTTTGATTTTTGAAATTTCAAGTTTAAACGTTGACGGTAAAAACTTAAACAAAAATCAAAAATCAAAAATCAAAA
This sequence comes from Pyrinomonadaceae bacterium, assembly GCA_036389695.1. Lineage (GTDB taxonomy): Bacteria > Acidobacteriota > Blastocatellia > Pyrinomonadales > Pyrinomonadaceae > JALZHR01. The sequence continues at coordinate 7,139 of DASVWG010000138.1, forward strand.
GTCTTTTTAGAGTTTTACTATTTCTTCGGCAAACTGTCGAGCAAGTCCTGCGCTTCTTTGTTGTTCGGGAACATCGCCAGCAGGCGCTGCAGCTCGCCTTCGGCGCGGCGATACAGCCCGACTTCGATGTAAAATTCGGCGAGCATGAGGCGAAAAACCGAATTGTTCGGGTCGAGCTTGACCGCCGTCTGCAGCTCGCTTTCGGCTTTGTGCACGGATTTTTCGTCAGCCGCCAGAACCTTGCCGTAAAATACGTGATAACGGGCGTTGGCGGGCGCGAGATGAACGGCGCGCGTCAAAAGCGGCAGCGCTTCCTCGTAATCTCCGTCCATCAGAAAGCTGTAGCCCTGGTCGAAGCTTTCTTTCGCCAGCGCCGCCTGCGCTTCGGCTGAATTAGCCGGGGCTTTGGCTTTCGGCGCGCTGGTGCCGGACGCCGAAGCCGAGATTTTTTCGCGGTTTTTGAAATCGTAAATTTCGCGCGAGCTTTCGTCTTTTAAAATCTCGTAAGCGTGCGCGATTTCCGTAAAAGCCGATTGAATGCGGCGATGCGTTTCCGTGCCTGATTCCTTGTGAAAAAGGTCGGGGTGAAAACGCTTGGCGAGCGCGAAATACGTCGTTTTGATTTCCGCAGTCTTCACGCTCGGAGCGACGCCGAGAACTTCGTAGAGCGTGTCGGCTTCTTCGACGCGTTTCAGATAAGCTTCCGTCCGGCGGCGTTCTTCCAACGGGTCGTGCGCTTTGACCGCTTCGGGCGCGGGCGGCGGCGTTTCTTCTTTTTTCCCGCCGTTCGGTCTGTGGATTTCCGCTTTGATTGGCTTATAAATCCGGAGCGGCTGTTCTTCGGCGGCGGCGAGCGGCTCGTTTTCGGCTTCTGCGCCGATAATCTCATCGGATTTGAGCGCGAGCTTTGCCGATAAAATCGCGGAAATTTTTCTTTCGCTGAAAGCGGCTTGCCAGTTTTGCCGGTAGAGAAGACCGCCGAGCCAGAGCACGTAAAGCGTCTGCATCGTCATCGCTTCGGGCAAGCCGCCGAGCGCGACGATTTCCTGAATTTTCAAAAAAGATTTTTCAAAACGCGAAAGCAGAAACGATTCGTGCGTGGCAAGCTCCAATTGCGCGTCGGGCGTCGGGTTCAAGCCGAAAGTTTCCTGAAAGCTGCGGAAACGGCGCACGATTTTATCGGGCGAAAGAGACCGCGCGTATTCAAACAGAATTTTTCGCGTCTCGATTTTATAATTAATCGATTCCCTGATTCTGACCAGCGGGCTGAAAGTCCATTCGCCTTCCTGCCAGAGAAGGGCGGATTTGACGATTTCTTCGGTCTGCCGCGTGAAAAGCCTGTGAACGTCGGCTTGCGAAAGCGATTCGCGTGCCAGCAGCGCTTCGCTCAATTGCTGGTCGTTGGCAAAATTCGGAATGCCGGTAATTTGCGCCGCCGGAACTTTCCCGCTCTGCAAAAGCATCTCAAACAGGCGATGCTGCCGCGCGTTGGAAACGGCAAAAACTATCTCGCCGCCGCGCAGGTAAATCATCGCTTTCTGCGCGTGCGAGCCGAGACGAAACGAGCCGCTCAGCCGCGCCGTCGCCGCTTCGACCAGAAGCTCAGCCAAAGGATGTTCGTGTAAACTGCCTTGAATTTCTAAATTATTCGGGGAAGACATCTGAATTATTCGGTAATTTTACTTGCGGAAGATTCGGATTGAACGGGCTGAATCTCTTTCAACCCTCAGTCAATAATAACAGATTCGGCAATGAATAGTGAATAGTTTATGTTAATTTTGTTATTAATACCGAACAATGCTTCACGATTTTACATTGGCTGGAAAGCGCGTGCGTTTGTGGCAGCGCGCGGGCGAATCTTACGAGCACGTGCTGATGAAGGCGCTCGGCTACGCGATGTTTGCCGCCGAATATCCGCATCTGGAAATCGAAGTAAAAGTCGGGCTGCGTTATAAACCCGATTTGATTGCGGTCGGCGAAGCGGGCGATTTTGATTTCTGGGGCGAATGCGGCGCGAATTCGCTCAGGAAAACCGTTTGGATTTTAAAACATACGCGCGCGAAAAAACTGGCTTTATTCAAAATCGGCATCAACGCCGACCAATTTATCCGGCAGCTTCGCGCCGAAATTCCCGCCAAATATCGCGCCGCCGGAAAACTCGTTTTAATAAATTTTATTTCCGGAATTGTGAATTTGACAGCCTCGAAACAAATTGAGAAAGTTTCACGAGAGTGGTTCGATAAATTTGAAATTTGAGATTTGAAATCTGAAATTTAACTGATAATGACAAAACCCGAAATAGAAATCCGCGAGGTCACGACGGTCGAAGAATTAGCCGGATGCGTCGCCTTGCAAAAGGAAGTTTTCGCTTTGCCCGATTTGGAAATTTCGCCCGTCCGCCATTTGATTGTGACAAGACACGCGGGCGGCTCGACGCTCGGCGCGTTTGCCGATGGAAAGCTCGTCGGTTTTGTCCTGAGCGTTCCGATGTTTCGCGGCGAGGAACGCGCGTTTTATTCGCATATGACCGCCGTCCGGCAGGAATTTCAAAATTTGCGCGTCGGCGCGCGCTTGAAATGGGCGCAGCGCGCGCGCGCTTTGCGGGAAGGCGTAAATTACATCAAATGGACGTATCAGCCCGTGCAGGCGCGCAACGCTTTTTTCAATCTCGAACGCCTCGGCGTCACCGTCAAAACTTATATGCCGAATTTCTACGGCACGGATTATTCGACTTCCGCCGCTGCCGCGCAGGGCGAAATCATCGGACTCGACAGCGACCGTCTTTACGCCGATTGGCAGCTTGATTCGCCGAAGGTCGTCGCCCTGTCAAAAGGCGAAAAGTTTGTCGAAACGGGAAAGCCCGCGCTTACAATAGAAATCCCGAACGGCTGGAACAATCTGGTCGCCGCCAATCCCGAAAAAGCCGTCGCCGAACAAACCAGAATTAAAGAAGAATTTCAAAAAGCTTTCAGCGAAGGCTTGATTTGCAAAGGCTTCGAAAGAAGCGAAACAAATCCGAGATATTTGCTTTACGAAGAATAATTTACAGGGATGACAGGATAAACAGGGATTAATAAAATATTTTCTTATCCCTGTTTATCCTGTCATCCCTGTAAATTCTCCGTTATAACTTTGCAGCAAAACTATGTCCATTTTCGACATCAATCCGGACATTCGCCGCGCCGAGACGCTTTCATCCGACTTTTACACGGACGAGCGGTATTTCGACGAATCGAAAGAAAAAATCTTTGCGCGAAGCTGGCAGCTGGTGGGAATGGCGGACGAGATAAACAATCTGAAGCCGCACACGCTGCTGGAAAATTTTCTCGACGAGCCGCTTTTGATTTCGCGCACGGAAAGCGGTTTTCATTGTCTTTCAAACGTCTGCACGCATCGCGGAAAAATTTTGATTGAAAGAGACTGCCGGGCAAATCTGATTCGCTGCGGCTATCACGGCAGGCGATTCGCGCTGGACGGAAAATTTCTTTCGATGCCCGAATTTGAAACGGTCGAAAATTTTCCGAGCGAGCGCGATAACCTGCCGCAAATTCCGTTCGGCATATGGGAAAAATTTCTGTTCGCTTCAATCAATCCAATCGCGCCGCTCGACGCGTTTCTGGCGGAAATGCGCGAAAAAATTCAGATGTTAAAGCTTGAAAATCTGCGCTTTGCGGCGGCGCGCGATTATGAAGTCAAAGCTCACTGGACTTTGTATTGCGAAAATTATCTGGAAGGCTTTCACATTCCGTTCGTGCATCAATCTTTGAACGAAGCCATCGATTTCGCCAGCTACACGACCGAAACTTTTCGCTTTTCGAGCCTGCAGAAGGGAATCGCCAAAACGGACGAAAACATTTTCGATTTGCCCGGTTCAAACGAAAAAATCGCCGCGTTTTATTTTTTCATTTTCCCGAATCTGATGTTTAATTTTTATCCCTGGGGCTTGTCGGTCAACGTCGTCAAGCCGGTAAAACCCGATTTGACGATTGTTTCATATCTGACTTTCGTGGCGGACGAATCGAAACTGGAAAAAGGCGCGGGCGCGGATTTAAACTGCGTCGAGTTGGAAGACCAGATGATTGTCGAATCGGTGCAGAAAGGACTTCGTTCCAGATTTTATTCGACCGGCAGATATTCGCCGACGCGCGAGCAGGGAACGCATCATTTTCATCGTCTGATTTGCGAGTTTATGCAGAAATAAATTTGGGGAAAGGTATTACTTCGGTTATACTTTAAGCTATGAAAACAGCAGTTTCAATTCGCGATAATCTTTTTGAGCGTGCTGATAAGTATGCTAAAAAAGCAAAAATGTCGCGTAGTCAGCTTTTCTCCGAAGCAGTTGAGGAATATCTCGACAAACGAGAAAACGAATCGCTCAGAGAGAAGATTAATGAAGTTTGTGAAAAAGTTGACGCCTCACTTGATTCATTTTGGAAGAAAAAGCAATCTCGTATTCTGACAAAAGAAAAATGGTAATCGAACGCGGACAAATTTGGTGGACGGATTTGCCGGAGCCGCGCGGCTCAAATCCGGGCTATGAACATCCGATTGTCGTTATTCAATCAGACGATTTTAATCAAACAAAGCTGAACACAGTTATCGGTGCCGTCATAACTTCTAATTTGGATTTAGCCGAAATGCCGGGTAATGTTTTGATTCTGAAAAATCAAAGTGAACTGCCGAAAGATTCAGTTGTGAACGTAACTCAAATCGTGACGATTGATAAAACGGAATTGCTTGAATACGCCGGAACTCTTTCTGAACGGAAAATGGAACAAATTGAAAAAGGTCTGCGTCTTGTGCTGTCTTTATGAATCTTTTTGAACACGCCGAACAAAATATCAAAACCGAAATCGAAGCTTTGCGCGCCGAAATCAACCGGCACAATGAGCTTTATTATCAAAAAGCCGCGCCGGAAATTGCCGACGCGGAATTTGACGAGCTTTTGGCGCGGCTCAAAGCTCTCGAAGAAGAAAACCCCGAATTTATCACGCCCGACAGCCCGACACAGCGCGTCGGCGGGCGAGCCGAAGGCTTTAAGCCTTTCGTGCATCGAGTGCCTTTGATGTCGCTCGATAATTCTTATGATTTGGAAGATTTGAAGGCGTTTGACGAGCGAATCCGAAAACTCGCCGACGGGCGCGATTTCGATTACGTCGCGGAATTGAAAATCGACGGTTTGAGCGTCGCGCTGCATTACGAAAACGGCGTTTTGGCGGCGGGCGCGACGCGCGGCGACGGCAGCGTCGGCGACGATGTTTACAGCAACGTGAAAACGATTCAGACGATTCCTTTGCGGCTGAAAGGCGATTTTCCGGAACGCGTCGAGGTGCGCGGCGAGGTTTTTATGGCGCGCTCGGTTTTCGCGAAAATCAACGCCGAGCTGGAAATGCAGGGCGAAAAAATTTACGCCAACCCACGCAATTTTGCTTCCGGGACGCTTCGTCAATTAGATTCGTCGGTCGTCAAATCGCGCCGGCTCGACATTTTTCCGTACGACGTTCTGAGCGGAAATCAAAAAATGTTTGCGACGCACTGGGCGATTTTTGAATGGCTCGAAGCGCGCGGCTTCAACGTCAATCCGAATCGCGCGCTGTGCGTAAATTTCGACGAGCTGGTCGAATTTATCAATTCGATGCAGGCGAAGCGCGATTCGCTCGATTACGATATCGACGGCGTCGTGGTGAAACTCAATCAGACGCATTTGCAGCAGGAATTCGGCGCGACGACGAAAGCGCCGCGCTGGGCGATTGCGTATAAATATCCGGCGATGCAGGCGACGACGCGGCTGAACGACATCATTGTGCAGGTCGGGCGAACGGGCGCGCTGACGCCGGTTGCCGTTTTAGAGCCGGTTTTGCTCGCCGGAACGGTCGTTTCGCGCGCTTCCTTACACAACGAAGACGAAATTAAAAGATTAAATATAAAGCTCGGCGATTACGTTTTGATTGAAAAATCGGGCGAGATTATTCCGCAGATTTTGCAGATTATCGAAACGCGGCGCACCGGCGACGAGCGCGAATACGAGTTTCCGAAAAACTGTCCGGTTTGCGCCTCGCCCGTCACGCGTCCCGCAGGCGAAGCCGTCACGCGCTGCACAAATCCCGATTGCCCGGCGAAAGTCAAAGCGCGAATTTTGTATTTCGCCGCGCGAAAAGCGATGGATATCGAAGGCTTGGGCGACGTTCTGGTCGAAAAGCTGGTCGATTTGGGCATCGTGCGAAACGTGGCTGATTTATACGATTTGAAACTGGAACAAATCGCCGAGCTTGAAAGAATGGCGGAAAAAAGCGCGACGAATTTAATCAATCAAATCGAAGCTTCAAAAACGCGCGGGCTCCAGCGTCTTTTATACGGCATCGACATCCGGCACGTCGGCGAGCGCTACGCGAAAATTCTGGCGAATCATTATCGAAGCATCGATAAATTAGCCGCCGCGACCGTCGAAGAGCTCGACGCGATTCACGAAATCGGCTTGACGGTCGCCGTCAGCGTTTTCAACTGGTTTCAAAATCCGCGCAATCGGGAATTAATCGAAAGATTAAAAGCGGCGGGCGTCAAAACCGAAACGGACGCCGACGCGAGCGCGAGCTTTGACGAAAATTTCGCCGGAAAAACTTTCGTTCTGACCGGAAAAATGGAAAAGTTCACGCGTGACGAAGCGGCGAAATTGATTGAAGAACGCGGCGGGCGCGTCGCTTCATCGGTCAGCAAAAAAACCGATTACGTCGTCGCGGGCGAGGACGCCGGTTCAAAGCTGACGAAAGCCGAATCTCTGGGCGTCAAGGTTTTAAACGAAGACGAATTTAAAGCTTTGGTCGGCGCTCATTAAATCGCGGCGCAAAATAAAAAAAGGCAGATTTAAAAAATCTGCCGCTAAAAATTTTGCAAATCGCCTGACGATTTATTTTACGGGAAAGGAATCGTGCCCGGTTTGCGTTTCGGGTTATACTGCGTCCGCTGGCTGACGTTTTCTTCAAACTTGACGCGCAAGCCGAGCGTGGCAGGCAGCGCTTTATTGGTGCGCGTAAAGAACACTAAAACGTTCGTTATCTTGCCGCTGCTGTTGCTGATATAGCGCGGCTCGGCGACGGCGCGGACGTTGACGCTCTGCGCGGGCAGAAACGTAACGCCGTCTTTGGTGCAGTTCGGCGGCGGATTGTTCGGGTCGATACGATGCGCGGGATTCACCGTTATGTTAAATCTGATAACCTCAGTCTGCACGCCGCGAATGATAAGTGAAATCTTGGTTTTCTCGACGAAGGTGAAAATTCCGTTCGGCGCGAGAAACTGGAGCGCCGACTGCACACGGCAGGGCTGTTCAGCCTCAACCGCGACGGCGTTAAGTTCGGTGTAGACGGTCGGCGCTTCCTCGATAGCGAGCGCGTCCTTTTGTAATTCTTGTTCTGCTTTCATTTTTCAAAATCTCCTTCTAAGGTTTTTTATTTTTTATTTATTAATCGAAAATCGAAATGTAAACCGTGAGAGCTTGTTCGTCTCTTTCCTGATTTACGCCGGAATATTTCGGGCGGCGGCGAAAAACGGATTCAGAAATTTTTTTCCGAAAATGAAAGATAAATTTTGCCCGGCTGAAAAGTCTCCGGCGGATATGAAATAATGTAGAGAAAGCTGGAATTTATGATTGAGATTGTCATCTCGTATCGCAACCGGAGCATCGGCTCGATGAGCGTGCGCCGCGTTTTGCCGTTTCCGAAACGCCGCGCCGTCGGACCGTTCGTCTTCGTCGATGACTTCGGTCCCGTGGAAATCGTGCGCGGAAAATCGCTCGACGTTTTGCCGCACCCGCACATCGGTCTGGCGACCGTCACGTTTTTATTCGGCGGAAAAATGACGCACCGCGACAGCCTCGGCTCGGTGCAGGTGATTGAGCCGGGCGAAGTGAATTGGATGACGGCGGGAAGCGGCATCGTTCATTCCGAAAGAGTTTCGGACTTGCCGGAGATGGCGGGCGAAAATCTGCTGGGCGTGCAGACGTGGGTCGCTTTGCCGGAAAAACACGAAGAAACCGCGCCGGCTTTCGCGCATCACACGGCGGAAGAATTGCCGTCGGTCGAAGCCGAAGGCGTCCGCGCGAAAATAATTTTAGGCGAGATTTTCGGCGCGAAATCGCCGGTCGAAACCCTGTCGAATCCGGTTTACGCCGAATGTTTTTTGCAAACAGGAGCGACGCTTCGGATTCCTGCGGAAATCGAAGAACGCAGCGTTTATCTTTTGTCGGGCGCGCTGCTTATCGCGGGTCAAAGATTTGAAACCGGCACGATGATTGTTTTCGAAGCCGGAAAAGAAGCGCTTATCAAAGCCGACTCGGACGCGCGCTTGATGATAATCGGCGGCGCGCGCCTCGAAAAACCGCGTCATATGTGGTGGAATTTCGTTTCGTCTTCACCGGAAAGAATCGAAGCGGCGAAAGAAGATTGGCGAAAAGGAAATTTCGCGATGATTCCGGGCGAGACGGAATTCATTCCGCTGCCCGAAAACAATTACCCGAAACCGATTCCGCAACCGCTTTGATTTAAAGAAATTTCTAAACGAATTAATTTTTTAGCTGAAGCTTTTTAAGATTTTCTTCAATATAAGCTTTGTGTTTTTCAATTTCAGTTTTAACCAGAAGTTTAATTTCATCTTGACCTAATGCTTCTGAATACAATTTTTTAAATTGTATTGTCTGAGTGCTATTAGAAACAACGTAATTCTTCTTATTTAATAAAACATAAACTGTAGAGTTATGATTAAAAGCCTCTATATACTCGCGATTAAAGGAAGTAAAACGAAATTGAAAAATAAATCCATTAGTCAATGATTTGATTCTCTTTTTTGCTGTTTCAATATCTTTTTCTACGTATGCTTCTGTTTGAGAATCAACCTCTTGTAATTTACCAAACATTTTTTCTGAAGTATTTTGAATAGTGTCCAGATATTCAAAAAGAGTTTTAGCCTCTGAAATATTTCGATTAGATTTAAATTGATTAACTTGAATTATGTATAAGGTGTCAATATAAAATCTTTTGAATTTACTGCATTGATTTTCAAGGTATTTAGCTAAAGGAATTAATGATTCATCAAAAAGTTCGTTAATTGTTTGAAAACTCTTTACTGCTTTTATTTTTCGTCCGGCTTTCTCAAGTTTTTTATCTAGTAATGCTAGTTCTTTATCTAAATCATCAGGTTCTTCAATGTCTTCGCCTTTTGCGCCTTTAATCATAACTTCGAGTGAGTGAATTAAATTTTGCGCGATATATTCAATAAAAGGCTCAAGTTCATCAGCATCGGCAAGGCGAAGAACAGCAAAATAATTTTCTTTATCTTCGGTTTTGATAATCACGGGCGGATAGCCGAATTGCATCAGGATAAAGTTCATCAAAATTCGCGCGACTCTGCCGTTGCCGTCGTCAAATGGATGAATGCGAATGAATCGGTAATGAAAGAGCGCGGCTAGAATAATCGAATTTACGTCTGGTTTTTCCTTTTCGTTTCTAAACCATTTGACTAATTCCTGCATTTTTGCGGGCGTTTCTTCGGGCGTGGCGAAATAAAAAGTTTCGCCCGTTACGGTGATGACGTGATTTGGCTGAGTTTTGTATTTGCCGACTTCAATTTTCCGGCGCGTCGGTTTGCCTTCGGGAGTTAAAGCTTCTTTGTAACTCGATTCTTTTAGTAAAAGCGTATGAAGCTCGCGGATAAATGTCTCGGTCAAAGTGCTTTTGTCTTTTACAATTTCTAAAATCCAATTAATCGCTTCGTTGTGTCCGGTGATTTCAAAATGGTCTTTGAGCGGTTTGCCCTGCGCTGTAATACCAAACAAAATTAAGGCTTTGGTTTCGCCGTAGGTGAGAGAATTTCCTTCGATATTGTTTGAATGATAATTCCAGTCAAGCCGAAATTTTTGCATAATGCGCGCTTCGGCTTCCGCATTGAGAGGACGCAAACTGTCGAGTTCGGCTTTTAATCTTTCAACTTTTTCCAAAGCTTTCATAGCTCACATTTTCAAACGTTTAATTAAGGTTTGCAAGAACTATTTTTTCAACTTTAACTTGCGGGCGAAAGCATTATAAAGCTTATCGATTTCGCCGACTTTTAAAATTTTTGCCGTCGCAAAAAACACGATTCCGCCGAGCGCAATCGGCGCGAAGCATTCGATTGAACGGGAAATAAAATTGCTCGCGCCGAATTGTCGATGCAGAAAATAATAACTGAGATAACAGACCGCCGACATAACGGCGGAAGCAATGGCGATGCGCGTGAAAGCGGAAAAAATTTCTCTGCCGTTCAGGCGCGAAATGCGTTTGCGCATCATCAGCGCGAGCGCGAAAAAATTGACGAGCGCGACGCTCGAAGTCGCCAGCGCGACGCCGACGTGACCTAAACCGCCCGGATATTCGGGCGTGACGCCGACGTTTGAGAGCCAGTTGCGAAAAAGAAAGCTCGCCAGAGCGTTGACCGCAATCGAGGCGATGGCGATAATCATCGGCGTTTTCGCGTCGTCCAGCGCGTAAAACGCGGGCGAAAGAACCTTGATTGCCGCGTAGCCGGTCAAGCCGATTGAATATCCCGCCAAAGCCCAAGCCGTCATCGTCGTGTCCGCCGCGTCGAATTTTCCGCGCTCGTAAATCAGGCGAATAATCGGCTCGCCCAAAACGATTAAGCCGCAGGCGGACGGCAAAGTCATCAGAAAAACGAGATTGAGCGACGACGAAAGCGTGTCGCGAAAATCCTTGAATTTGCCCTCGCTCGCCATCCTGGATAAAACCGGAATCGAAGCCGTGCCGATGGCGACGCCGAAAACGCCGATCGGAAACTGCATCAGGCGAAAAGCGTAACTGAGCCACGAGCGCCCGCCGTCGATGCCGGAAACGATTGCCAGATTGACCAGAACGTTTATCTGCACGGCTGAGGTTCCCAAAATTGCCGGAGCCATCAGGCGCATCACGCGGCGCAAGCCTTCGTCGACGAAATCGAGCGTCGGTGAAAAGCGAAAACCGACTTTCAGCAGCGACGGAACCTGCATCAGAAATTGAAACGCGCCGCCGATTAAAGTGCCGATTGCCATCCCGATTATCGCCCATTGCGCCGCCGCGTCCGGCACGCTCGTTTTGTCGCTCGACGAAAGCCAGCCGCCGCCCGAAAGCCAGCAAGCGAAAGCCAGACCGAAGGCGATGGAAGCGATGTTGAAAACCGTCGAAGCCGAAGCCGGAACGCCGAAAACGCCTTTCGTGTTCAAAACGCCCATCGCCACCGCCGCCAGCGCGACCAGCAGGATAAACGGAAACATTATCTGCGTCATAACGACCGTGAGCCGCGCCTTTTCGGGCGAAAAACCGGAAGCGACGACCGCGACCAGATAAGGCGTCAGAAAAATTCCGATGATGACGACGACGCTCAGGATGACGGCAAGCGCGTTGAAAACGAGGCTCGCCAGCCGCCACGCTTCGGCTTCGCCTTTTTTGATTTGATAATCGGTGAAAACTTTGACGAACGCGGCTGAAAGCGCGCCTTCGGCGAACAAATCGCGCAAAACGTTCGGAATCGTAAAGGCGGCTTGGTAAGCGTCGTAGAGAAAGCCCGCGCCGAAGTAGCGCGCGAAAATCATCTCGCGCACCAAGCCCAAAACGCGCGAAAACATCACGGCAATCGAGACGATTCCGGCAGATTTAGCGACGCTGGTTTGTTTCGTCCGCGGCTTTTCGGCTTCGATTTTCTCGTCGGTGGTAGAAGGCTCGGCAATTAGTTCGGGAGTTTCTTCGGTTTGGTCGGTTTCTTGCTTTTCGATTTCGCTCATCGCTCGGTGAAAAAATTCATTATCTTATTTTTTTCGCAAAAAACAAAAGGAAGCGTTTTTCACCAGCGCTTCCTTTGAAAGATTCGATTGTAAAAAATTTTTAGTTGCTTGCCGCGCCCGAATTGGCGTAAGTGATGCGCGTTCTGGCTAAACGTAAAGCGACCGACGTCGTCGTGTAGCCTAAAGGAGCCGCGCCGCCGAATTCGTTTTGAATCATCGTCACGTATGAATCCTGAAACGGACGAAAGCGTCCGGGCGTGCCGCGCTGGTTGAAAATCACGAACAGCAATTTGCCGCCGTTGCGCGTCTGCATCTCGCCGCAAAGGGCGCTGACGCCGCCGTCGGTATTGCCCAAAGTTCCGGTTTTGCCGACGACGCTGCCGAGCGAAAATCCGTCTTTAAAACGATTCTGCAAAGTTCCCGGGTCGACGCCGGCAATCGGCATAATGTCGGCAAACGTCATTTTGTAGCGCGCCAGCTCTGCCCGCAAAGCTTTCAGAAGCTTCATCTGCGCTTTCGGCGTGACGCGGTTGATGCCGAGACCGCTCGAAGTCGCCAGCGAAAATTCCTGCGGCGCGACGTTGGCGTTCAGCTGCACGACGCGCGCGACGGCATAAGCGCCGCCGAGCATATCGCCGAGCCGTTCGGCTAAGAAATTGTTTGAATAGCACATCGTCACCTTGACGATTTCGCGCAGCGGCGCGGATTCGTGCGAAAAGAGAAGCTTTGCCGTATTCGGAATAATATCGACGTAGAGCGCGCCGGCGACGCTGACGCTCGGATATGTCACCTGATTGCCTCTACCGGACGAAACCAGAAAATCGAGCCACGCGCGAGTGGCGGCGGCGCTTCTTTTGCTGCCGTCGAGCGAAGCCAAAAGAGATTGCCCCGAACGCTGCGTCGATTCGCTGTAGTTCATTATAAAGCGGTCGGTAACGACCAAATCGCCCGTCACGCTGCGCACGCCGAGTTTGTTCAGTGCGTCGGCAATCGCCACGCCGTGTTCGTAATTAAACATCGGGTCGCGTCCCGAAATGTATAGATTGCCGTTGAGCGTCGCGGTCGTTTTGTCAATTATGCCGTCGTAATAAACATTGGTCGGGAAACGATATTCGGGACCGAATGTTTTCAGCACGGCGTAGGAAGTGGCGACCTTGACGTTTGAAGCGGGGTTGAAAGTGTAATCGGAGTAGCTTTCCTTAACGATTTTGCCGTTGGCGTCTTCGACCAGAATGCCCGTGTAGCCCGGAATATTAATATCGGAGTCGAGCGGATTCTGGATGTCCGGGTTCGGCGTGACCGGCGTCGAGCCGCCGGTCTTTTTGACGAGCGGCGTAGAGGTCGGCTGAACCTTGATGTCGGGCAGATAAGGCTGAGTAGTCTGCGCCGAAACGTTTCCCGCGCCCAGAAATGCGACGAGAGCGATAAACAACCAAAAGGCTTTAGTCTTTAAGGAACCGAACATCAATATTTTACTCCGTATTTTTTTTGTGTTGTGGCAGGCTTTCCTTTCACGCTAGTAGGAAGGCTGATTTGAAGTATACCACAGCACCTATATTCCTTATCAAGCAAAAAAGTCCGAAACCTTGCCCGGTTTTCTGCCAGAACGCTCAATTTGATGTCAATTTGCCCGATTCGGATGCAAAACTTTTCGAAATCGCTTATGGAAACGATTCTGATTACTTATATATTAAAAACGCCGAAAAGGAAAGATTTTTCAGCGAATTTCGCGCAAAAATTTTCTTGACGCAAGACGTAAACAGGAATAAGATACGCGATGACCAACAACAATTCACGGTTGTTTAGCCTACGACCACGACACGCCGCAGACCGAACAACCTTTCTGATTAAAATTTAAAATGCTTTTTTAAGCAGAAAGGACAGTGTATGTTGAAAAAGACGGCTTTTCTCTTGCTTGGAATTACATTTCTAGGATTGCTTCTGTTTATCATATTCTTCCCGTTGCCCACGACGAAGATTCAAGGTCAGAAAACTACTAATGAAAATAAAACTTTCTCTGTCAATGTGACTCAGCTTTCAGCCGAAAAGGGCAAAATTCCCGTCGAACTGAAATGCAGAGAAGTTTTACTGCTCAGTCCGGAACGGCTTGAAAACCTATCGTGTGTTGCTATCAACAATACTAACAAATATATAACCGCTTTAGTGGTTGCCTTTTCGATTATTACCGAAAAGGACGGAAAATCATCTGAAACCGGACGGATTTACACTTTAGAGACAATTGTTCATCCTAATTTGCGCGAAAAACGTCGTAACGCGTTTATTCCTCCATCAGGCGAAGGCTTGATAGAGCCTTTAACCACCTCTTTTGAAGATGAAGTTATAACCGGCGTCACAATGCGAATTGATTATGCGGAATTTGAAGACAATACCGGAATCGGCGCAAATCTATCCGGTTCAAGAATTTTAGCTGATATGCGCGACGGAGCGATAAAATTCAGAAATTTTCTGGCGCAAAAATATACTCAAAGCAATCTGGCGGCTTCCGAAATCGTCCCGTTGCTGCAAACCCCGCGCTCCATTATGGACGACTTAAAACTTCAACAACATCAATTTCAAGGCGCCGATATATACCGGAAGTATTTACGCCGAGCATACAAGAGCGGCGGCGCTGAGAGCTTGAAGGAAAATCTCTTGGATAGGAGATAGAAACTATGCGAAAAATAATGCTTGCCTTGTGCTTTATTTTCTCTGCCCTCAGTATAAGTTCTCAACTTCTTCCAAATTGCCGTCATGTATACAGTTGCGCCGCACCATGTATCGGCGGTCATTGTCCTACAGGTTGTGACTTAAAACTTTTTTATACGGATTGTAGGGATATTCAACACCGTTCTTTCGATAGCTGCGTAAACAGTGTTCCTAATTGCAGGGCTGATTGTGAATGTGGTTGCGACTATGGCGGTCCGAGAATAATCGGAGAAATGTCCTGGTATCAGCCCTGCACCGACGCCAAACCCGACGCCGACGCCGGGACCGCCGCCGGGCTGTGAAGCGCCGGGCATATTTGGCTGTCCCGCTGGAACTGTGCTGACCGGCGCAGGTTGGTGCTGCCCGTATCTAGGCGTCTGTAATTATGAATGTTTCGAACCGAATCCGGAATGTCCGTGTTACGGCGGCGGAGAATTGTTGACGGCGAAAAATAAAACATCGTGTAATCGCGAGCCACAGTTTATTAAAGCCGGTTATTCGGTTGAATCAAGCAAATCGGCGCGGATACCGGAATGTTATTGCAGCGTGTCGCCGATTTTGATTGATGTTTCAGGCAACGGCTTTTTGATGACCGATGCGGCACACGGCGTCTCGTTCGACTTTAACGGCGACGGCGTTGTCAAAGGCAGGATTTCTTGGACAGCCGCCAATACTGACGACGCGTGGCTGGCGCTCGACCGCAACGCAAACGGCAGGATTGACAACGGGCAGGAATTATTCGGTAACGCCACGCCGCAATCCGCGCCGCCGGATGAAGAACGACACGGCTTTCTGGCGCTGGCTGAATACGACAAAACGGCAAACGGCGGAAACCTTGACGGCGAAATCTCACCGCAGGACGCAATATTCAACCAATTGCGCTTATGGCAGGACACGAATCACAACGGCATTTCCGAATCAAATGAACTGCACACGCTCGCCGAATTGGGACTCAGAACGATAGAACTTGATTATCGGGAATCGAGAAAAACAGACGAATACGGCAATCAGTTTAAATATCGGGCAAAGGTTACAGACGCGCAAGGCGCGCAGCTCGGTCGCTGGGCGTGGGATGTGTTTCTGCTTAATGAGCCTTAATCGAACAAAGATTTTTTGTCTTTTCAAAAGAACGTCAAAGCTCTCGGCGTTCTTTTTTTATGATTAAATTCAAATTCTCGAAAAATATTGACAAGCCGCGCGGGCGCTCCTAAACTACGGAAAGATTTTTGTGAAAAAAGAAAAACCGCCCGTCACCATTGAAAAAATCAAGCAGACTCACCTTGAGCGAGGCGCGGAAATCCGCGCGCGTCTGGCTGAGTTTGAAGCCGTCTGGCAATCCGCGCCGGACGAGCGGCTCTGGGAAGAGATGGTTTTCTGTTTTTTTACCGGCGGCTGTTCGGCGCGGATGGGAATGCGCTCGGTCGAAGCGGTGCGACCGTTTTTGCAGCACGGAAATTTCGAACAGCTTTCCGGCGCGCTTTCCGGCGTTCATCGCTACCCGTTTGCGCGCGCGGGCTATATCGTCGCCTCGCGCGAATTCCTGCGTGAACATTGCGATTTAAAACTGCGTAATAAGCTTTTGAGCTTCACGGACGATTTGGAGCGCCGCGACTGGCTGGTGAAGGAAAAGCGCATTAAAGGCTTGGGTTACAAGGAAGCGAGCCACTTTTTGCGCAACGTCGGGCTGAAAGGTTACGCCATTCTGGACAAGCATATTTTGCGCTCGCTGGCGGAATTAAAAATTATTGACGAGCCGAAGCCACCAAATACGCGTTCGAAGTATCTAAGAATTGAGCAACAGCTTAAAAATTTTGCCTGCCAGTTGGAAATCGATTTCGATGAGATGGATTTGGTTTTGTGGTCGCTGAAAACGGGTGAAATCCTCAAGTAAAATTTAAATTCGGGGAAAGGAGTTTTCGTCATGAGATTTCTAGTTCTGCGAAAGTTTGATTTTCCGCCTTCCTGCCAGACAAAAATCGTTTGCGCCGGATTGCTTTTAGTGTTTTTCTGCCTGCCGGTCTGGGCAGCCGGCGACACGCAGCAGATTGAGCCGGAAAACGTGCGCCAGGCGGTCAGGCAAGCCGAAAAGCTGACGCGCAAGGGAAATTTACCCGAAGCCGAAAAAATCCTGCGCCGCCTGTTCGAGCAAAACCCGAAAGATTCCAAAGTCAAAGTCAAGCTCGCCTTCGTTTTGATGAAGCAAAAACGCCTGCTCGAAGCCTACAATCTTTCGTTCGACGTGGCGAAAAACGAGCCGCAGAACGCCTACGCTTTCGCCGTTTTGGGCGCGACTATGCTCAGCGCCGGAAATTTCAAGGAAGCCAGGCTTTGTTTTGTCAACGCGCTGCAGCTCGACAAAGGCGAAGCGCTCGCGTGGGCTGGACTCGGACTGATTGATTATTACGAAAACCGGATCGAACAGAGCCTGGAATATTTAAGAACCGCCGAATATCGCGACCCGCAGGAGCCGGATTATATTTTCGCCGTCGCGCAGGTTTCCGCCCGCGCCGAAAAATACAGGGAAGCCGCCGCCGCTTACGACCGTTTTCTGCAGTATGCGCCCAACACCGACGAGGAACGCCGCAACCGCATCAAAGGCTTGATTAATTTTCTGCGTTTTCTCGGCAGCAAACAGTATTTGTATGTCGCGGCGGGCGGAGAGCGCACGACCGTGCCGATTAAATTGTTCCGCGACCGCCCGATTATCGAAGTCAAAATCGGCAAAAACACAGAGCCGCTCCGGTTTGTGCTGGACACGGGGTCGGGCATTTCCGTTATCAGTGAAGAAGTTTCGCGCCGTCTGGACATCAAGCCGATTACCAAAGGCGGCGTAGCGCGCGCCATCGGCGGCGAAGGCAAATTTCAAATCGTCTACGGTTTCCTGCGCACTATCAGCATCGGCGACGTGAAAATTCAAAACGTGCCGATTTATATCAGAAAATTTCACGAAAACGACGAAAAAATCGACGGCTACATCGGGCTGAATCTCATCTCGAAATTTTTAACCACGCTCGATTACGGCGCGCTGACCTTTTCGCTGGTGCGCCGCAGCGAGGTCGAGATACCGGAAGCCAATAATTTGATTTCGCTTCCGCTGCGCCTGACGTCGAGCGGATACCTGAGCGGCGAAGTGCAGCTTGAAGGCATCGAAACGCCGCTGAATTTTATCGTCGATACGGGCGCGAGCGTTTCGGTCATCTCCGACGATCTGGCGAATATGGACGAAGTCAGCAAATATGTCTCGACCGAGAAAATGCGCGTCGTCGGCGCGGCGGGCGTCACCGAAGGCGTCCCGGCATTTCTGCTGCCGCGCGTTACGTTCGGCAATCACAGCCGCGAAAAAATCAAAGCCATCGCGCTGGATTTGGACATCATCAACGAAACTTCCGGCTTCGAGCAGGCGGGAATTTTAGGCGGAAACTTTTTGAAAAATTACCGTCTGACGTTCGATTTCAAAAATTCGCGCGTGACGTTTGAGCCGGTCGCCGCCGGCGTCGGGAACACTCTCAAACCCGAATGAAGCTGAGCTTATATCTGGAAACTTCGGTCGTCGGCGCATATCTGGACAACGGCGAGCCGTTTCGACGGGATTTGACGATTCGCTGGTGGGAACACGAGCTGTCGGAGTATCAGCCGTTCGTCTCGCCGCTGGTGCGCCGCGAGTTGGAGCGCGTTCCCGAACCGCACCGGACGGGTTATCTGAAGCTTATCGAGCCGCTCAAAAATCTGGAGCTCACGGACGAAGCGGCGATTCTGGCGGAAGGCTACATCTCGCGCGGCATCTTTCACCGCAAATATCTGGCGGACGCGCTGCACGTCGCGCTGGCTTCGTTTCACAAAATCGATTATCTGGTGACGTGGAATTTCGGGCATCTCGCAAACGTCCGCAAACAGGCGCGCATTCGCGTCTTTAACGTCTCGGCGGGCTTTTTCGTGCCGATGATTGTGACGCCGGAGTTTCTCGTTCACAGTATTTAAAAATGCTTTAATAATAAAACATTTATGCTTTGTCGCATAATTTCGGTAGTTATATATAAAGAGCGGAATTGAGCCGTAAAATTCATTAAGAAAACAGCTCAACTCCGCACCTTTCCAAACCAACAGTTAAAAAACTTCAATCAAAGACGTGCGTCTTCGACGTTCTTTATTTTAACTGTGGAAGTACTTTTTGATACAAGCCCTGCGGAATATCGTCCGCGCCCGTATTTAACAACCATTCTTCAATGTCCGTAGTCGCACTTGTTTGAATCGGTGTGACAGGTTGTTGTGAAAAAACATTCGGAGTAACCGAAAAATTAGCAAGAGCGATTCCCGTTAAAGTTACGCCCGTAATCTCTAAAAACTCTCTGCGTGTAGATTTATTCTTACTCATTTCTCCTCCTTGGTAAGTCGGTTGGATAGTTTTTGGGAGGTAAATTTATTTCCTGCTCGGTACGCTTGGCGCGTCCCGTGCCCAGAGTTGAATCACCCGTTTTCAACAAAAACTTTTCCAAACTTCTTTCCGGATCGGTAAAATACTCTTTTGAATTGTCGTTTCGATAGAGTATCTGACCTCTGTAAGCAATTATTTCGCGCTTCGTTCCCCTTTCGTTGAACTGCACGCGAAAACCCGTATATCCTAAACCACCATTAAAAGCGCGAGGCTGCGACTTCGACAAATTACCCAGCAACGCGAGAAGTTCGTTAGCCTGCCGGCTGTTCAAATTCCATTTCGGGTTTTCTCTCCCGCTGAAAATCTGCAAAGTAACGGCAGCACTTTTCGGGTTTTTGGGTATCAAATTACGCGACCTCGTCTGTGTTTTAGAATCGAGACTGCAAGCCAGTATAAACAATGCGAGCAGCCAGACCGTAACATTTTTCATGTTTTTAACCTCGCTTATATTTAACTTACAGTCCAACCGTAAGGAAAATACCTGTAGCCGCAGAATGAACTGTAATATCCCCGATCGCAGGTCGCCGGATCGGTTATCCAGTAGCCGCTGTCATCATAGTTGCGCGCCGCCGTATGACCCGGTTTATGACACCAATGACCATTAGCACACAACCGATACCAGTGATAATCTCCGTAATACGGGTCAGGGTCTATCACCAGACAGGTATAAACTTCATTACCTGACCAGCAAGCAGTGGTAAAACCGTCATATGCCGCACAATAACTTGTTGTTCCGACGGCATTATTACAAGCCAGCGCAGTGTGCGCGACGTTGGACTTGCGCCCGGGCTGGGCGAAAGTATTACTTCTGTAAGCTGCCGCAAAATTGTAACAATTGTTATTTTCCATACTATAGGCATCGTTCCAGTAGGAAAAATTCGTGTCGCTCTGGTAAACATTAGGTCCGCAGACGAGTGAATTAACCTCGGATTCGATGTTAGAAGGTCCGCTGCCGGATGATGAAGGCGGCGGCAATTGGTCGGGACGCGGCGCATCGAGCGGAATGTTAGGCTTGACGGACGGGTCGAGCGCAGGCTCGAAGCCTTTTTCTTTCGGCGTGTCCAGCTTGAGCGAATCTTTGGACTTATGTTTTCGCCAAAAATCTTCTCTTAGCTTTCTGTCCGCTTTCATCGATTCCAAAGCGAATTTCTTTCCGCTTTGAGGAACAGCCTTGCCGGTTTCGATAGAAGCGATCAGGGCTGCTTCCTTGGCGGCGTGTTTTTTCGATTCGATATAAAAAAACGAAGGCAAGCCGGCTTTTTCCAAAGTCGCCTTCGCTTCGTCGGTTGCCGTGATGATAAATCCTCGATAGCCGAGCCTGCCGGTGCTTTTCGGCGGTTCGGTTAGTGATGGATTTGCCAGCACGCGATCAATAAATTCTTTTTCTTCTTTAGCAGTTAGAGTCCAAACCGGATTCGGTTTTGCTGAGAAAATATCTAACTCAACGGTAATCATAAACACCTCCGTTATCTAGAAAACTGGTATGGTTTTAGTGAAACCAATCGTTCACCAGTTCTACACTGAAGGGTTGTAGGCAATTGAAGGGTTGTAGGCTGAGATCTTAGTTTCTCCCGTTTTATTCGATAAATTTTTACTTTGGTTACCATAGGTAACAGCAAAGTCAGGTGTACGGAAAGGAAACTGCAAAATCAAATACATACAAAGAGCGCTACCCACACTACCTCGCAATGTTAGGACAAAAACTATGATGATGCTTTGGGAAATTAGGGTTTCCCGTTATTTTAATATATCTTAAATTTTCCTTAATTGCGGTTTGTATTATGCTCCACACCTCGAACAATTTTTTTGTATTATGCTCAATACCTCGGACAATTTTTGATAAACAAAGCAGAATGCGGGTTTAGTTATTTTCGCGGGAGAACAAAAGCAATTTAGAATGTTGGTGTTATGAACGCCAAACCCGACGAATATGCCGAGAGCATTTTTAAACTGAAATTAGCGGACGTTAATTTGAAATTGAAGAAATAACAGAATCCGCCGGGCGGTTTGAGCCGTCACGTCTGAAAAACGCCCGTTTATCTCACGCGGAAATTAGTGTAATTTTCCAGCCCGATAATATTAGAGCGCCGTCGCGTTTCCGAACCTATTGACCATTCCCGCTTAAAGATTTACTATTCATTTTGAATGTATCGACGACCGAAATTTTTAGAAGTGCTCCACGAAATCCGCGAAGAAATGTCGCGCGAGGCTGATTACGATATGGATTTGTTTGCCGAAATGGTCAGAAACGAGGACGGCAAAAGGCAAAAGGAAAAAGGCAAAAATATAGAAGATAAAGGGCAAAATTTTAAAGACCGAAGTCCGAAAACCGTAGACCGAAAATTGATTTATGGAAATCGCTTTTGATGCCATCGGCTTGGAGATTCCAAACGAGAAGGCTTTCAATAATTTAGCGGAAAACGCCGGAAAGCGCGGCGAAGCGTCGCGGCTGACGCGCAAGACGGGCGTGCTTCACGGGCGCTGCTGGAAGCTCGGCGCGGGTCTGGAAGTGTGGACGGTTTTGTATGAATCGCAGACGGGCGAAGTTTTTTACGCCGATTGCCGACCGGGTTTTCGCGCCCGCTACATGCAGCGCATCAGCCCGTGGATTGCCACCGAATTTGACGAGGAAGGCGAAGCGGTCGTACACGGTTTTATCGAAGATACGGAACAGGAAGTTTTGTTTGCGCTGCAAAATCTGACGGAAGTCGGAACCAACAGCAGCTTTCAGCAAAATACTTTGATGGTCGGTTTGTGCGGTCTGGCGTATCGCGCCGAAGTTTTAAAAACGCCCGCCGCGCCCTTCTGGAAATCTTACGACGAGCTGGCTTTAAACGTCGTCGAAAACGAAAACGATTGGAGCTTGTGCGGCGAGATTATTTCCTTTAACGCTTTGCGCAACCCGTTTTCGGGCAGCGACCTGTACTGGATTTATCTGAATCTGGGCGATTTCAATCTCGAAATTCTGGTCAACCGGCGCACCTTGTCGGGCGCGGAAATTTACGCCGGCGCGATGCTGCGCGCGGACATCTGGCTGCAAGGTCACGTCCTGAACGAAACGGCTCGCCGCTCGACTTACGAAGGCGTCGATTTTTCGCTGCGAACAATTGATTTCTGGAAAAAATTCAAGAAAGTAAATTAGCCGCGGATAACAAGAATTTGCGCGAATTGTTTTTTATTTGATATTCGTGTAATTTGTGTTATTCGTGGCTGATTCTTTATCCAAAATGCGCCGTTACCTGCTCTCCATTCTGGCTGTTTTCGTCGTCCTCGCCGCCGCTCTGGGGCTTTATTTTTTCAATCGATACTGGATTCATCGCTACGACGAAATTATCGCCCGGCAAGCGGGCATCTACCGGCTGGACAAAGATTTAGTCTGGAGCGTCATTTACGAGGAAACCTACTTTCGCGCGTGGCAAATCGGCGCGGACGAAGAAGTCGGGCTGATGCAGGTGACGCCGACGGTGGCGCGCGAGTGGGCAAAAGAGACCGGCTTTCGCGAGTTTGAACGACAGACGGCGCAAAACACGGTCGAATTTTTGCGCGACCCGGAGCGCAACATCCAAATCGGCTGCTGGTATCTGGAAAAAATGCGCGAGAAATACCGCGATTTTCCCGCCGCCGAAGCGATGATGCTCGCCGCTTACAACGCCGGCGCGAGCCGCGTCGAAGAATGGACGCGCAGCGGGGAAATCTCCAGCCTTTCGGAAAGCGAATTCGTCGAGCGCATCAACATCGCTTCAACGAAATCTTATGTGACTTCGATTCTGGAAAGATACCGCGCCAAGAAAACGAATTAACGCGAAAATCGAATCGGGAAAACGAATGTAGGGGCACGCCCGCGTGCCTGCCCAATGAGCGTAGCGAAAAGCGTTTTAAATATATTCAAGATTACAGTAATTAATATCGGTTAGCGTCCATTCGGACGCTTTGGGCAGGCACAAGACCTGCCCCTACAGTTTTTGCCATGTTGCATTATGAAAATTATCTCAGCCAATTACGTGCTGCCGATTTCCGGTGTTCCGATTGAAAACGGCGCGGTCGCCATCGAAAAAGATAAAATCGTCGCCGTCGGGAAACCGGCGGAAATCATTGCGAAATTTCCCGCCGCCGCAGCGGAAGATTTCGGCGAAGCAGCGATAATGCCCGGTTTTGTCAACGCTCATTCACACTTGGAAATCACGGCGATGCGCAGCTTTCTCGACGACGTCGAACACGATTTTTCAAGGTGGCTGGTGAAGCTTTCAACCGTGCGCGCCGAAAAATTAACCGAGTCGGACATTGAAATTTCCGCCGTCTGGGGCGCGCTCGAAGGCTTGCGCGCGGGCGTCACCTGCTTCGCCGACATCGGGCGCTACGGCAAAGCCGGTTTTGAAGCGCTGAAAAAAACCGGCTTGCGCGGCATAAGTTTTCAGGAAACCGATTTTTCGCCTCGAAACGAAACCGCCGCCGATGATTTCCAAAAACTCGTCGAAAAATTTCTGGCTTTAAAAGAAACCGAAACCGCCCGCGTCAAAGCCGGAATCTCGCCGCACGCGCCTTATACGGTCAGCCGACGCCTTTTCGAATTGATTGCCGATTACGCTCTCGGCGAAAAAATCGACCTTTCGATTCACGCCGCCGAATCAAAGGAAGAAACCGAATTTATGCTTTACGGCACGGGCTTTTTCGCCGGAATTTATCAAAAATTCGGGCACGTTTGGGACACGCCGAAAGTTTCGACCATCGAATATTTCGACCGAATAGGCATTTTGCAGACCGCGCCGCTGCTCGCGCATTGCGTCACGGTTTCGGAAAAAGACATCGAAACCGTTCGCGCCAGCAACACGCGCATCGCACATTGCCCGAAATCGAACGCCAAATTCGGACACGGCATCGCGCCGCTGGAAAAATTTCTCGATGAAAATATAAAAGTCGGTTTGGGAAGCGACTCGGTGGCGAGCAACAACACGTGCGACATTCTGGAAGAATCGCGTTTCGCGACGCTTCTGGCGCGGTCGCGCGAAGATAAAAAACGGCTTTTGAACGCCGGAGAAATTCTCGAAGCGGCAACGCTCGGCGGCGCGCGGGCGCTCAATCTGGAAGCGGAAATCGGCACGCTCTCAGCGGGCAAACAAGCCGATTTAATCGTCATCTCACTAAGCGCGGCGGCGCAGCAGCCCGTTCACGACGTTTACGCGGCGATTTTGTTTGCCTCGACCGCGCGCGACGTGCGCCTGACGATGATCGGCGGCGAGGAAATTTACCGCGACGGCGACGCGAAAACGGTAGACGAAGATGAGCTGCGCTTTGAAATGAAGCGAATCGCGCGGAAAATGAACGGCAAGTCAGAACCGCCTGCGGTAGCGAGCGGGTAATTGATTGATGACTTTAGATTTTAGATTGATGATTGGTCGTTTGCTGACGGCAAATCTAAAATCGGCAATCTAAAATCTAAAATGATAAACCCGCCCGCTACCGCAGGCGGTTCTGACCTCGACGAGCGAAAAAGGGGAACAGTCTATGAAAACATTCAGAATTTTTATTTTAACGCTTTTATCCGTCGGTTTATTTACTGGCGGCGCGCAGGCGCAGGCGAAAAGGAAGAAGGTTGTTAAAAAATCCAGAACGAGCACGACGAAAAAAACGACGAAGCCGCCCGTCACTCCGCCCGTTGTCGAGCCGCGCAAGGAAGATTACAAAATCATCGCCGGAGGCGCGGACGCGAAAGCGGAAACGCCGTTTTTGTTCGTTGCGCGCGACGCGAAAACCTACGCTCTGCTGCAAGCTCTGGTCGAAAATCTGCCCGAGGCTTCGACCGTCGATTTTACGAAAGAAGCCGTCGTCGCCGCTTTTGCCGGAACGAAGCCGACGGCGGGCTGGGAAGTTTTGATTCGCCGTCTTTCCGACAAGGTTTTGATTGATTTAAGCGAGCCGAGCAAGGATATGATGCAGGCGCAGATGTTGACGACGCCGTATAAAATCGCGGTCGTTCCGGTGGAAGACGAAAAACCTCTGGCGCTGGACGCGACGCCGACCTGGACGAACAAATGGACGAATTATCGCGTCGCCAAAGCTAGCTTTATCTATTCGGGCGGCTTTGCTTTCCGCGAAAGAACCTTCGGCGCGGAAGGCTCAATCGGCGTTTTGACTTACGGCGATTTAATCACGCTGGCGTTTAATCTGACGGCGAAAGGCGATAAAAAAATGATGCTCGCGGAAATGGCTTCCGGCAGCTTGAAAGACGGAAAAATCACGCTCGCGCGGCTCGACGCGGGAACTTTTTCCGAAAATCCGAAACCGCCCGTCAATGTTTCGGGGACGATTTCGGACGCGAAGCTTTCGTTAAGATTTGAACCGAATCCGGCAACCGTCGACGACGGTTTTCAAGCGCGAGGAACGGTCGAAGCCGTGCCGGTTAAATAAATAAAACGCCGGAAACAATCTCAGGAATTGACTGCCGCGCCGGTTTCTCCGTTGCCGCCTTCGCCGGTATTTTCGCCGCCGGTATTAGTATTAGTTTTGCCCTTTCCGAAGCTGTCGCTGAAGAACGCAGGGATACATAAGACGCCCAGAATAATGATGAAAAGCCAAACCATTTTGACGGTAAAAGGGTCGGCAGACACTTCTCCGCCGGTTGCAAAGCTTGCTTGCTGCTGCTCGGTCGGCAACACCCTCGCGACCGCCACCGCCACGCCGTTAATGGCATCATTCGCCTGAGCGAGCGGACCGCTTTTCGTTCCCAGATCACTGGCGCTGACGCCCAGAATGCTGCCGGCAAGAGTCGTCAGCCACTTCCCCGACAAAAAAAACAGGGCGGCGACACCAAAAAAGAGAGCCCAGATAGTGGTAATGACCACCACGCCCAGATAAAATTGGTTTAGAGCGTTAAAGATGAGATATAAAATTAACGATAGAATGACGAGCACGATAACCAGAATAACCCACAGAATTATGAGCGCTTTCGTCCGATACTGGGGGGACATCGCGTCCTGAGCAAGTTTTTTGATAAAGTCCAAGCCTGTCTGATGTCCGACCTGCTCAGTAGCATTGAGAAAACTCTTTTGATACATCGGCGTTCTCCTATAAATAATTGTAGTTTTTGAGCGCGCTTCACAAAGCGCCTTTCATCAAAGATGCGGCTTAAAGATAAGGTTCCGCACCCGCCTGCGATTTCAATTAATAAATACGATGAACTATATAACCGAATATGAAGTTTAATGCAAGAAATAATTTTATTTTTCGGCAATATATTTAACTCGCCCGAGAGAAAAACGTATCAGTAGCCCGACCGTCAGGAAGGGCTTGCCGGATGGTGGAAATCGCTTCGAATCTTCAGACGCCAAGCCCGCGCTCACGCTTGGGCTACTGCCACTTCTTAAGCTCTATTTTAAAGTCGCCTGCATCTCTCTCAACAAATCGTTCGGCGTCCAATCGTTTCCGGCGAAGATTTTCGTCACTTTGCCGTCGGGCGCGATGACCGCCGTGCGCAGCGAATGGCTGAACTGCGTTTTGTCGTTCGGGTCGGTTTCGTAGCGCAGACCGAAAAAGTCCGCCACTTCGCGCACTTCCTTGTCTGCGCCGACCGCCAGCTGCCAGACGGTAAAATCCGGCGGCGCGTTTTTGCCCAGGTATCCGAGCCCGTATTGTTTCAATTTTTCGGGCGTGTCGCGCGCCGGGTCGAACGAGATGCTCAACAGGCGAATTTTGTCTTTCAAATCCGTGTCGCGAATCTGGTTGGCAAGGTCGCTGAAATTCGTCGACATCTTGATGCAGTAATCGGGCAGCGGGCATTGCGCGTAGATAAACGTGACGGCGAGCGCCTTGCCGCGATAATCTTTGAGCGAAAAACGTTTGCCGTCCTGATTGGTCAGCTTGAAATCGGGAATTTCTCTGCCGACTTGCGCGAAGCGCTCGTCAACCGGCGGCGCGGGCTGATTCGGATTCGGCGCGGCGATGATTCCGATGTCTTCCAGCCAGTAATCGCCCTTCGCGTCGTCCACGACCAATTGAGCGCGAATCTCCGCGCCCGGCGTCAAATCTTCCCAGACCCAATCGGCGCGAATCGGAAAGCTCATCGTCATCGCGTCCATATAACCCGGAATATCGTCGTGCGCGATTTCCGCTTTCTTTTTCGCCTTATCGACCGAGACGACCTTGCCTTTCAAACTGTAGCGTTTCGCCTCAGCCGAAGCGTTTTGCGTTGACTGAGGCGTTTTTTGACACGCGGCGACGAAGAAAACAGTCAATAGAAACAGTAAAATTGCTTTTTTCATAAATAATGCAAATTAGTTGGAAGGTGTCAGTAGCCCAAGCGTGAGCGCGGGCTTTCTGAAAGGATAAAGACGAAGAGCGAAAGGCGAAAGCCAAAGCATTCTTCCATTTATTCTTTTGCCTTTCTCCCTTCGCTAAGCCCTCCCTGACGGTCGGGCTACTGACACTTTAAAATCTTTAATAAAATCATACGAAATCGAAACTGAAATTGCCAAAATTAGTGTTGCGGCAGGTTGATTCTACGCGGAATCAACCTGATTCCGCGACGCAGCAACCTGATTCCACGTTGAATCGACCTAATTCCAAGTTGCGGCGACCTGATTCTGACTGGAATCACCTTGATTCCAAGCTGCGGCGACCTGATTCTGGTTGGAATCACCTTGATTCCGTGTGGAATCAACCCGCCGCGTTACGGAATCGACCTGATTCTGCGCGGAATCAGCCTGCTGCGCTTTGGAATCAGGTCGCCGCAATACTGCGCCGCATACACGCAAAATTGAATTTAAGGTCTGCAAACCAAAAAAATTCAGCGAGATTTCAGCTTTTCGTCGTAAATCATTTGATAAACGCGGTAATTCGCCATCACGCGGTAGACGTAATCTTTCGACTGCGAAAAGAGAATTTCCGGCACGTAGCGGTCGGGCTGGTCGGATTTGGCGCGCGCCAGCCAGCGCTGCATATTCAGCTCGCCGCCGTTGTAGCTCGCCGCGACCGCCTGCGGCTGGTTCGGAAACATGCGGAAAAGATTTTGCAGATACTGCGAGCCGAACAGGACGGCGATTGGCGGATTGTAAAGCTCGTCCTGCTGGAAATTTTTTCGATTCAGTTCATTCGCAATCTGATTTGCCGTCGCCGAGATAAACTGCATCAGCCCGCGCGCCGCCGCGTAGGATTTGACGTCGGCGCGATAACGCGATTCCTGCCGCATTATCGAAAGCACGAAACGCGTGTCCAGATTTCTCTCCGGCGCGTATTGCAAAAGCGCGTCCCGATACGGCGCGGGATAAAGAATCTCGATTTGCTCGCGCGGAATCAATTCGATTTGATAATCGGCGGGCACGTTGCGCCAGAGCGGTTCGAGATACGCAATCGCGCGGTTCGCCATATCGCCGCGCTTGTAAAAAACCGCTAAGGTGTAAGCCGTGTCCGCCGGAAAAACCGATAAATTATTCGCGCTCGTCTGCATTCCGGCGAGCGATTTCAGCTTGTCCACAACGTTCGGCGAAAGCTTTTCGCGCAGCGCCGTTTCCAGTTCCGGCGCGCCTTCATCATAAAGACCAAGAAAAAGCAGCTCGTCCGCCAAAGCCTGATGAACGGAACTCGCCTGAGCTTTTCTCGCATCCGTCAAAACTTCCCTGCGCCCGAATTCGAGCAGTTTCGCGCTCGGAATTTTCTGGTATTCGGGCAGCGTCTGATAGCTTCGGCGCAGGATTTCCAGCATTTTCTGGCGCATTTCCGCCGCGTCGTT
>DASVWG010000139.1:0-7469 GCA_036389695.1 Pyrinomonadaceae bacterium
CGTGACAGACGTTATACATATTATGAGAATCAAATTTTTATCCGCAATTTTACTAACATTAACGTTTTTAACCACCGCTCCTGCACAATCGCTGGACAAAGCCAAGCTCGACCAGTTTTTTGACCGCCTCGCCGAAAAGAATAAGGCGATGGGGAGCCTGACAGTCGCCCGCGACGGCAAGATTCTTTACAGCCGCGCCATCGGCTACAGCCAGTTGAGCGGAACCGAAAAGAAACCTGCTTCGGCGGCGACCAAATACCGAATCGGCTCCATCACCAAAATGTTTACCGCCGTGATGATCTTTCAACTCGTCGAGGAAGGGAAATTAAAGCTCACGGACACGCTCGACAAATTCTTTCCGCAGATTCCAAATGCCAGTAAAATTACTATTGCGCAAATGCTCGGGCATCGCAGCGGGGTTTACGACTTCACAAGGGGCGGCGATTTCCGTGCCTGGAAGACGAATGCGAAAACGAAAGATGAAATGCTCGCCATTATCGCCCAAGGCAAGCCCGTTTTCGAGCCGGGCGAAAAGACGGAATACAGCAATTCGGGTTTTTTGCTCTTGGGGCAGATCGTCGAAAAAGGCGGCGGCAAACCTTACAGTGAAGCCTTAAAGAAAAGAATCGCCGGCAGAATCGGACTCAAGGATACATACCTCGGCGCCGGAAAAACTGATGTCGGCAAAAACGAAAGTTTTTCCTTCAATTACCTTGGCGACTGGAAACAGGAAGCCGAAACCGATTTGAGCATTCCGGGCGGCGCGGGCGCGATCATCTCGACGCCGGGTGATTTGACAAAATTTATTCAGGCGCTGTTTGACGGCAAACTCGTCTCGCAGGAGAGCCTCGCGTCGATGAAACCCGTTAAAGAGGAGATTGGTTCGGGAATGATGCTGTATTCGCTGGAGGGCAAAACCTTCTACGGGCACGGCGGCGGAATCGACGGTTTTAGCTCGCTGCTGATTTACCTGTCGGAAGAAAAGCTGGCGGTCGCCTTCACTGCGAACGCGAAGGGTTATCCGACAACTAAGATTGTGGATGGTGTTTTGAGCATTTACCAAAATAAACCGTTCGAGATTCCCGCCTTTGAAACAATTAATGTCAGCCCGGAAGTTTTGGACAGATACGTCGGCGTTTATTCAAACGCGCAAACTCCCCTTAAACTAACGATTACTCGCGACGGCTCGACACTCCTGGCGCAGCCGAACGGGCAGTCCACTTTCCCGCTCGAAGCGACGGCGCAGGATAGATTTAAAATCGAATCCAGGGAAATAGTTTTGGAATTCGACGCCGCGAAAAATCAGATGACCTTTAAACGAGGCGGTCAGCAGCTTGTTTTTACAAAGGAAAAATAACCGGCTAGGGTTTTATACTAATTATTCCGTAATTTTTACTAATAAAAAGGAGCAAAATTTTATGAGACGAAAAAGCATTTTTCTGGTTGCGATTCTGGCTCTGCTGGCATTTGTTTCAACTGCTTGCACCGAAGAATTTGTTCCGAAAGGTAATTTTGCCGTCGGCACAAAGCTGGAAAATTTTACTTTGCCGGATTTGAGCGGCGCCGAGCAGTCTTTTGACAAATTAAAAGGCGAAAACGGCGCGGTTTTGGTTTGGGTTTCGGCGCAGTGCCCGGCTGTTAAATCCTACAACGAAAGAATCAACCAAATCGCCGATGAATTAAAAGCCAAAGGCATCAACCTAATCGGCATCAATTCAAACGCGACCGAATCGCTCGATTGGGTCGCCTCAACCGCCAGGCAAGTCGGTTATAAATTCCCCGTTTTGATCGATAAAGGAAACGTTCTGGCGGACAAGTTCGAAGCGAGCGTCACGCCGGAATTCTACTATTTTGATAAGCAAAACGTCCTGCTTTATCACGGCGCGCTCGACAACGACCGTACGGGAAAAAATGTGACGATTAATTACCTGCGCGACGCTTTTCATTCGGCGCTGAGCAAACAACCGGTTAAGACTGCGAAAACAAACGCTATCGGCTGCTCAATCAAGCGCGCATAAGCTTGCATCATGAGAATTTTAAGTTTAACAAAACAAACGATACGCGGCGCGGAGAATAAATTTTTCCGCGTCGTATTTTTCCTAAGTCTCTGCGCGTTTTTTTCCCTTGCAAGTTCCTCCTGCACGCAGACAAAAAATCCCGCACAAAAATCGTCCGCTGAAACGAAACCGCAGCAGGCGGCAAATCCGCCGCGCGTGACGCAAGTGGACGACGCGAAAATCAAACAGCTTCTCAAACCCGGCGGCAAGCC
This sequence comes from Pyrinomonadaceae bacterium, assembly GCA_036389695.1. Classification (GTDB taxonomy): domain Bacteria; phylum Acidobacteriota; class Blastocatellia; order Pyrinomonadales; family Pyrinomonadaceae; genus JALZHR01. The sequence continues at coordinate 2,270 of DASVWG010000139.1, forward strand.
TCTGCTCGTTAATTTCTGGGCGACGTGGTGCGGTCCGTGCCGCGAAGAGTTTCCCGACCTTGTCAAAATTGACGCCGAATATCGCGGAAAAATCGACTTTATCAGCGTTTCGCTCGATTTTGTCGAAGAAATAGACACGGCGGTGCCGAAATTTTTGAGCGAAATGAAAGCGGAAATGCCGACCTATCTGCTCACCAGCGTGGATGAAAACACGCTCATCTCCTCGATTTCCAAAGATTGGAGCGGCGCTCTGCCGTTCACGATTCTTTACAACGAAAAAGGCGAGATAACTTATTTCCGGCAGGGAAAGGTAAGCCATGAGACATTGAAGGGCGAAATTGAAAAAACATTAGGCAGCGGATGATTAAGCGAGTTTTTAGCGAATCATCATTTTTATCTGTCCAAAATCTCTAGTTTTTGGACACTTTTTTTATGCTTGCCCGAATAATGAAATTTATTGGTTTAAGGATTGGATTTTCTTGAGAGGTTTTTGGACACCTAATTTTGTCTCAAAAAGGTATGGCTTTTGAGACATTTTTTATGGGGTTTCATGTATCTCAAAAAGGGTCGTTTTTGAGACAGATTTTACTCTGTTTTAGATGTCTCGAAACTCGGCGTTTATAAGACAAAAATAATCCATCCGCGAGAAAATGTATAAATGGACGGGCATTCCCGTCTCAATCGGAATTGCTGAAACAAGAGTTCTCGCCAAGATTGCCGACAAACGTGCTGAGAGCGCGTCAGAGAAAAAGGCGTTTTGAATTTGTATCGCTCGATGGCAATCGAGACTATCTTAAAACGAATGTTCGATGATGAGCGATTTCAGCGCCGGCATAATTTAATGAAAGCGATTGACGAGATAAACCGGAAATTCGGCAAAGATACGGTTCGATTCGGCTGTGTTCAGACTGAGGGAAAATGGAAGATGAAGCAGACGAGAAAGAGTCCGTGTTATACGACGAACTGGAATGAGTTATTAACTGTCGGGTAAAATATGTAAATAGGAGAACGAAGAAATGTGCGGAAGATTTACCAATAGAGCGAAGCCGGAACAGATAAAGACTGAGTTCAAAGTCGGGAAACTTAATCCCGACATTTATAAGGAACGGTATAACATCGCGCCGGCGCAGATGATTGATGTCGTGCTGGAAACCGGCGAGCGCGAGCTCTCGCAATTCAAATGGGGCTTGATTCCGTCGTGGGCGAAAGATGCAGACATCGGAAACCGAATGATAAACGCCCGCGCCGAAACCTTAACGGAAAAACCTTCTTTCCGCGACGCCTTTAAAAAACGTCGCTGCATAATCCCTGCGTCCGGTTTTTACGAATGGCAGAAGAAAGGCTCAGGCGCAAAACAGCCATTTTATTTTTATCTCAAGGAAAAGGAAGTTTTCGGTTTCGCCGGACTCTGGGAAGAATGGATTGATAAAACGAGCGGAGACGTTTTAGAAACCTGCACGATTATCACGACCGAAGCTAATGACGTGTTAAAGCCAGTACATGAACGAATGCCGGTGATTCTTAAAGCTGCCAACTATGATGAATGGCTCGACCCGAAAGAAAATAATACCGACCGCCTGCAAAAGCTGCTTGCGCCTTACCCTGCTGATGAGATGAGCTCCCATGCTGTCAGCACCAGCGTTAATTTTCCTGACGCTGATTCAGCGGAATTAATTAAACCTTTGAACAGTTTGTAATTTGTTTTATGCAGCAGAATAAAAAAGAGAGTGACTATCGTGGACGGTAACTCTCTTTTAATTTGATTTGAAGGCTCGATTGGTAATAAAAAGCGAATACCAGAATGAAGAACCCTGCATCGCTGGCGTATATTACCACGGACGGAAATTGCTGTTTTGTGCCCTCGTCTAATAGTTTATTATATTGTGTGCTTTTATTACTGAGTAAATGTTAATTTCCCTTTTTCACAGGAAAAGTAATTCCACTAACAGTAAGCTTGACTTCGCCCGACGTAGATACTTCAAAACCATAGCCATCGCACTCAAATTCGTAGGAAATCTCGCCCTTTGAATTTATACAGATTTGATGAGTAGCACAACTTGAATCCGTTTTGTTTTGGATTGATTGATATGACTTCACAAAATCACCGCCATCATCAATCACAATCACTATAGTTTTGGGCGGAATGTTACCGTAATCTCCAGCTGCAACCTTTGAAAAGGTCAAAAGTCAAAGACCAAAATCAAAAATCATTTTTCAAACGTTTCCGCACCGCATTGAAAGCCGCTTCGACGGAAATGTCCATGCAAATCCAGTTGCCGCACGTGCGGCGGTGGCAATCGACGCGGCAGTCGATGTCGGCGCGTTCGACGCAAATATCATTTTCGTTCGGGCTGCCGTTGCGCCACCATTCGGTCGGACCGAAAATGCCGACAATCGGAGCTTTCGCCGCCACCGCCAGATGCGTCGGTCCGGTATCGCCGCCGACGTAAACCCGCGCTCGCCTGCTTAATTCGTAAAATCCTTTCAGGCTTAAATTTGCCGCCACCGCTTTGCCTGATTTGCTGTTTTTCAAAACCTTTTCCGCCAGCGCGTTTTCGCCCGGCGCGGTCGTGATAACGGAAATTAAACCGTTTTCTTCCCAGAGCTTATCAGCCAGCGCGCCGAATTTTTCCGCGCCCCACAGCTTTGTCACCCAGCCACCCGCCGGATTTAAAATCGCGAAATTCTCGCCCGTTGCGGAAATGATTTTTTCGGCTTCTTCGACGTGCGTTTTCAGCGTGAAAATCGGAAACTCGAAATTATTTTCGGGCACGGGAATTTTTAAGGCTTTTTCGACGAGCGTTAAATTTTTGCGGATAACGTGAATCTGGCGCGGAACGCTGATGCTGTTGGTCAAAAGAAAACGGCTGGCTGGCTCGCGTAAGGCTTCGCGGGCGAAACCGTAGCGGCGGCGTGCCCTGGCGAGCTTGGCGATTGATGCGGATTTCAGAAGTCCTTGAAAATCGAGCGCGATGTCGAAGGCGGAGGCACGAAGCCCGCGTAACTGCTGACGGGCAATCAACAGCGTCTCCCCAAGCGATTCTTGATGCCTCAGCGCCTTCGTATCAACTTCGATGAGGTGACTTAAAAATTGGTTGCGTCCGGGGCGTAAGATTTCCGCCGAGCGATTTTCGACCACCCACGAAATCTCCGCGTGCGGAATCGCGCGCCGAATCGCCGCCAGCGCGGGCAGAGTATGCACCACGTCGCCGATGCTGCCGAGTTTGACGATAAGAATCTTCATCTTGCTGCAAAAGGTGACTGTAGACAAGTCGCGGGATAAAAGTCAATTCAGCCGAATTACCGGCAGACCGTCCGAGGTCGCGATGTTATACTTATATTATTTCAAAAACGCTTTTCGCTGCGACGGATTTACAAAAGGCGAAAACCATTCTGACTATAAGTAAATTTGATGAGCGTGCGACTTGATAAATTTTCGTTTGAACAGTTTGTTGAATTTGTTTTCAATCCTCAAACAGACCACATTTTGTTTATTAGCGGCGAATATTCCTATGGAAATCCGAGCGTCACGCTCAGGCATCTGACACGGCTTTTTCGCAGACCCGAATTTTTGCTCGATTCATATAATCCGAATCAACTTGAGAAAGGTTTTTTTTATGTCGTTCCTTATCTGCTTTGCGAGGTGAAATTTTACGGGCTGCTCTGGGACAAGCGCGTTCCGCTTTCGCTGCGCGAGGAATGTATATCTTCGATGTTTGATTTATTCGCTCGCTTTTTTGCCGTTAATCCGCTGGAACATTCCTGCTTTATGTGGTGGGACGGCTTAGCTTACGGCTACTATATGGAAAACGGCGCGGCGGCGGATGAAGACGGAATTGAAATCCGGCAAGCTATGTTTGAAACATTAAAACGCATCCTTGAAATCGATTCGGAAGATTGCCAAAAAAGCGCGCTGCACGGCTTGGGACATCTGCGGCATCCTGAGACTGAAAAAACGATAAATGATTTTCTGCGCCGTCACAAAGTGAATCAAAAGCTGAAAGATTATGCTTATGCCTGTATCGCCGGAACGATGGATAGAAGTCAATAAAGATTGAAAATCCGCTCAAAAACGATTGTCGCCAATCGAAATTTACTAGACTGTCGGCTTTAAGATAAGTTATTTTATTAGTTAGGCACCTCGCGTGTCTTCCCCACTGTCCCGCAAAGCAGATTATGTCATCAGCCAAACGTCCGAAACGAGATTTGCGTCCCGCTCTGGTTTTCCTGAGCGGCGATTTTCTCGCCGTGCCGATTCCGCTCGAACGCGAGGAAGTAATCATCGGGCGCGCGCTGGAAGCGGACGTTCGCGTCAACGACAAAAAAGTTTCGCGCCAGCACGCGCGCATCACGACCGTCAGCGGCGGCGAAGCGGAAGAACCGACGTATATTTTAACCGATTTGGATTCGCGCAACGGAATCTTTCTGAACGGTCAGCGCATCAAGCAGGAAACTTTGCAGAACGGCGACAAAATCACCATCGGCGAGCACATCCTGCGCTTTGAGATGCTGGACGAAATCGACCGCGAATACCAGCGCCAGATTCGCCGCCTGCTTTCGCACGACGATTTGACCGGACTGCTTTCGAGCCGCTCGTTTTTTTCCGAGCTGCGCCGCGAAGCTTCGCAGCCGGACGCCGCAAAACGTCATTTCTGCGTTTTGATGATGGACGTCGATTATTTTAAAAAAGTCAACGACACTTACGGGCATCTGACCGGCAGTAAAACCCTGGAAGAAATCGGCTTGTGCATCACGCAAATCCTGCGCAGCGGCGACGTCGCCTCGCGCTTCGGCGGCGAAGAATTTGCCGCGTTTCTGATGGACGCCGAGCTGACGCAAGGGATAGTCGCGGCGGAAAGAATCCGCTCGACCATCGAAGAACAGGAATTCAGCGTCATCCGGCAGGGCAAGCCGACCGAATCGCATCACATCACCATCAGCATCGGCGTCGCTTCTTTTCCGGACGATTCGCTCGACCCGATTGAACTGGTCGAAATGGCAGATTCGGCGCTGTATCGCGCCAAACGCGAAGGCAGAAACCGCGTCTGCGCTTACCGCGAATTGAGCGCGGCAGAAACGCAGAAAGCACAGCTTGCGCGCCGCGACGAAATCGAACACATCACCGGAAAATCCGAGCTTGAATCGCGCAACCAGATTTCCGAGTTTTAAATAAAGCAACAAGTAGCAGAAGCCCGCGCGG
>DASVWG010000140.1:0-14686 GCA_036389695.1 Pyrinomonadaceae bacterium
CGGCGTGGCAGCCAGTATAAGCGTTGTTCGGGTCGTTGCAGTCCTCGTGACACCAACTCGCATCCAGAGCGCAGAACTCGGTGCATTCGCTGGCGGCTTCGACCGCGCGGGTGGAAAAATTTGCCGAGGCGAAAAACGCCAGAGCGCCGATGAGAAAAGCGAGCGTCAGAAATTTTCGGAAAATTCTCGAACGAATAAGACGTTTCATGGTTTTTCTCCTTGATGATTTAATTGCTGCCGGTCAGTCAGAGAGAATTTATTTCATTTCCCGCCGGATGTCAATAATTTTGGCGCGGAATTTTTATGACAACCCGACCTGAAAAACTTTCATCACTTTTAGCACAGCATCTTTGCTAAACCGGAATTCTCCCGTCCAGCGGATGGCGGGATTCCGTAAATTTTTGAATAAACAAGGAGAGAATATGAATTACTTGAGAAAATTCGGGCTGGTTGTTTCGGCAATCGCCTTTTGTTTGAGCCTTTACGTCGCTTCGGCGGACGCTCAATGGAGACAGAACAGGAATTGGGAAACCAGGGAGCAAAACATTTACCGCACGACAAATCGTCGCTGGAATCGCAACCGTAACGTTTACTGGCAGCAAAATCGCAATATCTACTGGCAGCAGAACCGGTACGGACGCCTTTCGCCGCGCGAATACTGGCGTCTGCAGCGCCAGCGGTCGAGAATTTATCGCAATACAAACCGCTATTACAGCGACGGTTATTTAAGCAGCAGCGAGAGACGCCGCCTGATGAGACAGCAATATCGTTATCGCCGCAACGTTTATCGCGACCGCCGCGATTGGTAATTTTCAAACAACCGAATAACTCTCCCTTGTAAAAAGAAACGGCTCGGAAATTTTTTGAGCCGTTTCTTTTTTTATTTTGTTTCCGCGACGGCGTGAAATCCGCTTCTGATAAACCTTTGCCCGAAGGCGTTCCGGTAATTCCTGAAGGCAGGAAGATTGAAGGAAGATTTTTCCCTTTGCTCCGTTTTCAATAAAAAAGAACAGCCCGTTTGAGAGCTGTTCCCGTTTCGCTTTTCGAAAAATTTTCAAGCTACTTTTTGCTGTAATTCCAGAACGTCCCGCGCCCAGGCTTCGACTTCCGCGCGCAAAACTTCATATCCGCGCGCATGTTTAATAACATTGCCTCGTGGCGGTCTAAACGCACGCCGAAACTCATTTGCAAATCCTTCATTTCCCTTAGCTCGCCTTCAATATTTGTCAGACGAACTTCAGTTTTTCCGAATCGTTCATTCATTTCCCGGCGCAAATCGCCGATTGCTTCGAGAATCTTATTCGTCCCGTCGTCCTGTCGTAAAGTTTCCTGACTGTCAGAGTTCATATTAATTCCCCGCTCGAAAATTCTAACATAGAAACGCGCGCCCGAAGCAAAATGTTTCCATACATTCTCGCCAAATTTTCGGAAAAACGCTAAACTTATCGCAAATCTTTCCCGCGCAACTAAACTTATGAAAAAAATTATCTGTCTGTTTCTGCTTTTTGCTTTTTGCGTTCCGACTTTTGCCCAGACGATGCCGGCGGGCGCTGATGCGGCGCTCTGGCAGAGAGCTTTAAAGATTCACCGAAAAGCGATTATCGTCGACGGTCACAACGATATTCCGAGTCCGATGGTGGACGACGATTTCGATTTATCGACTAATTCGGTCGGCAAATTTCACGCGGACGGCGACCCGTTTCACACTGATCTGGCGCGTTTTAAAGCGAGCGGCATCACGGGCGAGTTTTTCTCGATTTACGTTTCGGGCGCGACTTTGAATAAAGACGGAACATTTAAAGGCTCAATGCGGCGGGCGATGGATTTGATTGACGCGACAAATCGCGAAGTCGAAAAGCATCCGGCGCAATTGACGGCGTGCACGACGGCGGCGCAAATCCGGCAGGCGAAAAAGCAAAATAAAGTCTGCGTTTTGATGGGCATCGAGGGCGGCTACGCGATTGAAAACTCGCTTTACGCGCTCCGAAATTTTTACCGTCTCGGCGTTCGTTATATGACCCTGACGCACAACGTTTCGCACGATTGGGCGGACGCGCATCGCGGCGAAGTGAAAAACAACGGCTTGTCGGATTTCGGCAAGGACGTCGTGCGCGAGATGAACCGTCTGGGAATGATGGTCGACATCTCGCACGTTTCCGACAAAGTGATGAACGACGTTTTGGACGTGAGCGTCGCGCCGATTATCGCCTCGCACTCGTCGGCGCGCGGCGTTTCAAATCACACGCGCAACGTGCCGGACGACGTTCTGAAACGCGTCGCGCAAAACGGCGGCGTGATAATGATAAATTTTTACCCGTCGTTTCTCGACGAAAGAACGAACCGCGAAGAAAACGAGCGCTCGACGCGTTTGAAACCGCAATTGGATGCGCTGCGCGAGCAATACAAAAACGACCGGCAGGGCTTTAATGAAGCCGAGCGCAAATTGTTTGCCGAAAATCCGATTTACGTGGCGGATTATAAAAGAATCGTCGACCACATCGACCACATCAAAAAAGTCGCGGGCATCGATTACATCGGCATCGGCTCGGATTATGACGGCGTTCCGTTTCTGCCCGCGCCGATGCAGGGCATGGAAGATTTGGTTTTGGTCACCTATGAAATGCTGCGGCGCGGCTACAGCGAACAGGAAATCCGGAAAGTTCTGGGCGAAAACTTCCTGCGCGCTTTCGCCAAAGCCGAACAGGTCGCCAATGCCAATTCGCGCCGCATCAGCGGCGACGGCAGCTTGAAAAAGATTAAATAAACCGGAAAACAAATTTATGAAGACTGAGCGGCTCGCCCAACCGGATTATAAAGAAGAATACGAGATGCCCGCCGAATATCAGGCGCAGTTAAAACAATTGGTCGAAATGATTGAAGCCCGCGACGCATACGCGAAAAAAGTTTCGATTCTTCCGCCCGATGTGCGTCGCGAGGCGCAGCCGCATTACGACGCGCTGTGCCGCAGCATCGAAGACGCAGAACAAAAGCTGGCTGATGAATACGAAAGGTTTCAGGAAGAACAACGACGCGAGCAGGAATTGTATGAATTAACTTATCTGCAAGATACAATATCGGAAGAGCTTTTTATCAGGGTTAAGCATCGAAAGCCTTATCTCTTCAAGAAATTTGAAGAATATGCCACGCGCGGTATGACCGACGAAGAGCGCGCAGAACAGTATGAAATCATCGCCCGCCGCGAAGTCGAAGAATTGGAAGATATTCTTTCAGGCAAAATTTCCGCGCCCGAATATCACAACCCTTTTATAAATTTGATTCTTCCTAAAGACCAATTACCTGATTTACTTCTCGACATTAATCTCGTGGCTTTTGAAACTGACGACTACTATAAAGAGAATCTCGAATTATTAAAAAACGCCGAGAACGCGCGCCGCAAACTGGCGCTCGAAGCGTCGCATGCGCTGCCGGTCAGGCGCAGAAATATAGAGAAAACGGTCAGAGATTTACGAAGCAAGCTCAGGGCGGGCAGACAGCACCTGCTCGATTACTCTAAGGAAAACAAAGAAAACGGCAAATTCATCGAAATTGAAAAACCCGACCAGAAAAAACTCGATGAATTATTTAAGGAGCTGGACGCCGCTCACGAAAGGCTTTTTATCGTTATCAAACACACAGAGCCGGAAAGATTCGAGGATTTCGAGAAAATAGCCGTCTCCGATTACGATACGCCCGAACAGATTTCAGCTTTTTACGAACGCATCGCCGGGCGCGAACAAAAAGAGTTGAACGCGCTTTTAAGAAGTGTCGCGGATGAATAATCTCACATATAAAAAATAAAAGACGCGCAGAAAAATCCAGTTTGTACCAGATGCCGCCGAATTCGTAGAAGCGGCGGCAAATTTAAGGAAAGCGAAAGAAGAAAAATGAAACGACGCGAATTTTTGGAAACCGCCGCCGTCGGCGCGGGCGCGGCTTTAATGCCTGGCAATATGAAAAAAGTTTCGGCTGAAGATACAGCGATTCAGACTGACAATTTCGAGCTTTCGGAAATGACCGTGACGCAATTGCAGGACGCGATGAAATCCGGCAGATGGACTTCGGAAAGAATTACCGGAAAATATCTGGACAGAATCCGCTCGCTCGATAAACGCCTTAATTCGGTTATCGAAATTAATCCGGATGCCGAGCGAATCGCCGCCGAAATGGACAGAGAGCGCAAGGCGGGACGCGTGCGCTCGATGCTGCACGGCATTCCCGTTCTGCTGAAAGACAACATCGACACCGCCGATAAAATGAAAACGACCGCCGGAAGTCTCGCGCTTTTAGACGCGCCGACGCCGCGCGCCGACGCTTTTCTGGTTCAGCAGCTGCGCAAAGCCGGAGCGGTCATTATCGGCAAAACAAATTTGAGCGAATGGGCGAATTTTCGCTCGACGAAATCTTCGAGCGGCTGGTCGGCGCGCGGCGGGCAAACCCGAAATCCGTATGTGCTGGACAGAAACCCGTGCGGCTCGTCGTCGGGTTCGGGCACGGCAATCGCGGCAAATCTGGCGGCAATCGCGGTCGGCACGGAAACCGACGGCTCGATTATCTGTCCGGCGGCGACAACCGGCATCGTCGGAATCAAGCCGACGCTCGGGCTGGTTTCGCGTTCGGGCGTGATTCCGATTGCGCATTCGCAGGACACGGCGGGACCGATGGTGCGCACGGTCGCCGACGGCGCGATTCTTTTAAGCGCGATGGTCGGCGCGGACGCGAGCGATGCGATAACTTCGCAGGCGGCGAAAGGCGCGAAAGACTACACGCAGTTTTTACGAGCGGACGGCTTGAAAGGTATGCGCATCGGCGTCGGGCGGCAATTTTTCGGGCGCAGCGCGAAAATCGACGCCGTTATAGAGCCGCATCTGCAAGTTTTAAAAGACGGCGGCGCGACGTTGATTGACGTCAAGTTTCCGAATCTCGAAAAATTCGGCGACGCCGAGTTTCAGGTTTTGCTTTACGAGTTCAAAGCGGATTTGAACAAATATCTCGCGCAAAGAAATTCGCCGTATAAAACGCTCGCCGATTTAATCAAATTCAACGAGGACAACCGCGAGCGCGAAATGCCGTATTTCGGTCAGGAAATTTTTGTGATGGCGGACAAGAAGGGCGACTTAAATACGCGCGAATATCGTCTGGCTTTGCAGAAATCGAAAACCTTAACGCAGGCGCAGGGCTTGGATTTGGTGATGACGCAAAACAAGCTCGACGCAGTTGTCGCGCCTTCGGGCGGCGCGGCGTGGATGATTGATTTGGTCAACGGCGACTGCGGCGTCTTTGAAAGCGGCTCGATGGCGGCGGTCGCCGGTTATCCGATTGTGAGCGTTCCCGCTGGCTACGTGCAGGGCTTGCCCGCCGGAATTTCATTTTTCGGACGCGCCTTTAGCGAACCGACCTTAATAAAAATCGCTTACGCCTTCGAGCAGGCGACCAAAGCGCGCGTGACGCCGAAGCTTTTGCCGACATATCAGTAAAGACAGAAGACAGAAGACGGAAGTCAGAAGCCTGTAGTTTTTTAATTCAGTATTGAATACTTAAATCAACTACCTCTTCCGGCTACTGACTTCTGACTTCCGTCTTCCGTTTTTAATTTTCCCGTCGCCAAGCAACTAAATTTTCCACTCGCCGCATCCTTTGTTTCGGTAGGCAGCTTTCCAATCGATTCAACAGTTACGAGGAGCATTATGCGTCAAAGTTCTCTCTTTTTTCGCGCAATATCGGTGTGTCTTTTTCTCGGTTTGTTCGCCGCTCCTGCTTTTTCGCAGGATGAAAAAACTACTGAAGGCGCTTTGCACGTCATTGACCAGACGGGCAAAGACGTCGGGCTGTGTCCGCTGAAAAATACTTTCGTCCGCGCCGACGTCAGCGGTTTTCTGTCGCGCGTGACCGTGACGCAGACGTTTCAGAACCCTTTTGATAAATCCATCGAAGCCGTCTACACGTTTCCGCTGCCGAATGACGCGGCGGTTGACGATATGACGATAACCGTCGGCGAGCGCGTTATCAAAGGCAGAATAATGGAGCGCAAACAGGCGCAGGAAGTTTACGAAAAAGCGAAACAGGAAGGAAAAGTCGCCGCGCTGCTCGAACAGCAGCGCCCGAATATCTTCACGCAGTCGGTCGCCAACATCACGCCCGGAGCCGAGATAAAAGTCGTTATCAGCTACGTCGAAACTTTAAAATATGCCGACGACGCTTACGAATTTCGCTTTCCGATGACCATCGGCGAGCGATATATTCCTTCGACGGCAGATGCGGAAGACGCCGCGAAAATCTCGCCCGCGTCAAAGGCGCGTCCCGGTCACACGATTGCGCTGGAGCTGCAAATCGACGCCGGAGTTTCGGTGGAAAATATCGCTTCGGCGACGCACGAAATCGAAGCTCAGCAGTTTTCAGCGAGCCGTTTTCTGGTCAGGCTCAAAAACGAAGCCGAAATTCCGAACCGCGATTTTGTTTTGAAATACAAGACGGCGGGAACGAAAATCGAAGACGCGATTCTGGCGCACAGAGACAAAAACGGCGGATTTTTCACGTTGATTTTGCAGCCGCCCGATAAGGTTCTGCCGCAGGAGACGACGCCGAAAGAAATCGTTTTCGTCCTCGATACAAGCGGCTCGATGTCGGGTTTTCCGATTGAGAAAGCCAGAGAAGCGATGAAGCTGACGCTCGATAATCTGAACCCGCAAGACACCTTTAATCTCATTACTTTCGCAGGCGAAACGCGGGTTTTATTTGACCAGCCCGTTCCGGCGACGCCGGAAAACCTCGCCCGCGCGCGAAAATTACTGAGCGAAGTTAGTTCCGACGGCGGAACCGAGATGATGAAGGCGATTAAAGCCTCGCTTGACCCGACGGATGCGCAGCGGCACATCCGCATCGTCTGTTTTATGACCGACGGGCAAGTCGGAAACGAGGCGGAAATCATCGCCGAAGTGCGCAAACACGCCAACGCGCGGGTTTTCGCTTTCGGCATCGGCGATTCGGTCAATCATTATCTTCTGGACGAAATCTCGGGCGAAGGTCGCGGCGAGGTCGAATACGTTTCGCGCACGGACGACGGCTCAGCCGCCGCGCGCAGGTTTTATGAGCGCATCCGGAATCCGCTTCTGACGGACGTCGCGCTCGAATTCCAGGGCATTCAGACGGCGGAAATTTTTCCAAAGGAAATTCCCGATTTGTTCGACGCGAAACCCGTCACGGTCGTCGGCAGATACGCGCAGGGCGGGCGCGGCAAAGTCATCCTGCGCGGAAAAATGCAGGGACAGCCCGTGACCAGAGAAATCGACGTCGAATTTCCCGAACAAAACCCGCGCCACGACGTGCTGGCGACGCTCTGGGCGCGGCGTAAAGTTGCCGATTTAACGCGGCAGCTTCCGCCGAACAGGCTAAAAAGCGAGCCGAAAAACGATTTGGAAAACGCAATTACAAGTCTCGGACTCGAATTTCGGATGCTCACACAGTTTACGTCTTTCGTCGCCTTTGACGAGCAAATGGTCACGGACGGAACCGAGACAAAACGAATCGAAGTGCCAGTCGCGGGCGTCGATAATTCGCCGATAAATGCAGGATATTCGGCGGAATACGGTCAGGCGACCGGCACCAGCTATTCAGTTGCGGTAGTCAGCAGTAACGTAACGGTTGACACGACCAGTTCCAGCATTCAAACGAACGTCACGGAGCGCGAAGTGCTTTCCTTTCTCGAACGCGGAAAGGGTCTGCAATCGGCTTTTTCAATCGCTTCGGGCGTGACGCAAATCAATGAAAATCAGAACCGTTTTCAGCAGGGTTTGATTTCCGTCAGCGGACAGCGCCCGACTTCCAATTATTTTACGGTTCAGGACTTGAGCGCGAATCTGGGCGCGACGGCTGACGAAACTTCAATCTCCGGCAATGTCGGCGCGCTGCCGAATTTGACCGCTGCGGGCGGAACAAATTCTTTGAATACGCTCGACGCGACGTACGAAGTCACCATCCGCACGCTGGCGGCGGCGAAAGAAGGACGCACCGCCGGAGCGACGATTACAATCGTGACCAGAGGCGGGACGAACGCTTATCACGGCTCGCTGTTTGAAACTTTCGGAGGCGAGGCTTTGAACGCCAATGATTTTTTCGCCAATTCGCGCGGAGAGCGTCGCGCCGCCGCTCGCCTGAATCAATTCGGCGGCACGCTCGGCGGTTTTCTGCTGAAAGATAAAGCCTGGTTTTTCGGAAGTTACGAAGGCTTGCGCTTGCGCCAGCCCGCGTTTTCCGTGTCGGAAGTTCCGAGCCTCGCGGCGCGCCAGAACGCTGCCGTAAACGTTCGACCGCTGTTCGACGCTTTTCCGCTGCCGAACGGTCAATCGACCGCCGATGGTTTTGCCGAATTTGCCGCGACTTTTACCAATCCGGCGGCGCACGACATTTTCGGTTTGCAGATTGATACGCAGCCGTTTGATAAGTTCAGAATCGGCGGAAAATATAATTTCGCCGATTCAAAATCGTCTCTGCGCGGCGACAGGGATTTTTCGCTGAACACGCGGCGAAAGTTTGAAGCGCGCTCAACCTCACTCTCTATTTCTTCGACCTATACCTTGTCGTCCTCGGTCGTCGCGAACGGTCGCGTAAACTTCAGCCGGAGCCGTCTGGGGCAGAATTTCGCGCTCGATAATTTCGGCGGCGCAAATGTTTCGTCTTCGATTTTTGCGGCTTCGGCTTTCGATTTTCTGAAATACGATTTGGCGGGAAAAAATTCCGCGCTGGCGATTTCGCGACCGACCGAAACGACAATCAATCAATTTCAGTCAACCGGCGAGCTCAATTGGGCGGCAAATAATCATCTCTTTGCATTCGGCGCGGATTTTCGCCGTCTGGCTTTCAAAATCGGCTCGCAGCCGACCGAGCGAAGCGTTTTGTTTTCCGGCGCGAACGCGAGCGGAATCGCTTTAAGAATCAACGAATTAACCAGAATACAGCCGCAAAATTCCGCGCTCGCAAATTTTTCTTTCTACGCCCAGGACAACTGGCGCGTGGTGCCGAAATTCAACCTCACTTACGGCTTGCGCTGGGATATGGATTTCGCGCCGAAATTTGGCGCGGAAAATATAAATTTCCGCAACGCTTCGCCGGAGATGCGCGATAATTTCAAAAATTTCGCGCCGCGCGTCGGCTTCGCTTTCAACCCGTTTGATACCGGCAGGATGGTGTTTCGCGGCGCAGCCGGTTTGTTTTTCGATTTCGGCAACGCCGCTTTGAGCGAAGTTTTCGCCAATTCATTTCCGTTTGCCAGCGGAAATTACGCGCGAAACGCCGATTGGACGGCTTCGCCGACCGGCGCTTTCAAGCCTCTGATAACGTTTGACGAAAAACTGCAAACGCCGCGCACATGGAAAATTTTAGCCGAATACCAGCACGAAATTTTTCGCAATAACATCGTGACCGTCAATTATACGGGCGCGTTCGGGCGCAGGCTTTTTCTGACGCGAACTTACCATAATGCCGATTCGAATTATAATTTCGTCCGCCTGACGAACAACGACGGCGAATCCGATTTTCACGCGGCAAACCTCATTTACGAAAAACGTTTTTCGGAAGGATTTTCAATCGCGGCGCGTTACACGCTCGGCAAATCGACCGACAATTTTTCGCCCGACAATTTCCGGCAGAACGTTTTTGTCAGCGATGATTTAAGCGGCGAGCGCGGCGCGTCGGATTTCGACGTGCGGCATCAATTCAGCATCTACGGCGCTTACGATATTCCGACGCTTTTCGACGGCGGCGCGCTAAACGTTCTGACCAGAGATTGGATGATTTTCGGCTTTGCCAATGCGCGCACCGCTTTTCCTTTAAACGTCACATACGCGCGCGTCAATGATTTCGGCGTCGAATTTCGGCGTCCCGATTTGATTTCCGGCGCGCCGCTTTATACCGGCGCGGGCGGCAGAAAACAGGTTAATCCGGCGGCGTTTTCGATTCCGCCCGCCGAAAGACAAGGCACGCTGGAAAGAAACGCGCTGCGCGGATTCGGGTTTTTCCAGATGGATTTGGGTTTGGAGAGACGTTTTCGTTTCGGCAGCGAATCGAATCTGCGGCTGACGATGGAAGTTTTCAATGTGCTGAACAACACGAATTTCGCCGATATGAGCGGCAATCTCGGAACCGTCTCAGAAGGCGGAAATTTTCTGCCGAACAGTTATTTCGGTCAAACCGTTTCGACCTACGGCAGTCAAAGCTTCACGCCGTTTCATCTCTACGGCGGCGCGCGGACGATTCAGTTTTCGGCAAAATTTGTTTTCTAGGAAATTTAGCCACGAAAGAACACAGAGACAAGAAATTCACAGGGATAACAGGATAAACAGGGATAAATAAAAATCTATTTCATATCCCTGTTTATCCTGTTATCCCTGTATTTTTCTTTTTGTTCGTGTTCTTTCGTGGCTAATTTTTATTTAAAAACGCCTGTGCCGAGAAAATTTTCGCGCAGATAAGAAATCGTATCCTGCAGGGTTTCCTGCGCGTCGCGCGGGTTGAAATTCAATTCTTCGACGGCTTTCGACGAATCGAAATACCAGAAATATTCGGCTTGCTCGACTTCTTTCGGCTGGATGGGCGAGGTTCGGTTCCAGTTTTTGAAAACCGAATCAATCAGGCTCGCGCCCGCCGTCGCCAGTTTTTTCGGCACGCGCAGCATCGGAGCGGAAACGCCCGAAAGCCTTTCGAGCCGCCCGAAAAATTCCTTAAAGCTCATATTCGCCGCGCCGAGCAGATATTTTTCCTGATGCCTGCCGCTTTCCGGCGCGTTTAAAAAAGCCGCCGCCGTATCGCGCGCGTCCACGAAACTCAAACCGCCCGACGGCGTATAAGGAATCTTGCGGGCGAGAAAATCCAGAACGGGTTTGGTCGAGCTTAACCGTTCGTCTTCCGTTCCCAAAAGCAGAGACGGATTCAGGATAACGAGCTTCAAGCCTTTGCCGTCGAAATTTTCGAGCGCCGTGCGTTCCTGATAATATTTCGAGGCGTAATAAGCCCAGCGCGAGATGATTTCGATGGGCGCCCGATAAGTTTCGTCCAGAATTTCTTCGGTTTCCGAAACCGCAATCGTGCCGCTCGAAGAAGCCAGAACCAGAGTTTTCACGCCCGCTTCCTTCGCCGCTTCGCACAAAACGCGCGTTCCCTGCACGTGAATTTTATTCATCTCGGCAGCGTCTTCATTGTCGCGCGAAACCTTTCCGGCGAGATGAAAAACGGCGGAAACATTTCTGACCGCTTTCGCGACGTCTTCCGCGTTCGTCACCGAACCTTCGGCGGCTTCGACGCCCGCGTCTTTCATCCACGCCGGAACGCTCGAAGCCATCACACGCAGATTTTTTTCGCCTTTTTCCAGAAACTGGCGGACAATGTGCGTGCCTAAAAATCCGGTTCCGCCGGTGATTAGAATTTTCTTTTCGGTTTTGGCTAATGCTTTCGTTTTTTTGGCTGTCATTAAATTACGATATTACGCCGATGAGCCTCGCCTTTCAATTCTGTTTTTGAATCAAGACCGGCTCGCCGAAGCCTAATTCCTTCAAACGCGGCAACTGGGTTTGGGCGTCGCCGACGACGAGCCAAATCATTTTATTCGTGTCCAGATATTTTTGCGACAAATCCTTTATCTGCTCGACCGTCATAGTTTTAACGATTTGTTCGCGGTCTTTGACGTAGCTGTATTTCCAGCCGTATTTGCTGATATTTTCGAGCATATTCAGCTTGGCTGAAGCGGTTTCAAAGGCGCGCGCGTTGCTTTTGACTAGAAAACTCTTGGTCGTTTCCAAATCATTCGCCGAGAAATTTTTCGGATAATCCTGCAAAATGCTTTTTATTAGCTGCGCCGATTCCAGCGTCACGTTGCTGCGAACGCCGCTCGCGATGGTAAATGTGCCCGGGCTTCGCGTGCCGGAAAAATTCGAGCTGATGCCGTAGGTGTAGCCTTTGCCTTCGCGCAATTGCTGCGTCAGCTGCGAAGCGAAACCGCCGCCGCCGAGTATGTAATTCATAACCGTCGCCGGGTAAAAATCCTTATCGGTGGCGGCTAAAGCGGGATAGCCGAAGCGTATCACGGACTGTTTCGCGCCCGGCACGTCATAGAAATAAATCTGCGATTTGGCGGGCGCTGCCGGCGTTTTATATTCGGGAATCTCGACCGCTTTGGCTTTCCAGTTTTTATTGAGCCTGCCGAGCGATTTGGTTACGGTCGCCTTATTCAAAGCGCCGACGACGTGCATTCGCGCAACCGATGGCGAGACGCTTTTATTGTAGAAAGCCTTCAAATCGTCGAGCGTGATGGCGTTGACCGATTCGGTTGTGCCCAAGATATTGCGCGAGCGGATGTTGTCCTTTCCGTAAATCAAAAGATTGTAATTATTCTGCGCGATGGCGTTCGGATTCGCCTGCTGCTGGCGAATCAGGCTGATGACGCTTTGTTTCGTCAAATCGAATTCTTTCGCGTCCCAGCGCGGTTCCAATAAAATTTCCTCGACCAGCGCGAGCGTCGGCTGGTAATTTCGCGCCAAAGTATTTACCGAAACGCGTATGTCTTCGGTTCCGGCGGAAACGTTAATCGTCGCGCCTAATTGCTGAATCGCTTCTTCAAGCTCCTGCGGAGTTTTTCGCAAAGTTCCCTGCGTCATCATCCGCGCCATCAGATTGGCGACGCCGACTTTGTTGATGTCTTCCAGAAGCTGTCCGCCATCGATGACGATTTCAAAATCGACGAGCGGAACTTCCGTGTTTTCAATGCCGTAAACGCGCAAGCCGTTTGAAAGCCGGTCTTCCCAGATAGCCGGAACTTTCACGTCGGGCGCGTCGCCGTAAGGCGGCTCGACGCTGCGGTCGAACGTCGAAGGCGTTTTTTCGTAAGTCGCCGTCACATTCGGGTCAACCGCTTCGTTCGCGTTCTGTTCTATTTTTTCCTCGACGACTTCCGCTTTTTTCGAGCCTTCGAGCGCGAGCGCCGGTTTCCCTTTCGGCACAAAACTGGTCGCGACGTAATTTTTGCCCTTGATGTATTTTTCATAAACGCGCATCACGTCGGCGGGCGTGACGGCGAGAATGTTTTTAATATCCTTTTCGACAAAGCCCGGGTCGCCGGTTAAATAATTGTATTGCGCGAGCTGCGTGCCTTTGCCCAAAACGCTCGAAAGCGAGTTGTAAAACTGCGTTTCCTGTCCGGCTTTGATGCGGCTCAAATCTTTTTCCGAAATTCCTTCTTTTTCAAATCTGGCGAAAGCCTCGTTAATCGCCGCCGCCACTTCGTCGAGGTCTTTATCGGCGAAAGCGCGGACGGATATTTCGAACGCGCCGGCAAGCTCCGAAGTGTCGTTCGCCATCAACACCTGCGGCGCGAGCTTTTTATCTTCGACCAGAACCTTGTAAAAAGGCGCTTTTTTGCCGCGCGAAAGATAGCGCGCCAGAACCGCGAGCGGGTAGGAATCGGGATGATACTGCTCGACGGTGACCCAATCCATCGTCAGTTCGGGCAGGTTCGCGAAATTATCTTCGTGATAGAATTTGACCGTTTCTTTGACAAAACCCGGTCGTTTCGGCAAGGGCTTAACATCTTCGCCGCGCTTGATTTCGCTGAAATATTTTTCCACCCATTTTTTAGCCTGCGCCGTATCGAAGTCGCCCGTCACGACGAGCGTCACGTTATTCGGCACATACCAGCGACGGAAAAATTCCTTCACGTCGGCGAGCGTCGCATTCTGCAAATCATCGAGCGAGCCGATGACCTGCCAGTTATACGGATGGTCTGCCGGATAGAGGGCTTTATCAATCACGTAAGACGTGTGTCCATACGGGCTGTTGTCGTAGCTTTGCCGCTTCTCGTTTTTGACGACCTGTTTTTCCTTCGCCAGCACCGGCTCGGTCATCGTGTTGATAAACCATCCGAGCTTGTCGGCTTCCGCCCAGAGCATTTTTTCCAGCGCGTCTTTCGGCACGGTTTGCAGATAATTGGTGCGGTCGCGCGAGGTCGAGCCGTTCGCGCCCGAACCGCCGATGCGCGAGCTTAATCTGTCAAGCCCGCCTTTTCCCAGATTCTCCGATTCGAGAAACAAAAGATGCTCGAACAGGTGCGCGAATCCCGTGCGCCCGACCTTCTCGCGCGCCGAGCCGACGTGCGCCGTCAGATTAACGGCAACGACCGGGTCGGAACGGTCGACGTGAAAAATCACCTCTAAGCCGTTCGGCAAAGTAAATTTTTCATATTCGACCTTAAACGTCGGTTTCGCCGCCGTTTTCTGAGCCGAAACCGAAATCGAGGAAAACAACAGACAAATAACAAGCAGACAACACTTTACGATTTTCATAACTATTTTATGGGAGCCAGCCGAAAGCTGTATTTTTTAAATTAAGAAACAAATTTTCGTTTCGATATTACTACGAAAAACATTTAATCTTTGGTTTCAAAACTTTCGCGCGAAGCCAAATCAATTTCAAGTCATTCGTCAATGACCGGTTGCTGCTTCCGCGTTTTTCTGCGTTCCGCGCGCCAGCGTTTGCGCACTGCCGCGACGTCGAATTTGTCGCGTTTGCCGTCGCGCATGTTTTCGATTTCGTGCTGGACGCGGGCGGCGATTAAGCGATAGGCTTCGGTGTTCGGCACGCCTTTGGTCATTTCCGCCAGTTCTTCGAATTCGAGAAAACGCCCGATTTTCGCGCCGATTTTCGCGCC
>DASVWG010000141.1:0-37938 GCA_036389695.1 Pyrinomonadaceae bacterium
ACAATTACATAACTGCCGCGCAACATCAAAATGCATTAATTAAAACGCTCTGCGAAGTAAAATCCTTCGCCCCGCTCGATGAGGGCAAAGGCTACGCGGTCACATACATCGAGCACGACCCGGAAAAATGGGAAGGACAAAAAGCCGACACGAGCGATGCGAATCTTTTTCCGCCGCGAACAATCACCTGCAAGCGTCTCATAATTTCCGCCGGAACCTTCGGCAGTCCTTATCTGCTGTTCAAAAATCGTGAAGCTTTCCCGAATCTCAGCCCCAAACTCGGCTCGCGCTTCTGCGTCAACGGCGACTTGCTTTCGTTTATCGAAAACAGCCGGGAGAAAAAAAACGGCAAGAGCGTGCCGCGCGTTCTCGACCCGAATTTCGGCACGGTCATTACCAGCGCGATTCGTCTGGGCGACACGCTCGACGGTTTGGGCGAGCGCGGGCGCGGGTTTTACGTCGAAGACGGCGGCTATCCTTATCTGGTCAGCTGGGGCGCGGAATTGTCGGGTTTCTTCGGTCTGCTGCGGCGCACGGCTCATTTCGCCAAAATGTTTTTCAAATACCGGCTCGGTCACAGCCAGGATGCCAACCTCGACAGCGAGATAGCCAATTTAATCGGCGACGCCACGCTTTCCAAAAGCTCGATGCCCGTCCTTGCCATGGGACGCGACATCCCGAACGGCGTCATGAAGCTGAACGGCAAATATCTGGATTGCGATTGGAAAATTAAAGAATCGCAGAAGTATTATGACCGCGTAATAAGAATCATCAAAGGCATCGCCGACGCGCTAAACGCCGAATATACGGACAATCCGACTTACCGCTATCTGCAACAGGTAATCACGGCTCACCCGCTCGGCGGCTGCCCGATGGGACGCGACAAAACCCGTGGCGTCGTCGATTCATACGGCGAAGTTTTCGATTATCCCGGTCTATATGTGATGGACGGCTCAATCCTGCCCGGACCGGTCGGACCGAATCCTTCGATGACCATCGCCGCCATCTCCGACCGCGCCGCCGAACACATCATCGAGCAGCAAAGGTCGGAAACGCGCGCGTGAGTGTCGAAAATCGCCCGGCGTTCTTCGGCTAATGTATAATTCCGGTATGGAAGAAATGACAAAGGAAGAAGACATCGGAACGGGCGAGGAATCGAAAGCCGAGCGCGTCATCGGCGATTATCTGGGAAAGACGACGCACCTGTTTCTTTCCGTGCTGGCTTTGCTGCTGCTGATTGCATCCGGTATCGCCGCTTTCGATACGGTGGTGCGAGATTTTCCCGCGCTTCTCTCGCCCGCGACGGATGAATATGCCGTTTTGCAGAGAATCGTCGAAAATATTTTATTGATTGCGATTGCCGCCGAATTCGCGCTGCTTTTATTGTTTCATCGAATGAGCGCGGCGGTCGAAGTCGTCGTTTTCGTCATCGCCCGTAAAACCGTCAGCCCGAACGTCACCGCGCTCGATTTGCTGCTCTGCGCGGCGGCAATCGCCGGGCTTATCGTTTTGCGGTATTACTATCTGCCCGGAAAGACTACCTGACGAATGAAAGATTATCTGAAAACGCCGAAGATTCAACGGGGCGATATAAAACTTTTATGGCACTCGGATTACTGGGACGGAATCATAAGCGGAATGCTTTTATACCGGAACCGGCAATATTGGTTTGAAATGTTTGAAGAGAATAAGGGAGAAGATTTTTATCGTCGCTTTTTCGTTTTCAAATTAACCGGTGAACAAATAATTGAAGAGACAAATTGGCAGCAGTTGTTTAGGGAGAAAGTCGGCGGGCATACGGATTATGATGAAAACGGAATGCTTAACACAGCTTTAGTAAAACCATCTGAAACGCACGCTGAATTTTATGACGCTTACAAAAACCGAAAGAAACTCGATTTGTCCGGGAATGAAATAATCGGCTGGTTTGAAATATAAAATTTATAAATGACTCATTCACGACCAAACCGCTTTGCGGGCGCTTTGAGCGGGCGCGGCGGCGCAGGCATAAAATCAAAGTTTCTGTCACAAAATTAAACTACCCGGTGTTTATCGGGTAGAGATGCAAAACTTAAAAGTCAAAGCTATATCCGAAACTGAAAATTGCGCCGCCGGAGGTCTCACCCGCAGGTCTTTTCTGACCGGCGCGGCGGTCTCGCTGGTCGGACTCGGTCTGGGAGCGAGAGCGTTCGCTCAGCCGCCTTTACAGTCGAAGGCTTATGAATTTATCAATGGACTCTGGTTTGACGGCGATAGCTTTAAAATTAAAAGGTTTTATTCTACCGGCGGAATTTTGACCGCCCGGAAGCCGGGTAAAATAGATTCGGTCATCGACCTGGCGGGCAAGTATGTCATTCCGCCTTTCGGCGAAGCGCACAATCACAACGTCGAATGGTCTAACGAGGAAACATTTTCACGCCTCCGGCGAACATATCTGGAAGCCGGCATCTTCTATATCAAAAATCCGAACAATCTGCTGCGGGCAAGAACGCCGTTGGCGGGCAGGATAAACGTCCCGGCGAGCATCGACGCGGCGTTTGCCAACGGCGGGCTGACCGCTTCCGGCGGACATCCGCTGGGAGTCGTTAAACGCAATATCGAGCGCGGCGGCATGACTGAAAAGGACGGCGACGGCGGATTTTATTTCATCATTGACAACCCAGCCGACCTCGACCGCAAGTGGGAAACGATTTTGGCGGGGAAACCCGATTTTATCAAAACATACCTTCTCTATTCCGAAGAATACGAAAAACGAAAAACGGACGGGAAATATTTTGCCTGGAAAGGACTTAATCCAGCCCTTTTGCCTGAAATCGTCCGGCGAGCGCATCGCGCCGGTTTGCGAGTCACAACTCACGTCGAGACGGCAAATGATTTTCATAACGCCCTGATTGCCGGAGTCGACGAGGTCGCGCACACGCCCGGATTCAGACCGGAGAATGATGATTGGACAAAATACGACGCGTCTCGCTTTAAAATTTCAGAAACCGACGCGCGGCTGGCGGCGCGAAACCGTACGGTAGTCGTTACCACTTTAGTTTCGGCGATAGACCGCGCTTTCCAGCAGAAAGAGGGCGAGCCTTTCAATGAGATACGCGGGCTGCTCGCCGAAAATCTTCAGATGTTAAAGAAACACGGCGTTCGCCTTGCCGTCGGCAGCGACAGCTACCGGCAAACCTCTCTGGCTGAAGCCTTGAATCTACAAAAACTGGGAGTGTTTGATAACCGCGCGCTGCTGAAAATGTGGTGCGAGACGACGGCGGCGGCAATTTTCCCGAAGCGCCGAATCGGGCATTTGAAAGAAGGCTACGAGGCTAGTTTCCTGGTCTTGAACGACAACCCTGTGCAGGATTTCGCCGCCGTCCGCCGGATTGATAAACGATTTAAGCAGGGCGAGTTTTTGTCGTAGCAAGCACACGGCTTCGACCGGCTCTGCCGAACCGGTCATAACACTTGGTCGCCCATCAATGTCGAAAAACGGAAGCTTTAACGCAAATACGGGGCGACGTTTTTGGCGATGGTTTTCAATTCTTTGTCCGATAATCCCACGCGCGTGAACGCTTCCCAGCTCTCGCGCGGTCGGAGATTGGAACCGACCGCGCCATCTGTGCCGTAAAGGATTTTTTTGACGCCGACTTGACGGATTAGTTTGACTATCAGCGCCGAAATCTCAGCGGAGTTTTCGGGCACTGCGTTTGACGCTAAATCAAACCAAAGATTGCGCGTGCGCGGGTCTTTTTTCTCAATCGCTTCGGCAAGCACCTTCATCACCGCATAAGCGGGCGGGTCATCATAGCCGGGTCCCGAGCTGGCAAAATGAGCGATTTGCACCGGAATGTCGGGCGCCTGCGACAGGAGCTGTTCGAGGAAAACGCGCGCCTGCTCCTCGCCATACGGACGTTTTAAGGAAAACGAAGCTCGCATATGCACGACGATTGCCATCCGGCGCGAGTTTGCTTCGCGAAAAATCCGTTTTAACTTTTCGACGTGCTCCGGGTTTTCGAGCTGCACGTCAGAATTGCCGAAATGCAGTTTGATTCCGTACCGCAGATTCGGGTCTTTCGAGCACCGGACAAGCTCTTCAAGCGCATAATCTCTGAGCGGGTTGAAGCCGCAAAAGCCGCGCAGCCGCTTCGGAAACTGCGCCACCTGAGCGCCGGTCCAATCATTTTCGGCTTTGACTTTCGCGTATTCATCCGGCAGATTTCTGCCGGGTTTGCCTATCGTATAGGCGACGGACAAAATCACGCCGCGCCGGATACCGGCTTTATCCAGCAGCGCTATCACTTCCTGAACCGAAACGGGATTGACGCCGATAAGCTGGCTGATGTAGGGACTGAACACATGCTGATGATGATCCGCCGCAGGCGCTTGCCGGACGGGCGGAACATTAGACGGCGATGACTGGCTGCTTTGAGCAAACACGGCGACCGATGTCAGGAAAAACAGCAAAACGGACGAAAAGGTGAAATGCAATAGTTTTATCATAAGGATTCTCCAAACCGATTTGTGACTATTGTATAAACACTGCCGCGCTTTGTTTTGTGACAGAAATAATCCGCGTATTCATCGTGTTTCTCAAATCTTTTTTTCCCGCGCCTTGCAGACCGCGCCGAGAATTATTTGACGGTCGGCAGAAATTCCGGCGTCCGTCGCGCCTTCGTCTTTTGCTCGAAAGCGTAGGCGAATTTTATCAATTGCGGCTCGGCGAAAGCGCGACCGAAAAAGCCGATGCCGAACGGCAAACCGCCGACGAAGCCTGCCGGAACGGTGATGTATGGATAGCCCGCGACCGCCGCGATTGACCACGTCGCGCCGCCGGCGGGCGCGATGACGGCGTCGAGCTTGTCTTTGGCGATGACGGCGTCGATTCCCTCTTCGCGCGTCGCGCGTTTTATCTTTGCCAGCGAATCGAGATAGGCTTTGTCGGTTAAATCGCCTTTGCTTTGCGCCTGCTCGAAAAGCTCCTGTCCGAAAAGCGGCATTTCGCGCTCTTTGTTTTCTTCGTTGTATTTGATTAAATCGGCGAGCGTTTTATATTTCGAATTTCTTTGCGCGAGATATTTGTTCAAATCGGTTTTAAATTCATAAAGCAAAACCTGCAAACGGTCATCGCCCAATTTTCCGAGATTTTCGGAAAAAGCGACGTCAATCAAAGTCGCGCCGCTCGACCTTAAGACTTCAAAATGCGCTTCCATAATCTGTTTGACCGCCGCGTCGTTTCCCATAAATTGCCGCGCGACGCCGAGGCGCGCGCCGCGCAAGCCGTCCTTGTCCAAAAACTTCGTGTAATCTTTCGCGCCTTTTTTACTTTCGTTTGTAATTGCATCAAGCTTGTCGCGTCCGACCAGAACGCTTAAAAGAATCGCCGCGTCTTCGACGGTGCGCGCCATCGGTCCGGCGGTGTCCTGCGTGTGCGCGATGGGAATAATTCCGCTGCGCGAAACCAGTCCGAGCGTCGGTTTGATGCCGACGACGCCGTTTCGCGTCGCCGGACAGATAATCGAGCCGTTGGTTTCGGTGCCGACGGCGACTGCCGCCAGGTTGGCGGAAACCGCAATGCCCGAACCGGCGCTGGAGCCGCACGGATTTTTATCCAGAATATAAGGATTATTCGCCTGCCCGCCGCGTCCAGACCAGCCGCTGATGGATTTCGTCGAGCGAAAATTCGCCCATTCGCTCAGGTTGGTTTTGCCCAGAATCACCGCGCCCGCCTTGCGCAGTTTTTCCACGATAAAAGCGTCGCGCTCCGGCACGGGCGCATCGACCAGCGCGAGGCTTCCGGCGGTGGTTTTCATCTTATCCGCAGTGTCGATATTATCTTTTATCAAAACCGGAATGCCGTGCAGCAGACCGCGCGTTTTGCCGCGCCGGCGCTCTTTGTCCAGCTCGTCAGCAATCCGCACCGCGTCCGGGTTTGTTTCGATGACCGAACGCAGTTTCGGGTCGATTTCCCTGATTCTTTCGAGATACAATTCCGTGATTTTTCGGGCGGTCAACTCGCCCGACTGCATTTTCGCCTGAAGCTGCCGGACGGTGACTTCATTCAATTCCGCGCCCGTTTGCGCGGCGACCGTTTCGCCCGCCTTAATATCTTTCATAAAACAAAGCGCGGAAATTCCCGCCGCGCCGGTCTGCAAAAACCGGCGGCGATTTTCTCTTTTCTGGCTCATAAAATTACAATGCTCTTTTTTGATAAATGTGATTCTTAATTTTATAGCCGATAAAGGTTTCATTGCCAAATCGATAGAATTTTTTACATAAAAAAGACCTGAGATATTAGTCTCAGGTCTTTTTTAATTAAACCAATAATGAACGATTAAAAAATTGCTTCCTCGATTGTTCTTTGATGCGGCGTAAATCCGCGCCGTTAAAAAACTTTCGTTTCGCCGGATTTTGCGCCTACAGTCAAGGCTTCGGCAACGGTTTTCGCGGCAGTTTTTCGTCGCGCATCGCCGCCTGGTAAATAAACGCGGCGGCGATAATCGCCGATTGCTTTAAATCATCTTCAAAAATATGTTCATACATATCCATGTTGGTATGCGCCGCGCGCGTATTCGATTCCATAAAATCGCGGATAAATTGAAAGCCCGGCAAACCGATTTGGTCAAACGAGTTATGGTCGGTCGCGCCGATGCCGTTGATGGTTAAAGTCTCCGCGCCCATATCTTTAAACGGCGCGAGCCACTCGCGAAAAATCGGACGGACGGCTTCGTTTCCCTGCAAATAGACGCCGCGAATTTTGCCCGTCCCGTAATCGAGATTGAAATAGCCGGAAAACTTTTCATATTCCGGTTTGAAACCGGCGCGCGTCTGCCCCGACGGCAGATTATTCGAATCAGCCGCGCCCTTGCCGAAATGAGCCGCGACATAGGCGCGCGAGCCTAAAGCGCCCTGTTCTTCGGCGCTCCACAAACCGATGCGGACGGTGCGACGCGGTTTTAAATCGAGCGATTTGAAAATCCTCATCACTTCCAGCGCGACCGCCGCGCCGGCGGCGTTATCGGTCGCGCCGGTCGCCGTGTGCCACGAATCGAGACAGCCGCCCAGCATCACCACTTCATCTTTGAGGTCGGTTCCCGGAATCTCGGCGATAACGTTGGCGCTCATCGGGGTTTTTTCGTGGAAACGCACGCTGATATTGACTTCCACCTGCACCGGAACGCCTCTCGCGGCGAGCCGAACCATACGGTTATACTGCTCGGCGGCGACCGCGATTTGCGGAATTACTTTCGGCTTGCTTAAATCCCAGGGCTGCGTTCGCTGCTCATACGGCACGTCAAACGGCGCGGGAATCGTCGCCGCCGTCACATAGACGGTTCCGCCGTCGCCCGCGCCCGGCTCTATCGCCAGAGCGGCATTTTCAGAATAGAGTAATTGCCATTTTCGGTAATTCAGCTCGATTCTCGCCCTTCGTTCGGGACTCAACTGAAAGCTCTGCGCTTCGCCCGTCGGCGGCTTGGCGTTGGCGAGCTTCAGCAATTCTTCGTCGGTCGCGCGCCGCGCCTGAGGCATAAAATTCGGCTCGACTGGGCGGGCTGGAGATAAAAGCACGATTTTCCCCGCAAGTTTGCCTTTATATTTGGCGAGGTCTTCGAGCGTCTTGACGTCCAGAAAAACAACTTCGCCGCGAAGCGTCCCGCTTGTGCCGGGACTCCACGCTTTCGGATAGGCAATCAGCGGGCTAAAGACGGGCGCGGTCATATTGGCGACAAAGCCTTCCAATGACCAGCCGCGACCGAACGGTCCCCAGGCTTCGAGATGCGCGTTCGCGATTCCCCATTCGGAAAGCCTGCTTCTGGCATATTCCTGCGCTTTGCCGAGATTGGGCGAGCCGGTCAGCCGCCCGCCCGTCACATCGGTCAGATAACCGGCAATCTCCATAATCTGAGAACGCTTAAGCTCCTCGTCTTTGATTCTGTTAATAACCGTCAAATCTACTTTTTCCTGAGAGATTTGACCGTTGACGACACCGCAATTTAATAAAATACAAATCGACAGTAATAGTCGCGCCGCATATCCGGCATAAATACCGGCTCTTTCCCGCAAAATCTGAGTCATCGAATTCGCCTCCCTGCTCTTTGAGCGTGCGATTACTAATTTTATGTTCAAGCAGTTAGACGTTGAGAGCCGCGATTTTCTTCCATTTATCGACGCTTAATCGGAATTTGCGGAATAAAGGAATAATTTCGCCCGGATTTAATAACAGTTTGCGGAGTCGGCACTTCGATTCTGTTGTGCGGGAAAGGAATGACTAAAGAAAATGTTTTTTCAGAGCTTTCAACCGATTTTATTATTCGGCTCTAAAATCAAGCGGCGGCGCGTCTGGTCGAAAATAACGAGTTTGAATTGACGAAAGACGCCGTTGCCGATATGCCCCGCCGACAAAGCGGTGGCGCTGTCGCCCTTTGTCGCCAGCGAAAAATGAACGCCCGGATTAGCGATGACAGTGCGCCCCAGACGAATTTCATTAGCGCGACCGATGCGGATTTTACTCGTTCCGCCGATGCCGAGCGTGGCGGCTTCGGCGGTTTCCTGTTTGGAATTGAGAAGCTTGTATCTCCTGACGAACGGGCTGTGAAAAAAAATATCATTGCCCGCGCCGGTGTCAATCACAAACATCCCGCTCACGGGCGCAAGTCCCGGAAGGCGAACCGTCGCCCGCACGGAAGGATAATTATCAATTATTTTTATCGGCAGAATCTCGCCGCGTCCGCGATAGCGATAGCTTTGCGGATGGTAAAGATTGATGACTTTGCCGGCGTAATCAATCTCGACCACAAAACGACTGATGAAATCATAACCGAGAATTCCCGCGATAGATTCGCCGCCCGCCAGCGCGGGAAAATTAAGCGCCAGCACGCCGATTTCTTTCAGCTTGAAATTAACGCCCGGCAAATCGAACGAAACGTCTTTGGTGAAAGAAAAATCTTCGGTCTGTTCGCCGCCGCCGGTAACCTGCGAGTCGCCGTAAGTTTTAAGATTTAAAGCCTTTGCCTGTTTCGTCGCTATCGCCGTTTGTTCAAATCCGCTGTCCAGTCCGAACAAAAGCGGCGCGGAATCGTTGACGCGAGCGCGTAGAAAAATATGCCCGTCGGCGCTAATTTCAAAAGGAATTTTTGCCACCGCAATTGCCTTTTGAGAATCGGTCTTCGGCTGCGCGGCGGCATTTTCCGCAGAGCCGAAAAAAAGTAAAAGACAAAGAAAAAGAAACGATTTTTTACGCATTAAATCCTCACTGTTTGCCCGACCGCGAATTTTATCGCGCCGTTTGTGTTTCAGCAATCCCGAATCCGATAAGTCAAAACACAATCAGTTTAATCCGGCATCGTCTTTATTTATTGCACGATGAAAAGATTTTTTGTATCGGGTTAAGATACGCGGCATTTATTCCGGTATTGAGCGGGCGTGACGCCGGTTATTTTTTTGAAGGTTCTGGAAAAGTGGCTTTGGTCGTAAAATCCGGCGGCGACGGCGATTTCGACGAGCGGCGCATCGGTTTCAAAGATTTCGCGGCAGGCGTATGAAACGCGAAGCTGCCGGACGTATTCGCCAACCGAACAATTAAAACAACGCCGGAATTCGTTTGCCAGATAAACCGGGTGCACGCCGACCGCCGCGGCGATTTCGGAAAGCGTCAGAGTTTCGGAAAACCGTTCGTGCAAAAGCTCTTTCGCCTGTTTCAGCCAGCGCGGCGGCTTTTGCCCTGAATTTTTGACGGCTTGTTCCCGAAAGGCTTCCGCCAGCATCTCCAGCATCAAGCCTTCGACGGCGAGCGCGGTCACGTCGTCGGTTTCCCGCAATTCCCGCCGAATTTTTATTGCCAGTCGAGCCAGCTCGCCGTTGTCAAATTTGACGGGCGACGTCAGCAACGGCATTCGCTCCGTCCATTCGCTGCCGACTTCAATGATAAAACAACGCGCCGCCGCGCTGCCGACCGCGTCCGAATGAACTTCGCCGGGCGGCTGAAACATCAGGGAAAACGGCAGGCACTCGATGCTTTTTGTTTTGTAAGTTTCGGTAAAACCGCCCTCGACGACAGTGAAAAAGCACGGATTCGTGTGAATGTGCGCGGGAATTTTAAAGTGGGGCGCAAAGATGGTTTCGCTCAGTTTTAAGCCCGCTATTTTCCAACTGTTATTTATCGCGCCGTGGGCATTCGCTGCCTGAAACTTCATATTCGCATTATGCCCGAATCCATTCCAAACTTAAAATTCTTTGCCGCTTGCCGGATAAATCAAAAATTCGAACTGTGTCGCCCGTCATTGCAGCAACGCAAGTCATTTAAAGAATTCATTTTCGTCTAATCTTCTTCGGGACGGAAAATTTTACTGGTCGCCGCGTTCGGCAGAGTTTCTATATTCCGGCGATTCTTAAGATGGTTGATGAATATTTTCGAAATATAGATACCGAATCCGAGAGGCGCTAAAGAAAAAGCGCCCGCCACGCCGCGCAGGGCGTTTTTTGAAACGCCTTCGAATTTCCAGCTTAACCGCCCGAAGTTCAGATGGTGATGAATCAGTCGTTCGCGGAGAATATTTTTTTCCTCGTCGGTCAGTTGCGGGCTGAAATGCTGCGCCATAAATCGTTCGTCGTGCAGCCCGAGCTTTCTGGTAATTTCCAGCACTTCCTTGCCGTCGTAAATATTGTCGTCGTAGACGCGCTTTAACCAATACGGCGATAAAGTGAAAGCCGCGCGACAGGGTTTGGAAAGCACCATTTCCAAAATCAGAAACCAGTCGTCGGCAATAATCATTTTTTCGTTCCAGTTTGAAATAAACGAGCTGCGGCGAATCAGAAGCGACGAAGAAGGCGACGGGCAGGTTTCCACAAACAACCGTCGGACTTGTTCGGAATCGAGCAAAAACCAATGCTTATCTTGACTGGCGGTAAAATTTCGCCACTTTTTCTTGCGCTCCCAGAAATCCAGAAAATTTTCCTTGCCGTCCGAGCTTGTCCAGTTAAGAAAAACAAAATCCAGCCCGTGTTTTTCCAGACATTCGATGCCGTCGGTCAGAAAATTCTCGTTCCAGACGTCGTCGGAATCCAGCGAAGCGATATACTCGCCTCGCGCATAGCGCAAGCCTAAATTCCGCGCCGCCGCCTGCCCTCTGTTCTCCTGACGATAATACTCGACGCCTTCAAACTGCGCGACAATCCGCGCGGTATCGTCTTGCGAACCGTCGTCAATCACGATTACCTGTTTCGCCGGATAGCTCTGGGCTTGCGCGCTGCGGATGGCTTCGACCACCAGCGAGGCGCGATTAAATGTCGGGATGATGACGGAAACCAGTTTATGATTCATTTTAAAGAGTTAATTCAGTGCTTTGCACAAAAATTAAGAAAAGCGAGAAAAATTTCGATTGCTAATTGTAAATTGTAAATTTTTAATTATAAATTGTTTGACCAAATATATAGGACAGCAATTTAGAATTGATAATTTACAATTTACAATTTTTCCTTTCTTTATTTTTGCGCAAAGCCTTAATTCAGTTCTTTCGCCAGCGCCAGCAGCTTATCGGCAAATTGCCGGCAAGGGTCGCGCGGAACGATTTTTTTAATCGACGCGGCGGCGCGAGCGCCTATCTGCCGCCAGTTTTGCCGCTGCGCCCACGCACGTTCGAGCGCTTCGTCAAAGGCTTCCGCCGTCGGCGCGGCGGCGATGAAACCCGTCATATTGTCCTCGACGATTTCCGCCATTCCGCCGACATCGGTCACAATCGACGGGCGAGCGTATAACATCGCTTCGACCAGCGCGAGCGGCAGTCCTTCGCTGCGCGAAGGCAGCACCAGCGCGTGATTTTCCTGCCAGATGCTTTCAACATCCCGGACATATCCGGCGAATTTTACATTCCCGACCTTGAGTAAACGAGCCATTTCTAACAGCGCCTGCCGGTTAATTCCTTCGCCGTAAAAGACGACCTGCAAATCGCGCTTTTTCCATTTTTCCAGAGCGAGCACGCGCAGCAGAATGTCCTGTCCTTTATCAATCACAAACAGCCGCCCCACGCAAGCCAGACTGGTTTTGCCGTTTTCCTTCCAGGGCAGAGAATTTTCAAACGGCGCGGCGAAGGGATTAAAAACGATTTCGGCGTTTGCCAGCGCGATGCCGATTTGCTGCTCGGTCAAATTCAAATTGTGACGCGAGACGAAAAAACATTTTGCCGCCGCTTCGTAAACCGCGCGCACCGGCGGGCGCTCCTCATCCGCCGGAAACAAAAACTCGACCGCTTTCTGCGCGACGACGACATACGGCAATTTTCTTTGACGGCAAACTTCCGCCAGATGAGCGCCGTCGAAATTTATGCCCTGCGAAACGACGGTCAAATCGGGGCGAAAACCGCGCAGGCTTTTATCCAACGTTTTCTGAGCGTAGTTTTGATGAAGAGGCTGCCGGTCGTGTGGCAAAAACCTGTTTATCAAGCGAAGCGGCTTCGGCGGCAAAGATTGCAAATCCTTCACCGGACAATTTGACGATTCGAGTTCGGCGACTTGCTTTTCGCGCCGGTTGACATTGGTCTTGAAAGCCCGCGCCTGATGTCCGTCACGCGCCAGAATACGTGCCGCGCCCGCCCAGAGCGCTTCACTTCCGCCCCAGAAATCCGTGCACGAGCTGACGAACGCAAATCGAAAAAAACTCCGGCTGATAATTCCCTCCCGCGCTATTTCAAATAACGTCGTAAATTTTTATATTTGCTCATCGAGTTTCGATTGAATGAACGAAAATCTTCGCTTGCCGCTAATAACTGTTATCGAAGATTTTGCATAAAAGTTTACCTTCCGCCGCATAAAATTTACACACAGCTTGCCGTATTAGTAAATTCGCCGAAAATGCGAAACCGGATTCAAAATATTTTGAAAAAATTTATTCATTTAATTTTCCGGTTTGTAATTCCATTCAAAGCGGTGCGCGGCAAAATTCAATTTAACCGACCCCGATTTGATTTCGCTCCGGATTGGGATTTATCGCATCAGCATCCTGTTTCGGTTCCGAATCGTCGCTTTCGCGCGAATCCTGATACCAAAGATAAGTTTGCGCGATGCCTTCGCGCAGAGAAATTCCGGCTTTCCAGCCGAGACCGGCGAGGCGGCTGACGTCGAGCAGCTTGCGCGGCGTTCCGTCCGGTTTGGCTGAATCAAACTCCAAACCGCCTTTAAATCCGGTCGCCTCGCGTATAATTTCCGCCAATTCGCGAATGCTTATGTCTTCGCCGACGCCGACGTTTATAATGCTGTCGGGCGCGGCGGCGTTAAGGATTTCCGCTGGCTGTCGCAGCAAAAAGAAACAGGCGTCGGCTAAATCGTCCGCGTGCAGAAACTCCCTTTTCGGAGTTCCCGTGCCCCATATTTTGACGAACCCGCGCCCGCAGGTTTTCGCCTCGTGAAATTTTCGCAGAAGCGCGGGCAGAACGTGCGAGCTTGCCAAATCGAATTTGTCGCCCTGCCCGTAAAGATTGGTCGGCATCAGGCAAAAACTGTCGAAGCCGTATTGCCGCCGATAAGCCTGACACATTTTAATTCCCGCGATTTTCGCAATCGCGTAGGCTTCATTGGTCGGCTCTAAAGCCGACGTCAGAAGATATTCTTCCTTCAAAGGCTGCGGCGCAAGCTTCGGATAAATGCAGGACGAGCCGAGAAAAATAAACTTTTTGACGCCGTGACGATAAGCCGCGTCTATCGCGTTCGTCTGGATTAAAAGATTGTCGCGAATAAAATCCGCCGGATAGGTGCTGTTCGCCAGAATCCCGCCGACTTTTCCGGCAGCCAGAAAAACGATTTCGGGTTTCTCCGCCGCGAAGAAATTTTCCACCGCCGATTGATTGGTCAAATCCAGCTCGGCGCGCGTGCGCGTCAGAATTTCCCGAAAACCTTCCGCTTCAAGCTTGCGCAAAATCGCCGAGCCTGCCAGCCCGCGATGCCCGGCAACGAATATTTTCTCGTCCTTACGCATTGACTCTCCCTCTGACCGCGACGACGTGACCGTTGTCCTTTAAAACTTTTTCCTGCCGCGCCAGCTCAAGGTCGTGTTCATACATTAATCTGACCAGTTCCTTGAATTTGATTTTCGGCTGCCAGCCGAGTTTTTCCCTGATTTTCGTCGCGTCGCCGAGTAAATAATTCGCTTCCGCCGGGCGGAAATATTTCGGGTCTATCTCGACGCAGTCGCGCCAGTCGAGCTGAGCCAAGCCAAAAGCCTCGTCCAGAAAATCGCGGACGGAATGCGCCTCGCCGGTCGCCACGACGTAATCGTCCGGTTCGGGCTGTTGCAGCATCAGCCACATCGCTTCGACATAATCCGCCGTGTGTCCCCAATCGCGCGCGGCGTCCAGATTGCCGAGATAAAGCTTTTCCTGCAAGCCCGTTTTAATCCGCGCCAGCGCGCGCGTAATTTTTCGCGTCACAAACGTCTCGCCGCGCCGTTCGGATTCGTGATTGAAAAGAATGCCGTTGCAGATAAACATTCCGTAAGACTCGCGATAATTCACGGCAAACCAATGCGCGGCGACTTTGCCGACGGCATACGGGCTGCGCGGATAAAATGGAGTTTTTTCATTTTGCGGAGCGGGCGCGCCGCCGAACATTTCGGACGAGCCGGCTTGATAAAAGCGAATTTCCTTGCCGCTCGTCGCCAGCGAATCGCGCAAGGCTTCGAGCAGGCGCAAAGTTCCCGTTCCAACAATGTCGGCGGTATATTCCGGCTGCTCGAACGAAACCTTGACGTGCGACTGCGCGCCTAAATTATAAATCTCGTCCGGCTGAATTTTTTCCAGAATTCGCCTGAGTCCCGTGCCGTCCGCCAAATCGCCGTAATGCAGAATAAACGTTTTTTCCGTCTCGTGCGGGTCTTGATACAAATGGTCAATCCGTTCGGTGTTGAAAGTAGACGCGCGGCGGATGATGCCGTGCACCTCATAACCTTTCTGCAACAGAAACTCGGCAAGATATGAGCCGTCCTGTCCCGTCACGCCTGTAATCAAAGCTTTTTTCATACCGCGAAAATAAAATTAACCGGAATCACGCCGTCAATAATCGTTAAAAATTCTCTTTTATGATGCGGAAAACATTCGACTGAAAAGAGATTTCCGCCGCACATATTCTATCGCCTTTCGGTTAGATACACACCAGTACTTCGCACAAAAATAAAGAAATCGAGAAAAGCAGTAAAGGGGAATTGTTAATTGTCAATTGTTAATTATAAATTATTTAACAAAAAAGACTGCCAATTAATTTACAATTTAAAATTTACAATTAACAATTCTCCCGCGCTTTATTTATCTGCCGAGCCACGCGACCGGCGTTTACAAATACAATCGCTCGTTTTACCGCAATAAATTTTGCTCCTCGTCATTTAACGTTAATCCGGCGGCTTTTTTATAAACGGCGCGATAAGCTTTTGCCGTGCGTTCGAGACTGAAATCGCGCAGGCGGCTCGCGCCTTTCCCGCGCAAAGCGGCGCGCAGGGTTTCGTCCATCGTCATCCGCTTCAAAGCTCCGGAAATTTCTTCGACTGAGAACGGATTGAAAAGCAATGCCGCGTCAGCCGCCTGTTCCGGCAGAGAAGTGACGGACGAACAGGCGACCGGAACGCCGTGCTGCCAAGCCTCGAACAGCGGCGCGCTCGCCGCTTCAAAAAGCGTCGGAACGACGACGAATTGCGCCCGGCGATAAAGCGAGCTTAACTCCTGATGTGAAACGACGCCGGTAAATTTCACCTGTTCTTCCAGTTTCAATTCGCCCAATCGCCGTTCGATTTGCGACCAGAAAGCGTTTTTGTGCCCGGTGCAGACGAGATTTACTCTAAAATTTTCCCGCTCGCGAAGCAGCGCGACGGCTTCCAGCAAACGAATGTGATTTTTATGTTCCCAGGTCATCGCCGGATAAAGCGCGAACGGCGCGGGCGGCAATTCATATTTTTCCGGCAAAAGACGCGCCTCGCTTTCCGCCGATTTTTCCGCATCCATTTCGGGCGGCGACCACGGAATGACCTGCACTTTATCGCTTGCTAAACCGTAGCTGCGCATCACGTCCTGCCTGACGAATTCGGACGCGACGACGACCGTCTGAGCCGCGCGGCACGCCGCCGGATAAATCGTCTCGCGACGTTCAATCTCTTCCGCCGGGAAAAAATCCGGATAGTGTAAATGCTGTAAATCGTGCGGGTTATAGACGGTCGGCAGCTTGCAGTAAACATAATCCTGATAAGGAAAATGTATCACGTCGCAGCCGAGACTTTCGTAAAATCCGTCCGAGACCGGAACGCGGATTTCATTTCGCGGCGTATCTTCGGGCGGCGCAAAAGCCCGCCTGACTTTTCCGGCGAGCGGGCGCAGACGTCCTAGCGAGCGTTTAAAAATTTCAGCGCGCGACGGCTTATTCGGCTGCGGACGCGGCGCGGAAATTATTGTTTGACGCGCGCCCAGAAACGGCTTAAGCCAATACGGGTCAGACCAGTGACCGATAAAAACATATTCCTCGTCGCCGTCGAGCCGCCCCAAAGAAGTCAAAGCGCGCAGAACCGTTTCGATGCCGCCCGTGCCGCTGCCGAGCGGAATCTGCGCGTTAATGGCGATGCGTAATCCGGTCTTCAAAAGTTACATTCCTGCTTTTATATTTAAATTAAGACGGCGGCAGTAAAAGCCGCATTTGACGACACCATTGTTCGAGCACCAGCGCCTTGAAAGAAAGCGGGCTCGTCGCGCCCGGCGGAAATTCTCCGGCGGCGAGACGCGCCGCGCCTTCGCGATTTAAAACTTCCGACCGGACGAGATAACCGTCGCGCAAAGAATCGCCGTAAGCGGCAAAAAGCGCGGCGTGCCATTCGCGCACGGGCGGAGCGAAGCCGCGCTTCGGGCGATTTAAAACCCATTCCGGCACAACGTCTTTCACGGCTTCCCTGAGCCAGTGTTTCGGCGGAAGCTGTGAATCGGATTGCGTTTTTCGCAAGCCGATAACCGTTTCGACAAATTTATAATCGACGAGCGGCAGCCGCATCTCGACCGAAGAAGCCATTCCCAGACGGTCGCCCTGCGTGATGCCGTTTTCGCGCAGGTATGTATCGCAAATCAATCTGGTCAAAGTCGTCTCGACCGGCGACCAGCCATCGGGAAAAGTAAAAATCTCGCCCGCGTCCGACTCGTTAATCCGTTCCAAAAATTTCGCGCCGTAAAACCGGCGCGCTTCGGCGGACGCCGCCGCGAAATCGGGCGATAAATCATAAAAAATCATCCGCGCCGGATTCTGCCGCCGCCGCCTGACGTTTTGCCAGCCCGAGCGCATTCCGCCAAAATCCCGCGCCCACGCGGAGATGCCGTTGCCCACGCGGCGCGCCGGAAAATCGAAATTTAAAGCCTGCCGCACCGCCTGCGAAAGCGGTTTATCGAGCAGAGCGGCTTTTTTCCGCGACTCAAAAGCCGCGTCGCGCAATTGCGGATAGCCCCAGAAAAGCTCGTCGCCGCCTTGTCCTTGAAGCAGAACCGGAACGCCCTGCTCGCGCGCGAGATTCATCACGGCGTAGTAACCGAAACCGGCGATGTCGGCAACGGGGTCGTCGCGCCAGTAATTAAGCTGCGGGAAAAAATCGACAATCGTTTGCGTATCAAGTTCCGTTTCGTAGAACGGCAAATTTAAATACCGCGCGAATGCCGCCGCGTCTTCGCGCTCGTCGCAGGCGGGTCGCCCGGCGTAACCGATGCTGAAAGCGCAAAGATTATCGCGTTTGCGGGAAGCGAAAGCCGCCACGACGCTCGAATCCAGACCGCCGCTTAAGGCGACGCCGACCGGAACGTCCGAGCGCACGATTAATTCGCCGACTTCTTCGAGCTTTTCCCGAATCAGCTCGCGCGGTTTGCCGCCGAGCGGCGCGGCATCTTCCATCCGCCAGTATTCTCTTTCTTCGATGCGCCACGCTTCGGCGTCAACCGTCAGAATATGGGCGGCGTCCAGCTTGCGCACGCCTTTCACCGGCGTTAAAGGCTCGGGCACATATTGATAATGAAAATAAAGATTGACGGCGTGCGGGTTCAGCTCAAACGGAACGAGACCGGAGCTTAACAAGCCTTTCAATTCCGAAGCGAAAATAAGCTCGCCTTCGCGCTCGAAAAGATACAAAGGCTTTTCCCCCATCCGGTCGCGCGCGAGAACGAGACGCCCGCGCTTCACGTCCCACAGCGCAAAGGCGAACATTCCGCGCAGCTGCGTGACGAAATCCGAATCGTTCTCTTCATAAAGATGCAGAATTACTTCGCCGTCCGTTTCGGTGCGAAACCTATGCCCGGATTTTTGCAGCCGCTCGCGCAGCTCGCGGTAATTATAAATTTCGCCGTTGACGATGAGCGCGAGAGATTTGTCTTCGTTATAAAGTGGCTGATTGCCGCCCTCCAAATCTATGATGGAAAGCCGCCGCATCGCCAGCGCGACGTGAGCGGCGGAAAATTCGCCCGCGCCGTCAGGACCGCGGTGAATCTGCGCCGCGTTCATCCGCGAAACCGCCGCCGTCAAATCGGCGGACAGTTTTTCCCGCGTCACGATTCCGCTAATGCCGCACATTCTATTCGTCTCTCCTGACCGATTTATTCGCCGCGCCGCGCCGGACGCCATTTAGTAAAATCATAATTTTCCCGGTGCCGGCTAAACTCCGGACTCATCAACCGGCGGAAATCCTCGTAGCGCAAGACGGAAGCCGCCAGATGAGCCAAATCTTCGGGCGTCGTCGCGGGCGGCACGAAACGATAACGAAAAAACATTTCCCGCGCGTCCGAGCGGCGAAACAAAATATCCTGTAGAAAATTTCCCAGTCGCTCCGTGCCGATTAATTCGATGACCGCGCCCGCGTGGGCTGACGGCAAAAGCATATTCGAGCCGTGAACGCCGACGACGACGTGACTTTGCGCATAACGCTCGCACCACGCGCGTTCGGCGACGGCTTCCAGCTTGGTTAATCTTAAATCGGAAATCCATCCGGGCAAGCCTTTCGCCTCGCCCAGTCCGGCGACGGCAAAGTCCAGTTTCGGAATCTCTTCGCGCAAGGTTTCGGCAAATCGTATAACTTTCCGCAATTGCTCGCCTTCAACGCTTTCGCGCCTGCCGAATCTTTGTTTTATTTTCCCGAAATGTTTCGATGATTCGCCGCCCGTCGGTTCCCATAAACGGTCGTCTCTCCAGATAAAAGTGACGCGAGGCTGATTGACGGACTCAGCCCAATTTTCGAGCGGAAAAGGTTTGACGCGCGTAAAGCGTTCAATCTCGAAATCGTCCGGGTGCGGGTGCGAAAAACCGACGCTCAAAAAAACTTCGTCGAACGGCTTGAGGCGTTCGATGATTTCACGCGCCAGCCATTCGTTCCACTCCGTCCCGCGCCGCAGGGGCAAATCGACAATCCACGCCTCAGCCGCGCCTTCGGGCAGCATCCATTCGAGAAACGACGGCAGCAAAACGATTAAGCTGACGTCCGGACGATTCGTGTAATACTGCGCGTTGAGCAGCTTGAGCAGGCTGTGACCGTAAAGCGTATCCAGACAGTTCAGCAGCACGACTTTTTTCCCGATTTTCGAAAACTTTTTTACTTCAAAGCGAAGCGGCTCGTTTGTCCGGCGAGCGTAAGATTCGCCGAGCCATCCGGCGAACCAGCCGACATTGAACTTATCGTGCGTCGCGCCGGTTTTTCTGTCCAGTAAAATCGGCGTGTAAATCGCTTGTCCGGCAGGCAAATCGCCGTAAAAATCGCTCCCGCAGCGCGGGCATTGCAGGCTCGCGAGATTACGCATCCCGGTTATCAGCCAGAACGGGGCGCTCGGCGCTAATTCCAGCAGACAATACGGGCATTCGTGCGAGGTTTCCGGGATTGGTTTTAAACGAATCATTGATAATGCGAATACAATAAACAATCGAACCGTCTTCACGCTCGCGGCGTCGCGACGTGCATCGAAAATTTAGCCGTTTCAACGCTCTCGCGTCCGGGAAAAACCGGATTTTTCTTGACGATATTGCGAATGTTATAATTCATTTCCCCGAGAAAATCTTCTATCTCTTCCGGGCGATTTCCCATATCGAAAGTGGTTTGACCGAATTCGAAAGTCAGGCATTTTATGCGCTTGAAGCTCAGCATCTTTCGCGCGCCTTTCATCACCTGCAATTCCGCGCCCTCGGTGTCAATCTTTAACAAATCAATCTGCCCGATTGCATTCTCCGCGCAGTAATCGTCGATGGTCGTCGCGGGCGTTTCCTCAATCCCGACCGGCTCGATTTCCAGCCCGTAGTTTTTCAGCGGTCGCGCCGCCTGCGAATTAAAGCTCAGATAATTATCCGCGTAAACGTGCAGCCGAATCAAACCTTTTTCGTCGCTCAGCGCCAGATTATTCAGCACCGCATTATGCCGGTCGGCGGCGCGGCAGATGGTTTCCAGCCGCTCGAAAGCGGCGCGAGACGGCTCAAAAGCGTGAACGCTGCCGCTCGCGCCCGCAAAGCGCGAAAAAAGCAAAGTCAATTCGCCGACGTTCGCGCCGACATCGAAAACCGTCATTCCTTCGCGCAAATATTCCAGATAAAAAATCTGTTCGGCGCGTTCGACTTCGGCGTAAGCGGCGGCTTCAACCGGCTTCGACAGATTGCGGATGCGCCGTTTCAGGGAATGCAGAATATTTATCATCGTTTACGCTAAGCTTATGTTTCCAGTTCAGCTTTTTTAGCTGCGAAAATCTCCGCTGCGCCGGAATCCAGAAGCCGCCATTCCGCATCGACTAGACAACAGCCGTGCGTCAGCGGCGGAACTTCGCCCGAGCCGTAAAAATCTCCGTCCGTGACGATTAATTCGCCCGCGTCGTCAATCCGGTCGAGATATTCGTCGTCGCACATCACGCTGAAGCCGAGCCGGAAGCTCGACGGCGGCAGCGGCAGGCGGCGAATGCGGCAGACAAAAATTCCTCGCGGCGGCAGCGCGGCGTTCCACTGGTCGCGCGTGAGCCGGTTGTGCTGGAGAAAAACCGGCGCGTCCAGGTAAGTTCTGACCATAAAACCCATCGTCACGTTTTTCTTTCTGAAATCCGGCTGCGTTTCAAAATGGAAACATATATCCACGTCCTGCCCGGAAGCGGCGGTGGTAATCGTCGCGCCGCGCGCGTCTCTGATTTCGACGGCGGTCACGCGCACTTCGCCGGAACCCGCGCGGTCGGTTCGCCCGCTAAAATCCATTCTAAGATTTTTGTCCGTTTTTGCCAGATAATGCGAAATCGCCTCGGTTTGTTTGCCGATAAACGTCACTTCGCCTTTTTCCAGAACGATTCCGCGGCGGCACAGATTTTCGATTGCCGCCATATTGTGACTGACGAAAAAAATCGTCCGACCGGCGCGCGCCGCGTCCGTGACCTTGCCGAGACATTTTTTTTGAAACTCGGCGTCGCCGACCGATAAAACCTCGTCGATAATCAAAATTTCGGAGTCCAGATGCGCGGCGACCGAAAAAGCGAGCCGCGCGTACATCCCGCTCGAATAATGCTTGACGGCGGTGTCGAGAAATTCGTCAATCCCGGCGAAAGCGACAATTTCGTCGAAGCGGCGTTTGATTTCCGCGCGCTTCATTCCGAGAATCGCGCCGTTGATAAAAATATTTTCTCTGCCCGTCAGCTCGGGATGAAAACCCGTGCCGACTTCC
This sequence comes from Pyrinomonadaceae bacterium, assembly GCA_036389695.1. GTDB lineage: Bacteria > Acidobacteriota > Blastocatellia > Pyrinomonadales > Pyrinomonadaceae > JALZHR01. Next base: position 21,647 of record DASVWG010000141.1, read on the forward strand.
AGAAGACTGTTCGTCCGACCGTATAAATCGATTTGCCCGCCGGTCGGCTGCGTCACGCGCGACAAAATTTTCAGGAGCGTGGATTTGCCCGCGCCGTTTCTGCCGATAATGCCGACGACTTCGCCCGGCATCGCTTCAAAACTGACGTTGCGCAAAGCCCAGAAAGTCTTCCGTTCGCTTTGTTTCCGGCGCGAAAAAACGTCGAGCGGCGAGCGAAGGATTTTTCCGAGCGCTTCTTTTAAAGTCGTCTCGGGCGCGGCGCGGTTGCCGAGCCGGTAAAGCTTGCTTAAGTTTTCGACCTTCGCTATCGGTTTCATCAAATTCCAGATTATCCGCCCGCGCCTGCGCGTTTTTTATACGCGAGCCGCAAAATATTTCCTGATGATTTCGTCGATTTGCAGCGCGCGGTTATCGAAATTATGCTCGCGCAGCGTGCGGCGCTGTCCGGCGACGGCAATCGCGCGGCGTTCTTCTTCATGTTCAAGAATGTAGCCGACTTTTTCGACGCATTCTTCCGCCGAAGCGTAAGTCAGAACTTCTTTATCCGGCTCAAACAACCGCGCCAGATTTTCTTTCCAATCGGTCAGCAGGCAAGCGCCGACGCCGGTCGCCTCGAAAAGTCGCATATTGGACGCGCTGAGCGGCGAAACGTCGATGTGCGTATTGAGCGCGACGCGGCTGTCGCGAAGCTTTTGAAACATTTTTAAGCCGAAAATCGGCGGGCGCGTCTGCCGCGCTATACGACCGTCAATTTCGTGCGCCGAATTTTCCGGCGGTTTCCATTGCGCGGCGCGGCGAAACAGCGGCAGCGCGTTTAATAAAGGCTGCGGCACGCCCGCGTGATTGGCGGCGGTGACGGCTCGATAAGCTTTACGGCGCACGAATTCGTTTCGCTGCTGCTTAAAAGACGGTCGTTTTATGTCCGACCAGATTTGTAAATTCGTCCGCCTGACGAGCTCGGACAAAATCCGCTCGCGCTCGATGTGAAAACGGCTTTGCTTTAAAATCGAGCCGATGAACGCGAAATCGACGGACGGCTGCCCGCTTAAATCGAGTTTGTCCAGAATGTGCGGCGCGAAAGCGTGATTGACGTGAAAGCTTCGATGTCCTTTATTTGTAAAATCGGCGACCAGTTCCGGAATGCACGAGAGCGCTATGTCCCATTCGCCGAAAACCGACGCGTCCGCGTACGGCGCTCCGCACCAGCCGAGAACGAGCCGCAGAGAAGGACATTCACGCTTTATATTTCTGAGAAAATCAGCCGTAAAAGTGGAATAATCCGCGACCAGAAGCACATCGGGACGAAACTTTTTAATCCCGGCGGCGGCGATTTCAAAAAGCCAGTTGCTCGCGTCAAAGGTGAAATCGTTTTCGCTCGCCCAGCGTTTTTGCAGCGGCTCGGCGTTGGCGATGATTTCAAGCGTTTCGTAATTCAGCTTGCTCAGGCTTCGCGTCCAAAAATCGGACGAGCCGAAACAATCGTCTATCAATGCCTGGTGCTGAGTCGAATAATCCCGCGTTTCGAGTCCCGCCCGCTCCGCGTAAAAAGCGCTGAGATAGGTCGGATGATAGATGCCTAATTTGAGCAGACGCATAACTTGAAAAAGGATTTAGAGTTCCAGATGATAAATTATATTGCCGGTCGCGTCTTCGACGCCGGTCTGGTGCAAGCCGAGTCGGCTCGCGCCGCGCGGCGAGACGTTTTCGGGATGAATTTTCGCCATCAGCCGTTTTGCGCCCGACAAACGGCAAATCAGCTTGGCGGCGTCCAGCGTCAAGCGCATAAAAGCGCCGCCGCGATATTTTTCGTCTATCAAAACTCCGAACGACGGAACATCGTAGCCCGCGTCCCAGCCGCGCAGCATAAATATGCCGACCAGATTTTCCTGCCAGAAAACGCCCGCATAAACGTCAGCCTGCGCCGCCGACAAAATTTCCGCAATCGCCGCCGCATCAGCGCCGAACGCGTAGAAAAATCTGGAATATTCGGGCGGCTGCGCGCGCATAAAATCCGCCACCGAAGCCGCGTCCAGCGGTTCGAGCGGGCGAATCAGCAGGGATTTTTTAACGCCTTTCATTAAAATCCAATGTTATAATCCGCGCCTGCCGTTTTTCAATCTTCGAAGCGCGCCGACCACGGGTCTGACAAACGGAAAATATACTTTCCAGTAAAGACCGGACGAAAAACGCGGCGATTGATAAGCGATATAAGATTTTAAACCCAGATAATTTCTAATCAGGCGCGGAAAATCCTTTTTAAAATCGCCGTCGCCGTCGGTCGAGCTTAAACCGCCGCCTTCAAAATCAACGATAACACATTGCAGATATTGTTTGCGGACGCGCCGGTCGCCGAAGCATTTTAAGTTCAAAGCCCAATCGGAAAAAATGCTGTAGCGTAAATCGTATTTCCCGAGCAGCTTAAATATGTCCCGGTGATAGAAGACGGCTTGATGACAAATGTTTTGGGTTTGAAGCCGCGCCGCGTCATATTCGCCGCCGTAATAAATTCCTTCTCTGACCACGTAAGCATCGCCGTAGAAAAAAGTCGGAGCATCGAAAGGCAAAAATCGGCTGACGTTGTCCAGAACACTTTCGCGCAGCCGGTCGCCCGCGCCGATGAAATATAAATATTCGCCCGCCGCCGAGGTTATTCCTTTGTTAAAAGCGTCATAAACGCCGCCGTCTTTTTCGGAAATCAGCTTGAGGTCGCTTTGATACTTTTTTATGTAATCGAGCGTATCGTCGGTCGAAGCGCCGTCGACGACAATCAATTCAAATAAATCTTTATTCTGGCAAAGGATGGATTTAATCGTCGATTCGACCTTCCGCCCGCAATTATAAGTCGCCAGAACGATGGAAAAGATTTTTCGATTGTTTGATTTCGCCGCCGCCATAAAGCGATGAATTATTAAATATAAGCCGTCTCAAAAATAGTTTTGCTTAATCGCTCAGTTAAGCTTTAATTTTACATTTCCGCAGGCAATCGCAAATATAATCTATATCTTCACTCTTTAAGCCCGCCCACGTCGGCAGGCTGATTCCGTTTCGCGACAGGCGTTCGGCGATGGGAAATTCTTCGCCGCTCGCCGATTCCGCGTAAGGCGGAAACGTGTGCGCCGGATAAAAAACAGGTCGCGTCTCGATGCCTTGCTCGCCCAAAATCTTCATCACTTCATCACGCGCCGCCCAAACGTTTGGTTCGAGAATGACGTTGAACATCCAGTAAACGTGACGCGCCCAGAGCATCTCGTTCTGCCACGTCAAGCCTTCGATGCCCTGCAAATTTTTCCGGTAAGACGCGGCAATGCGCGACCGCGCCGCGAGTTGTTCGTCTATCTTTTCAAGCTGTGCGAGACCAATCGCGGCGGGCAGATTCATCATCCGGTAGTTGTAGCCGACGATTGGAAACCAGTAACGCCGCGTCGAATCCATTCCCTGCCCGCGCAAAAGTCGCGCCCGCTCAGCCAGAGCGTCATCGCCGGTGACAAACATTCCGCCTTCGCCGGTGGTGATGATTTTATTGGCGTAAAAGCTGAACGCGGCGGCATCGCCGATTGAGCCTACGGTTTGTCCTTTGTAAATCGCGCCGTGAGCTTCCGCCGCGTCTTCAAGCAAAAACAGATTATGCCGCCGTGCGATTTCCTTTAGCTCGCTCATCTTCGCCGGATGACCGTAGAGATGAACGGCGATGATGCCTTTCGTGCGCGGCGTGATTTTAGCTTCGACCTGCCGCGGGTCGAGATTCCACGTTTCCGGCTCGGAATCGACGAAAACCGGACTCGCGCCGCAATAAGTAACGGCATTGGCGGTCGCGACAAAAGTTAAGGTCGGAACGATTACTTCGTCGCCCTGACGGACGCCGAGAGCGACCAGCGCCAGATGCAGGGCGATTGTCCCGTTACAGCAGGCGACGGCGTGAGCGGCGCCGCAGAATTCGGCAAAACCGGCTTCGAATAATTCGATGTATTTGCCCGCCGACGAAATCCAGCCGGATTCCATACAGTCGTCGACATATTTTTTTTCATTACCGTTCAAAGCAGGTGCGGCAACGGGGATTTTATACGGCATTTTTGCTGTTGGACTCGAACGACGGAATTTGATTTAACCTTTCGACTCTGGATTTCGAAACGATTCGTTATTCAGCTTAAAGTCATTTTATCCGAAAAACCGCCGCCGCGCGAGACGAGCCGGAAGCTCAATCGAAACTAAATTTTTGAGAGACAGTTCTTTAAAATCTATCCGACCAGATTAGCCGCAAAGCCTTTTTCGTAAACAATCCAGAGACCGAATCCGATGCTGAACAAACCCGCCAGACAGCGCAATAAAACGTTCACGCGATTAAACCGCAGCGCCGTGATTTGAAGCGGCAGACTGACCAGAAAGCTCATTAAAATCATTCCGGCGATTGAACCGGCGCCGAAGATAATAATATAAAGCAAGCCGACCGGGCGCGAGTGGATAGTCGGCAGCAAAAGCAGCATTAATCCCGCGCTGCCCGCCAGCCCGTGAACCAATCCGATAACCAGCGGGCGCGGGCTGAGCGAAAGCCCGTGATGCGCGTGCGGCGCGTCCGCGTGTATATCGCCGTCGTGCAGGTGCGGGTGAACGTGAGCCTGACTGCCGTGCTCGTGAGCGTGAAAATGAAGCGTTCCGCCGCCGACGATTTTCCGCATCACGTTTAATCCCAGAAAAATGAGCATTCCGCCGACGCACATTTCCAGCACGCTTTCGGTTCGCTCGCTGATGCGAAAATCGAGCAGCAAGACGAAAACGCCGACGACCAGTAAAGAAATCGTGTGACCGATGCCCCAGACGCCGCCGACCAGCGCGGAGCTTAAAAGACTTTTTCTTTCCGTGACGATGGTCGTCACCGCCGCCAGATGGTCGGCTTCCACGGCGTGTTTCAGCCCGAGCAGAAAACCGAAAAATAAAATTGTGACGGTCGATATTTCCATTATTAAACTTCCCTTTTAGGTAAATGAGTTATAACAAATTACCGCCCCGACGCAGGTAATGACAAACGCGCTGAACACGGGCAAAGCTTTGACAATCGGATTGCCGCCAATCGAAGGACGGTCTAAAAGCTTTCCGAGATACAGAAAAGCCAAGCCGACGCACATCAAGGTCGCCGCCAGACCGACGCTGAAAGCCAGCGTCAGCAGAAGCCCGTAGCCGATGCGGTTCAGATTAATCGCCGCCAGCATCAAGACCAGCGCGGACGGGCAAGGCAGCAGTCCGCCCGAGATGCCGAGCGCGAGCAGGCTGCGCCACGTCACCCGTTCGGGCGGCAGATGCGAATGCGTATGCCCGTCGTGCGTGTGAAGGAAATCATCGTGACGCGCGTGTTCGTGATGCTGATGAGGCGCGTGAGCGTGTTCGTGATTGTCGCCGTGTTCATGCGAATGAAAGTCGTGCGCGTGATGATGATTTGTTTTATAACCGAGCGCGGCAATTAATCTTTCTTTAAAAAGAGTCAGACCGATAAACAGCACCAGCAAACCGGAGACGAAGCTCAAAAAAGGCATAATGCGCTCCGGCAGAATAAATTGAGCGGCAAAAAGCGTGATGAGTCCTAAAGCGAAAACTCCGAGCGTATGCGTGACGGTCACGGTCAAACCCAGAAAAGCGGCGTGTTTCAAAGTTCCCTTCGAGCCGACCAGATACGCGCCGACGACCGTTTTTCCGTGTCCGGGCGACAAAGCGTGCATCGCGCCGAGTCCGAAAGCGACGAGCAAGCCGATGACGACGATTGCCGGCGTAATCTCACGCGCGGAAATCAACTCTGCCAGCCTGTCCTTCTGAACGGGCGCGCTCGCGCTCCCGTTGCGATTTTGCAGCGCTCCGGCATTGGCGGGAATGGCTGAAGCGGTGAAGGAAAATTCGGCTTCTCTTTCGTTTAAAGGCGCGGCAAGCATATCGTCGGGATATGTTTTCAGCTCGTCGGTGACGGCGCTGCCGAACGCGCTGCTGTCGAAAACATTGATTCCGGCGGCGCGATTGACGACAATTTCATTCCAGCCGACGCGCTCTTTGTAATTGGCATTTTCAAATCGCAGCCGGTGAATCGCGTCCGCCGCTTTTGCGGAAATTTCCGCCGTGAAATCCCATTCGATTCTGAGCGTCGGCAAATTTCCCGCGCCCGGCGGCTGAGAAATATTCTTCGCGGCGGTTTGAATTTGAATTGGCTGATTATCGACGAAAAGCTTCAGATTGGCGATGTATTCCGGCGTCAGCTTCTCCAGATACGCGCTCATCTCTTCGCCGGAAAGCGTCTTGTTTTTGTCCGCGTCGATTCGCTGCGACTCCTGAAACGCGGGAATTTCCGCCATATCCAGAACGCAGCGCAGGCGAATCCGATGCGCTTCGACTTCAATCAGCGAGTAATTGTTGACGGTAAAATTCCCCAACGGGTGCGCCTCTACTGAAACGGCAAAAGCGAAGAGGAAAGCAAAAATTAAAATTATTTTATTCCGCATATTCGGCTTACACGACGACATAAAAATTCAAGTTTCATTACGGTTTCGGCAGCGGGCTGATGTGGCGCGACGCTGCCCGCCACTGCTTGCCGCGCCTGACCCAGACGTCCGTCACGATAAAATCGCCGTCGGCGGGCGAGCCGTTTATCGTCGCCTGCCGTTTGTAATTAAACGTCACTATCGCCGTCGACGGATACACGCGCACCATCGGTTTTTCCAGACTGTAGGATTTCAGCTCCGGATTTTTGAGCGCCCATTCGATGTAGCGGATTTTATCGGTCTGCGCGGCGTTTCCGGCGGGATTCATTCCGGCGAGAATAAAATCGTCGGCAAAAAAACGCCGGAGCGTCGACGAATCGCGCAGCTTGAGCGCTTCCAGCAACCGGCGTTCGAGGTCGAGAATTCTTTTTTCCGTCTGCGCCGGTGTTTCTTCGCCTTCGACATTATCTTTCGATTCTTTCATGGCGACCGTCGGCGGCATACTCGCGGATTGGTCGCCTTCGGAAACCGACTGACGCCAGGCGTCAATCGTCGTTTTTTCGGTTTCCTTTTTTTCCGCGTCCTGCGCGCGAGCGCCGATACTCAATAATGCGATTAACAAAAGCGCAGGTCTGGCGGCTAAAATTATTTTTAAAGTTATTTTTTTCAACGGTTTTTACTCCTTGTTTTCCCGTCCCTTTTATAATTAATCACGATGCGGCGCGTAAATTATTTTTGACGCTTTTGATTCCTTTCACGCCCTGGACGAGCTGCGCCGCTTTCGTCTTTTGAGCTTCGCTCGAAACGCTGCCCGACAAAATCGCGTTTCCCTCTTTAATTTCGATGATGACCGCGTTTAAAAGCTCTTTGTCCGAGCTTAAAGCGCCGCGCGCCTGCGTGAACAGCGACAAATCGTCGCCGCCCGTGCCAATCTGCGGCGTCGGCTGTTTGACGGCGGGCGAAGGCTTTTTATCCTTCGGCAGCGAAGCGTTATTGCCAATTGACGCTTGTGTATTTGCCGGACTGGTTGGAGAGACATTGTTGTTATTTAAAGCCGTCGGCGGCTTGCTGACGAAATCGTTTTTCGCCGTCCCGGACGCGGATTGTCCGGCGCAGCCCGACAAAACAATTGCCGTCAAAATCAAGGTGAACGCAGAGCCTGCGGCGATTTTTTTTCTAAACATCATATTTATTCCCGATAGGTAAATTTTCTTTTAAAGCGCGTCGTCAAAACGCGTGCTCGCCCTTGAGGGCGCTCAATTTTCCTCTGGCGACGTCCGCCTGAAGAATGTCGAAAGACGGGCTTACGGCTAAAGCCTGTTTCAGATAATCCGCGCCCTTCCGCTTTTCGCCCGTCGATAACGCAATCATGCCCGCGTGATAGAGCAATCGGGCGTCGCGCGTGTTCAGACGCAAAGCTTCGTCAATCGCAATTTTTGCCTCGGCGAATCTGCCTTTTTTGTAGAGACACCACGCCAGCGCGTCGGAAGTATAAATATCATTGCGCCCGGCTTTCTCGCGCTCGGCGGCGGCTAATGCTTCATCCAAACGGATGTCGTGGTCTGCCCAAAATAAAGCCAGTTGGCGGGAGTAAGTTCCGCCGGCGGCTCCCATTTTTTCGATAAATTCGACCTGCTCGTATTGCTGTTTCGCTTCATCCGCGCGACCGAGCTTCGCATATAAATCTCCGAGCGCGGCGATATAATCGGGCAGCGGGACGCGCCCGATGGCGCGTTGATAAAATGTTATCGCCGCGTCGCTGTCGCCTGCGGCGTAGCGGGCGCGCGCTTTGGCGGCAAGCGCCGGATGATAATCGGGAAACAGATACAGGGCGTGGTCGTATTCGCGTTCCGCTTCGCCCGGTTTGCCGTCATTCATCAATTCATCGCCGAGATGAACGCGACACCACGCGATGCCTTCGGGATTTTCGGGGCTGGCGGATTCGATAGCCATTTTCATCGCTTCAATCGCGCCCTGACGGTCGCCGTGCAGCGCGCGCAGATATGAAATTCTGGAATAAGAAGCCGTGTTCGGTTTCAAATCGACCATCATCTGCGCCGCATCGACGGCGGCTTGATAATCGCCCAATTCGACCAGCGCGTCCACCATCGCGCCGTAAACTTCGGTGTCTCGCGGGTTGATTGCCCGCGCCCGCCGCGCGACTTCCAGCGCCTCTGCAAAACGATGATAATTAAGCAGCAGCGCCGCTTGCAGCTTTATTCCTTCGTAATTATCGGGCGCGACGCGGAAAGAATGTTTGAGCGCGGCTTCGGCGCGTTCGTTTAAGCTGAAATCTCCGGTTTCGCGCGCCTTTTGCATAAACGCGGCGGACAATAAATTGTAGCCTTTCGCGTCGGCGGGCTGCTTTTGAATTGCCGTCTGCGCCGCTTCGATATTCCGGTCGGCTGCCGTCGCCCGCGCGGTTTTGAAGGGCTGTAAAAGCTCCGCTTCGGGGCGCGGCGCGGATTTGGAAACCGCCATCACGATTAAAGCCACGACAGCACCGATGAAGATGCCCGCCAGGATTGTCAGGAAATTTTTACGCATATGATTTGGAGAAAATTAAAACGAATTCGCGAGCGGCGTTTAAAGCTCGTGCGCCGCCCGCGAAACGTTTCCGACAGCGATTTATCGAAACACGAAGAAAGCTGAAACAAAAGCGTCAGCTTCTTCGAGTCAGCCCTTTACGGTCGCGGCGTCGCCATAGTCGTGCCCGGCGTCGAAGTATCGGCAGAGCCCGTGCGCCCGTGATACGGATTTTCGTATCCGCTGACCGGCGATGCCAGATACGGGAACGACGTGCGGAACAACCGGTCGTTTTCGTTCACGCCGTCGCCCAGTTGGTTGTTCGGCGCCTGATTGCAGTTCGCCGTGCCGCCGGCGCAGGAATTTCCCGGCAGCAGGATGCCCGCGCCGACGCGAAACGTAATGTCGACCACGTCGTCGCCCGGACGTCTGCCGTTCGGATAACCCGCCAAATCTCCGGCGATGAAGCCGAGACGATTTTGCGAGCCGAACGGCGTCGCCGGAACCGCGACGTTAAGACGCATCAAATCGGACGGAACCGCGCCGGGTCCGGCGGACGGGTCGTTCGGGTCAGCCTGCACGGGCGGGCGCGTCGCTCCGGGAACGCCCGTCAAAAATACTCTGACAAGGTCGTTTCGACCGGAAGTCGGAGCGTCCAGCACGGGCGGATACAATAAATTAATCAGCTTCACCGGCTCGACCGGACGCGCCGCGCTGCCGCGCACATAAACGTCACGATTGATGTCGGTTGCGGGCAATTGAGCGTTGTATAAATCCTTGTCGTTTTCCGAGACGGTTTCCGAAGTGCCGCGCGGGATAAACAGCTCGTTGACCAGCGGGTTGGCGAGGCGCGAAACCTGTACGCAGCCCGCGTCCGGCGTCAGACCGTTCGAGCAGTCGCCGGTATTGGTCGCCGTTCCGTTCGTGTTCAAAACGCGCGTTCCCGGGCGGCTCGCCGTCGAGTAAACGCCGATAATCGCGTTCGGGTCGCTGGCTCCGTTCGGAAGCTGTCCGCTCGCCGTCAAAAGCTGCGTCGGAACCTGAATCGCAATCGTGTGAACGTTGTAACCGGCTAAAAAATCCACGCCGTTTGAATTCGGCAGCGGTGCCAGATGCGCGGAGTTAAACGGTCGCAGACCGAGAAGGTCGAAAGCCGCGCCCGTGTCGATGTAAAAGGGTTCGTCGCGCTGACCGGCAAAAACTTTGATGTCGCCGACGCCGGTCGGAATCGTGCTGATCGAAGCTTCCGCCAGATTGGTTTCGTAATTCGGCGTCGAGCGCGGTCCGATATTGACCGGCGGCGTCGGCAGATTCGCGCCCAGATTAAACGTCGTAAAAGTCGGAGTATTCGGGTCGCCCTGACGGATGCGAGCCGTGACGCTCACGAATTGTTTGACGTTCCAGTCCGGGTCGGAGAGGTTGTCAATCGTGTTCGTGTTGTAGAGAAACGTGTCGCCGCTGCCGACGACCGTGTTAAAGCGAAACTGGAGCGCGAGGTCGAGCCGCGCGTCGCCGTTATTGTCGATTCTGATTTGATAGAGCGCGTTATCGTCAAACTTGTAAAAGTTTGGACCGATGGAAGGCTCTTCGAGCGGAATAAAATTGGCTATCAAGGTCACCGTATTCGGTCGGTCGGGGCTGACGAACGCGTAAACGTCCGTGTTGTCCGCCGTCGGGTCGAGTGTGATTAAAGGAGCTTCGCGGTGACTGGATGCCTGCGCGACCTGCGTTCCGCGATATTCGCTCAATAATAGTGACGAAGCCGTCACGACGGCAATCGCCATCGTAAAAAGAGTTCGCATTGTTTTTTGCATTTACTAATCCTCCCGATGTTCTTTCGTATTTAATTGTTTGCTCAGCCGGTCAATGCCAAAGCTCAAAGCCCGGCTCAGTGAGGCAACGCTTTTGCTGCCTCTCAACTTTGAGTTTGCCGCTTGCGTTCAGGCGGCAAATTACGCTTCCAGCCAAATTAAATACAACTGTCCGGGCACTCTGAATCCGGCACGCCGGCGGCGGACTGAATGAAAAGAAAATTCACTTAATTTTAAGCTGCAAGCCGATACGTCTAATATTCCTTAGTCATCAATTCGACGCCCGGCGGGTTTTGGATTCACTTTCCGGCAAAATTTTTTCAAAAAGAATTTCCGGGCTGAGGAGACGAGAATTCTTAAAAAATTCCTCGCAAAAAACGTGAAACTTTTTTCCATTTTGCCAATTACAGCTAGACGGCTTGTGAACAATAAACTTCTTTGAGATTCTGCGCTCGAAAGCGCCGATCCGAACTGCAATTATCCGCAATCATTGTTTAATTTTTTTTCCGCAACCCCGGTTTATACTCAGGCGGAAATAAACAATTTCGCGAAAGTCTTTACCGTCCGGACTTTCTGCAACGAATTAAATCTTCATCAGATTTGACCGCCGATTCGCCCTGAAGAAACGGCGGAATTATTGTCCGGCTTTTGCGCCCGAGCCGGACGCGCGGGCTTTTGTTCTTTTAAATACTTTTGCCGCAAAAATCTAAAATTAAGCACTTTCGGCGCAAAGTCAATCAATTTCTTATCTTTCAAAACGACCGCGGATGATTCCCGCAGATTCCTGTGCCGCCTTCCGCGTTATCTCAAACACTTTAAAGTCGATACCGTAGCGGAATCGCAGAAAGCACTGCACCATCAGCTTTACCATTACCGCCAATGTCCAATTTTTATTGACTCAGAGCGGTTTCGGGCATATAATTCGCCTGTTTCCGGAACATTAAAATGCCTAAATCGGGCGGCATCTCTTGAAAATTTATTCTTCGTTCTTTCTTCGGTGTGTTGAACGGCTCTTTTACTGCCCTCTTGCGGCGATGCTGCAACAAATTGACTGGCGGCGATGTCGGGAAAGGAAAGGAAGGTAAGCGAAAATAGAAGGCGGGGAGAAACGTATGCGTTATTACACCACTAAACTGTTTATTTTGGGCGCATTTCTTTTTTTAGGAATGGCGGCGGATATTTCTGCGGCGGGCGGCAATTTGGATACCGGCTTTAACGGAAGCGGAAAATCGGTCTTTAATATCGAATCCAGCCTCGCGCCCGGAAGTTTTACGGATGTCGTCGTCATCGGCGGAAATAAATTTTTGGTGGCGGGGCGCGTGCTGACTGGCTCCGGCTCATATTACGCCGCAACCGTCAGCCGCTTCAATAGCGATGGCTCGCCGGACGTCTCGTTTGGCGCGGGCGGCAAAGTAATTACCGATACGGGCGCAAGCTCGGAAGCGACAGCCCTCGCGGTGCAGTCCGACGGCAAGATAGTCGTCACGGGCATTGCGGGCACCTATCCCGACCGGCGCATATTCGTTCTTCGCTATACGCCGGACGGCGTGCTCGATACCGGCTTCGGTAATAACGGAGTCTTCTTCGTCGGGATGAAGGTGGCGAGGGATATCGCGGTTTTAGCCGACGATAAAATCCTGGTCGCGGGCGCCTCCGATATTCCCAATTTGGGCATCACGCAAGTTGCCAAGTTCAACGCGAACGGTTTCCCCGATACGACATTCGGCAATGGCGGCATCGCTACCTCGACATACAGCAACGGGTCGGAAACGGATAAGATGGCAATCCAGAGCGATGGAAAGATAGTGGTTAGCGGAAGAGTCAATTTTACCGTGACGAGGGGATTGGTTCACCGCTTCAATGCCGACGGAAGTCGTGACGGCACATTCGGAACGGACGGGTATCGAGAGATTATAGGACCCGGCTTTACACGAATGTATATGGGCGGCGGCGTCGCCATCCAGCCGGACGGGAAGATTGTGCTTGCGGGAGTTGCGCAGACGGCTTCGCAGAATGATACCCAAATTATGCTGATGAAGCTGAATCCGGACGGTTCATCCGACGAATCTTTCGGACCCTCCGGAATAGTTTTCCACGAGCTGTCGGCGGATTATGACAGCGCTTCGGATATGAAGCTTCAAAGCGACGGCAAGATTCTGGTTTCCGGTCAGCGCGCCAATGCGGCGATAGTGGCGAGGTTCGATTCGGCGGGCGCGCTGGATTCCGGTTTCGGCACCGGCGGCGTCGCTCTTTTATCTCCCGGCTTCAATGCTTCGGCAATCGCTTTGCAGAGTCAAAACGTGGTCGCCATCGGCTCGGGTTCCGGAAGCAGCATCTTCCTTGCCCGGCTCGACCCGGCGGGCGCAAACCTTCTTTACCGGAATGAAACCTTCGTCATCGGGAAAAACGACCAGGCGCGCGATGTCGCCGTCCAGCCCGACGGAAAGATAGTGACGGCAGGAGTTAGCGAAAACGCCAACACCTCGATCGTCTCCGTCGCCAGACTTCTGCCTAACGGAAATCTGGATACTGAATTCGGAAACGGCGGCAGAGTTACTATCAGCGACGGAACCAGTTCTTCCGAAGGCTTCGCGGTGGATATCCAGCCGGACGGTAAAATCGTGGTCGCCGGAAGAGGCTCGCAATTTTTCTCATTCAGCTACTATTCTCTTTTTGTGGCGCGGCTCAACGCGGACGGCTCATTGGACAACACTTTTGGAACGGGCGGAAAAGTAATTATCACCAGCCCTTCGAATCTGCTCGGCTATGATATGGAGCTTCAGCCGGATGGGAAAATCGTGGTCGGCGGAACGATTTACCGCGTGGTGGGCGACGGCGCTTTCGACTATGACATGATGGCAGTCCGGCTCAATCGGGACGGGACGCCGGACAGCGGATTCGGCAGCAACGGCATTTTTATTTATTTTCACGGCACGGCTTCGGCGACTTTTTTTGAGCAGGCGAAAGCCTTAAGCATCCAGCCGGACGGCAAAATAATTCTCGCCGGTACTCATCTTTTAAGGCTCGCTTCGAACGGCATCATTGATGCGTCCTTTAGCCCGACGCCCGTTCCGCTCACTTTTCCGGCGACCGATGTTAAGCTTCAGCCGGACGGAAAAATACTGCTCGGCGGTGCGCAAAATTCGGATTTTGCCCTCGCCCGCTATAAGCCGGACGCTTCCATCGATACCGGCTTCGGAATTAACGGAACCGGAATCGCCGTTTTGGATTTTGGCGGCAACGATATTGCGAATGCCATCTATCTTGAAACCAACGGCGATATTCTGGCGGGCGGCTCGACGCAGGGCGGCAGTCCTTCGCGCAAAAAATTCGCCCTCGCCCGGTTTAAGCCGAACGGCTCGCCCGACGCGAGTTTCGGCGCGGTCGGAAAGGTTATCACGGATTTTGGCGGAGACGCTGAAATATTCGGACTCGCGCGGCAAAACGACGGAAAGATTGTGGCGGCGGGCGGCGCTAAGGTAAACATCGACCGCGATTATGCGGCGGCAAGATATTTATCGCGAACCGTCCGGTTCGATTTCGACGGAGACGGCAGGGCGGATGTCTCGGTCTTTCGCCCGTCTGACGGCGTCTGGTATCTGAATCGTTCGAGCGAAGGCTTTTCCGCTCACCAATTCGGAATCAGTACCGACAAGCTTGCCGCAGCCGATTACGACGGCGACGGCAAAGCGGACGAAGCGGTCTTTCGCGCGGGCGTCTGGTATCTGCTGAGAAGTCAGGCAGGCTTTGCCGCATATCAATTCGGCGCGACCGGCGACATTCCGCAACCGGCTGATTTTGACGGCGACGGCAAAGCCGAGCTTGCCGTTTTCAGACCGTCAAACGGAACCTGGTATGTGTTGAATTTAGCGACGAATCAGTTTAACGGCGTGCAGTTCGGGGCAAGCGGTGATAAGCCGGTCGTCGCGGATTTCGATGGTGACGGCAAGGCTGATTATGCCGTCTATCGTCCGTCTGACGGAGTTTGGTATCTGCTCAGAAGTCAATCGGGCTTTGCCGGAATTCAGTTCGGTATTTCTACTGACAAGCCGGTCGTCGGAGATTACGACGGCGACGGTAAAGCCGACCCGGCGGTTTATCGAGACGGCGTTTGGTATCTGCTCAGAAGCAGTCAGGGTTTCGCCGCTGTCCGGTTCGGAATCGCCGCCGACCTGCCCGCACCGGCAGATTATGACGGCGACGGCAAAACCGATTTGGCGGTTTATCGCGACGACACGTGGTATCTGCTGCAATCGACGAACGGGTTTTCCGGTTTGCGATTCGGTTCCCCGGGAGACAAACCCGTGCCTAATTCTCCTGTCCAATAGACAGGCGTTATTAAACAAAAGGCTGCTTATATCGAGCAGCCTTTTGTTATTTAATAATCTATCTTTTAATAACGGATAATAGTTTGTTTATTATGCAAAAAGCGCTGCTCAGCCGGCAACGCTTTTTATGTTGATTCTGATTGAAAACAAATACTTTAGTTTTCCGCAATGAAGTTCACTTCGGTTACTTCTTCGCTCAGATTCAGAACTTGCGGAGCAAACTGAAAGCGTTTCGAGACGACTTTCAATATCACGGTTTGACCCGCCCGCACGTCTTCAAAATGATAATAGCCAAACGGGTTTGTTCTGCTGACTCGTACATTTCCGTTCTGGTCGGTCAAATGCACGGAAGCGTTGGCTAAGCCGCTTTGGTCGCCGGTTAAAACCCTGCCGGAAATGGAAACGGACGCGGCGGACGGCGCAATCGGCACGCCGTTGCTGCTGCACCTGACACCCGTATCACTGGTCAGGAAAGTAGCGAAACTGCCATTTGCGGGCGGCGCGGCGGCAATGCTGGCGTTGGTGGTAATCGTGCCCGCGCTGAGAATGACCGTGCTGCCGTTGGAGACGCCGGAGAAATTGCCGTAAACGAAAATGTCATTCGCCGTTACGTCGCTCGCCGCGACGCCTGAATTTGCAATAAGTATGGGCTGCGCGGTTCCGCTGTTGATGGAATAGGTCATCGTTCCCATAACGGTCGGACCACTACCGAAGAAAGGATTGCCCGCTTCATCAAAAACAAAAATAGGACCGCCGGCAGAGCAGTCCGAGTCCGTTATGGTGTAGATGACGGATTGCTGCAGGCTTATCGAGAGCGGAGCGTTATTGCCGCCGCTGAAGGTCAGATTGGCTTGTCCGCGCGCGACGGGAAGATAAGCTGCCGACGCAATAAAAATTGCGATAATAAACCGTATTCCAAGTTTCATTCCTTTCTCCTGAGGTGAATGATTTACTGCTCCGCAGACAAGCTGCCGCCGTTCAAGTTCTTATTAAATATGGTCATAAATAGAGGCGTAATGCAAGCGTGTAACAGGAAAAAAATTCTGTATCAATTGAATTATCCGGACGATTTGTTTTTTCCAAAAAAATAAACAAATTGTGAGTGCTCAAAAAGGAGTGTCTCAAAAAGCGGCGTTTTTGAGACGCTTCTTACTGTAGTTTTAACTGTATCG
>DASVWG010000142.1:0-23437 GCA_036389695.1 Pyrinomonadaceae bacterium
TGAAGCGTCTGATTTGGTTGTAGCTTTATTACTCGAAGTTACAACTTCGAGTGTGTCTTCTGCATTATTAAGTCTGTTCGCATAATTCTTTTCAGACAAATCGCCGGATATGGAATAAAGTAGCTTGTCACCACCTTCTAAAGAAAGTGTAATACGATAGATAAATTCGTAACCGTGCGTAGCCCGAAAATTAGGGGAGGAAAATTGACCTACTAATTTCCCATTCAAAGGTTTGAGATAAATCGCATTCCCTCGACTCAGCATAGTTTCCGTCCAGGTAATCTTGCCTTGATATTTAAAGCCTTCTACAAATTTGAACTTCTGTGGCTGTTCTTTCGTTACTTTAAAGCATTTTTCTTTCGACGTAGAATATTCGGGAGCGTATTCCCACACTCCAATAAATTCATCAAAATCAGTTGAGCTTGAAATTTTCGGCTGTGAAATTGAACGCCGTGTTTTTTTAGATTGTGCAAATGCGCTCGTGGCGAATAACAGAATCGCAATAAAAAACAATGTAATATATGTTTTCATTTCTCTTCTCCTCTAGCTTTAGCAGGCAAATGCCTAACTGATGATTGAGCGGAGTCATTCCGCTCAATCATCAAATTTCGTTTATTAGGCGGAATCATTCCGCCTAATACTCAATTTTCGTGTATTATGAAGAACCATTCTACATAAGCGCTTTATATGCGGATTTTTGCCGTAAAATCGTTGCGCAATAATTCACTTTTACTCATGTATTTTTTCAAACAAAAAAACGACTCATTAAATCCACATCTAAACCTGCAAATTATTATCTGCAAATTTCGTAGTTTTAGCATTTCCCCTCAAGTGCTAACGGATTTAATGTGTCGTCGGTTGAAGTGAATTTAGTTTATTTTCAAAATGATGTCAATAGCTTTTTATTTATTCTGTAATCGGTTTGCACAAAAAAGTTGGTTTCACAAAAAAGAGAGAAACTGCACAATTAAGTTGCTAAAAAAGCCATTATTTGTGCAAAGCTTGTTAAATCCTTTAATATATTTCTAATTCCAAAGTGTTAGAGTATCTTATTTTTCTGTCAAATTAACTTGTTTTCCACCATCGGTAGCAATGTTTACCTGACTCGGATTATTGATTGTCACAGGTGAATATCTTCTCAAATCTCTTAATTGTCTGAGCGTCCGCATAAATATCCGATTCCAACGGTCTGCTGCCTGCATCGCCTGGTCAATTGCCGCTTGTTCCGAGACATATGGTCTGAGCCAAAAGCCATCCGTCCAACTCTTTTCGCTTGATTGACCTCTGGCTCTCTTCCATTCTTGATAATCGGGATGTTCTTCTCTTTCCCGCGTTTGTGAACGTTTAATTGTCTGTTCAAGCCAATATTGCCATTGGAAATAAGCTTGCGCGAGCGTGTCAATCATAGCTATTTCAATTCCGCCTTTCGGCTGCCATTCTTCAGCAAATGACTCTCTGACTCCGAGATAGCGGGCGATATTCCAAGCCTGTTTCATGTAATCGACAGGAAACATATTATTCGCCGCCAGATGACCGGACTCAAACTCTTTACGCCCTTCCTGCTTAATTTTCTCCCAAAGGCGTTCGGCTACTCGTGGAGCAAATAGGTTAAGCTCATACAAATCCGAAAGGAAGATGTCGTGATAAGAATAGCTCATTATTTTCTGGAATATTTCTTTAGCTTCTCCCGTATCTAAAGCTCTGTGAAAGGCTTGTTGCCGCGCTTCTTCCGGCGCGAGCGCACCGCCTTCTTCTGAGCGAAAATGAGCTATCATCCGAGTATATGAATTTTGCAATTGACGAATGAGAGAACTGTAACCGACGCGGGATTCTAAAGAGTCAGCCGGAACTTTTAAGTTATAGTCCTTCGGCACGACTTCTCCTGCTTCCCATTCATCAAACAGTTTTGCCTGCTCTTCCTTGACTTGTTCCCGGTATTGCGCGTCGTTTGCGCGTCGTTTCTCAAGTTTAGAAGCGACTTGTTCAATCAATTCATAAGGGTCTGGTAAATTATCGTAAAATGAATCCGGCAATCCCTGTTCTTCATTTTGAATCGAAACTTCATTTAACTCTTCCGCTAGAGTGTTTTCTTTTAACTCTTCCGCTAGAGTGTTTTCTTTGTCTTTCAGTTTTGTTTCAGCTTTCTGTTTTTTCATATTTCAAATTCTCCTTCATAAATTCCTTTGGTGGCTTTAATGAATAAGTCTCTTTCCCGCGCGAGTCGGTTCATATTTCTGATTAATTGAGCGTCCGTCATACGGTCTACGCAATATTCTTTTTTCCTGTTTTTTGATTCGGTGACTAACTGAGTGAATGCTTCGAGCTGAGCCTTACGAACATACGTCTTCGTCAGTTTTCCGTTGCGGCGCGTGAAGAAATAGTAAGCAATATGCTTTTCGCCTCTGGCGCATTTGCAGTTCTTTTTGCCGCACCGAACGTATTGTTTATAGATTCCGCCGTTATAAATTTCGCGCACTGTCTTAGGTAACATTTTTGTGTTTTTTGTTTTCATCTTTTCTGTCTCGTCTCTGTTCAATGAGGTAGTATCTTTTTTTGAGAATATATCCGATAATTAGCGATTGAGTTTGTATCAATATAAATATCGGATTTATTTCTCCTTATCTTGAAACATGACAAAAATGCCGTTTTCAACCCAATATTTATGTTTCACATTTTCTTTGCTACAAATTATTTTCCGCAGCCCATCGGACAAAATACTTCACTTTGCCACGTTTCGAGTTTGCAGCCGCATTTATCACAACTAGGAATTTTTTGATTACTTGTTTCTGAAAATGCCAAAGTGTCATTATCATTAATCTGGCATTTTGGCATTTTGGCATAAATCCGTGTGAAACCTTTTTTAAGTCACCGTTGGTCACAGCCTCATTCAGTAATCGCTTTAGTGTTCTTTCAGGAATGATGCCGTTAAAGTCCTCAACACATTGTTTTGTTGAGTATTCATTTCCGTCGGCGAACATTTCAATCACAAGTCCGTAATTTGAAGGCTCTTGTTTTGCTCCTTTAGCTATAAACCAACGGCTATTCGTATCAAGTTCTAAAATTGCGCTGTCAAATTTTTGACCTTTAATTTTGGCGCAGGAAAGTATTACCCGGTTTTCTACACTTTCCTTTTCCAAATTCAAAACGAGTCTGGACATATCGGCAAAACTTGAAGCTCCACGCCCTTTGTGGCTTGCTTCTTTTGTTTGACCTTCTTCGGCTTTTCCCTTACCTATGTGATGTGAAGCAATCACGCCTGCATTACAATCTTTCGCCAGCGTCTTCAAAGGACGGGTTATAAAACGTCTAACTTCGGCATTATTATTCTCATCTCGAATCTGAAAAGCGCTTGATATTGTGTCCACAATAATCAAATCCGGCGCAAAACTTTTCAGCCTTTGTGTAATCGAATATAAGTGAAATGAATTCGATAATGATAATTCTTCATCGTCTATACTTACATCACAGATTAATAATGCATTATCATTCAGCCGCGCTCTATCTGATTCTGTAAATTGTCTCAGCATTATACTTAAATCACTTCTTAAGAATGAAAGATTGTCTTCAAAATCAAGAAAGGCAACTCGTTTGGGCAGATTAAAATTTCCAAACGGTGCAAATGGTTTTCCAGTGCAAAGCGAAACCGTCAGATTCCTGAGAAGCGTAGTCTTACCGACATTATTAACGGCATTTATCAATCCGACTTCACCGCGTCCGAGTCCGAAAATGATTTCTTCGCGCGGCGGCAAATCAAGGTTTAGAAGTTCGCCGAAAGTGAAGCCGAGGTTTTCATATTCTTGCTTCGGTTTCCATAAGGGAGCGTTTTTAATAATTGTTTCCAATTGTTCTTTTGTATATCCCTCATTTAACCAGTCAGACACATCTTTACCGTGTTTTTCGGGCAAAGGCTCAGTTTCGTAAAGGTCTATAATTTTCACTGACTGCACAATACCAAAAAGACTTTTGACAGCATTTTCAGCTTGTATTGTCCCGCTTTTATCATGGTCAATTAAAAGAACAACGTTTGCCGTTTTAATAAACTTAGAAAATTCTCTTTTCCAGTTTTTAAAGCTGGAAGCTGTAAAGCCTAACAGTCGCAAATTATCACAATCTTTTTCACCCTCGGTTAGAATAATCTGACAGTTATTATTCTCTTTTACAGCATTGAGTAATTCCGGCAGATGATATGGAACGCGCCGAACATCTTCCAATTTGTATATCCAATCGCCTTTTCCGTCTGGTTTCCTTTGCGCAAACCTCTTTGGTTCATAACGAACATTTTGATAAATCAGCGTCCCGCTTTCATCAGTGTAATCATAGGTTGCAACAATTTTTTGGATTAGATTCGGTTGTAGATTTTTTTCATCAAAAAACAAATCTTTCATTTTAATACCTAAAACAGAACAAATTTTTTCAGGCTCGCAACCGGCAAAACATTTCAACAAAATTTTGTTGTCTTTTTCGGTAAGGCTTAGTGATGGCTTTTCATCTTTATGCGAAGGACATGACGTAATCCAACCATTTGCAACTTGTTGCACATTTGAAAGATTAAGCAAAATTTCATTTGCTCTCATTTCGTATAACCTTTCACGCCAAAGGCATCACGTTTATTTTGATTAAGATAATTTTCGAGGTCTTCTTTTAAATAAACGATTTTGCTTGCTACTCGGCGAAAAGCTATTTTTCCCTTTTTACGTTCGCGCCAAAGCGTAACTTGTGAAATTCTCAAGAAATCGCTTGCTTCTTTGTCAGTGTAAATTTGTTTTTCATTCATAATTTGTTCCCTTTCTAATACAAGTTGAGCAGCCACACTAAAAGGCGTGCTGAATTTAAGGCTTTTAATCCTTATTTTCGTCTGAGTTCATAAACTTAGAACGAAAACGGCTTCTTTTGCCTTAAATCACTTTCATCTTATTTAAGAGAATTTCAGATGTCGCGGAAAAATCTTTTGTTATTTTGGCTAAAGATTTTTCCGAAAACTATTTTCTGACAGGTAGGTCGTATTTCTTGAATTCTTTGAAAGCCTTATCAAGGGTATTTATATCGTAGTATTTTTCTATTCCTTGCTGCTGAAACTCATTATCTATTTCTTCGAGAATTTGTTCTTTACTCCAATTTTGAACTGTCCATCTGACTAGCCATTTAACTCTTTGAAAATCTATAGGTCTTGTAGCCTTTTTTCTTTTACCTAGTTGTAAGTAGCGAAAGGCAAAATCAAAATATTTTTTTAACTCTTGTTCGATTGAATCTCTTAATCGTTTTTCATAAAGCTCTTTTGCTTCGCCGCCTGCCCACCATCCGGGAAATTTAAACTCAAATGGCGGTGCTTCTAGATGTGAAAAGGTTCGAGTTGAGATTTCAAGGTTTTTGATGGCAAGAGAATTATCGTTACTAAATTGAAAAAGGAAATAATAGGCATAATCTATCAGCCAATCTTTCTGTAAATTGTATTGTTTTACCCAATTGAAAACGCCATTTTGCAATAACCAAAAGTTTACAAAAATACTTTCCTTATTTTTCCCGGTTTTTTCAAAGGCATCTACAATCACCTTTTCTGCTGGTTTTAAATAAAACTCGGCGTTTTGGCTAATAAATTCCTTTAATTTTTCGGAAGTCTTTTGTTCATAATCAGGACTTACGGATATTAAATAGTTTGTTGAAATTAGAGAAAGCAGACTCTCTAGCTCGCCCCACCGATATTCTAAGTTGTAAGGTTTATGAGGCAAAGGTTCTATTAAAAATTGGTTATAAGTAAATAAGTCTGTTCTGAGTTTATCGAAAACACGAAGATAATTTTCTTTGTTCTTTTCAAATAGAGTCTCAAAATACGGAGTTAAAACGCGAAGGTCTTCTAAAACTTGAGGGCATAGCTCTCTTATTGATTCAACAAATCTTTGCTGGTAAGTAAAGCTAATTCCTTCTTGATATTTTCCTGTCGGAGTTTTAAGTTTTTTATCTTCTGATTCTTGCAGCCTGCTCTCTACGAATTCCTCTTCAGTGCCGAACATTTTTATTGAACTACGCTCTAACTGAACTTTGCCGCGTATATTAAAAGTATCTCCAAGCTGCTTTTGAAGGTCAGCGTATTCTTTGATAAATTCCTTGCGTAATTGTTCATTTTCAAGGTCTTGCTTTTCCTTTTTTGATTGCCCTTTCTTTTTTTCCATAATCTGCAAACAAATTGTTTGCTAATTCAACATCTCATTGACTAAAGTATTTTCATCTTGAGCGTGAAATTTATTCATTCTTTCGCTAATTTCCTGAATCATATCGGCATCGGTCGCCGTGTAATGTTTCATTGTCGTTTGCAGTTGACTATGTCCTGCAAACTTTCCAGCAAAGGCTAATGAGGTGCCTTGCTGAATCCAGCGGGTAATTGCTGTTCGGCGCAAGTCGTGAAAGTGTAAATCATCAATTCCGGCTAATCTTTTAGCGGTTGCAAACGAGCGTTTGATGTCAGTAAAAGGAAAAGGATTTTCGCCTTGAGTGATTTCTTTAAGTTTATTGAGTTCGTCCTTCGCTCTCTGTGAAAGTGGAGCGATTCTTTCGCGTTCTGTTTTGGTATGCGTTCCTAAAATCCGAATTAAGTTATTGTCGAAATCAAAATCTTGCCAACGCAGCTTGAAGATTTCACCGCGCCGCATTCCGCTATCCAAAGCAAGAATAATCATTCCTTTCAAATGCGGATTATCTACATCGTGAATTGCCGTAATTTCTTCTATTTCGTTTGGTTTGCCTCTTTTCTTTCGCTTGTAAGTAATAGAGCGCTCGCCTTGACACGCGGCAAGCAATCGAGTTTCTTCAACTGAGGTTAAAAGGCGTGTTCGTTCAATTTCGGCTGACATTTCGATTATCTTCGCATTAAAGAAAATATCTTTCAGAATCCAACCTTTGCCGTATGCAAAACGCATCATTCGCCGCATTGCCGAAAGTTCACGGTTTATGGTTGCGAGCTTAACCGGGCTTTTGTTTACTCTTTCCTTTAAGGTCGGGTGTTGTGAGCCGATTTCCAACCGCCAAAGTTTATAGTCAGTCAAACTTTCAGTTGTAATTTGTCGGATAAGACGTTTTCCGAAAAATTTTCTCAAAATATTCACTTGAATTTTGGCGGTTTTATGAGCACGGACGCCGGATATTTTACGACCTTCAACGATTACGGCAGGCTTGTAAAAGTTTTTTTCGCAGATGTCAGCAAGATTATCAAAAGTCATACGTTCGCCGGTCAAAATTTGCCCATGCGATTTTTCAATGTCTTTTATCATTCTATCGCGTTCATCTATAACATCGCTTTTTTTATCACCTTGCCGTTCCAAGCCGCGTTTTTTGCCCAAAAGTTCATCAAAATACTCAATGCGAACAATCCATTTTCCTTTGCTTTTACCAGCATTGCGTTTGAAAATTTTGCTTTTAATCTCCATAAATCACATCAGACTTATCCTTTTTAGTTTTGAAATCTTTCGTAAACCATTTATTTCATTAGATTATTTCAATTAGTTTTCCCACCTAAATTCCCACCAAATTTGCCTTAATCCCGTGAAATATATTGAATCTAATTGAAAGAATAGTCAAGATAAAAATGTCATTTTTATCCGATATTTATTGGCTTTTAATAAATTTTGAAAGGTTTTGAAATCTTGAGAGATATTAGAGCACTCGCTTCACACGCGATAGGTCACAAGTTCAAGTCTTGTAGTCGGCACCAATATTTATGATAGTTAAGAGGCATTTGCGTAATGCCTCTTTTCTTTTTCACGCCTGAATTCTCACCAAAAACTTTGGTCTTCGGAACTAGCCGGAAAAATTCGGAGAATATTTTGAATCTCATAATAGTGATGAAACTTTCCCGCAAATTAAAGATTTTCTGAATTTACGAACAAAACTTTATTTGTATTTACTTTTGTTCGGCTCTCTGAAATAGAAATTTTGTCACAAAACATTATTCGCCGGTGTTTTCTATATTAGAAGTCTGATATTGAACTTAAGTCTGCTGAAAGAGAAAATAAATAAAAAATACCAGTCTGACGCGGGAGGCAATCGTGTTGTCTGCTTTTTCCGCGTTTTGTTCGTTACATAAGGCGATTTCAAATTTAGCCAGAGGCTCAAATGAGCTGGAAAAATGAATCGGATTCTGTATGACAGGGCGGCAGAAATGCCCGGATTTTATAACCATCTCTTTCGCCAGCCGTCGGGCAAACCGATAACCGAATTAAACGATTAAAGACATTATTCTTTAGCATCAGATTTTTAATAATGCTGAGGTCAGTAAAAAAATATTTGGAGAAATAATGAAAAATAATCAACAGAGAATTCGAAAAACACCTGCGCTTTTTGGAGAGAATCGACTTATAAAACGAATTCTTGTTATTGCGGTGATGATAACCGTGTTGACTGCCGCTCACGCTCAAACCCCTGACAACAGCAGTCAGACCGGGAAAACGGCAGAGCAGCGCTCAAACGGCGACAGACAACAACCAACAACACCCGTCGCTGACCATCATATGCATATCTGGTCGGTGAACGCTTCGGCTCAGGTGACCGATCCGGTCATGCCGGCAGTTAAATTGCCCGACGATTTCACCCGATTGCTCCGTGAGAAGGAACAGTTCGGCGGGCGGGAAAAAAACGTTAATGCGCTGACCAATTTATACACGGAAGATACGCTGGTCTTAGAGCCGAGCGTTCCGAATTGGCTGCGCGGCGCGGAGGCGATTCGTTACGTGATTAACAGCACCGTCATTAACCGTTTACAACCGACCGCCTACGAAATAAACGGTTCGGCAGGTTATATTGCCGGATACGAAACAGTCGGCGAAGGCGCGTCCCTGCGATACGTCTCTAACTTTTTTTATAACCTGAGAAAAGGGGCTGACGGCAAGTGGCGGATTTCTTCGGAGGTTTTTACTTTGGATGGTCCGCCGCTTCCCACATCGGCGGCGCCGGAACAACTAATAGCGGAAATGGACGCTGCCGGCATCAAACGAGCCGCCGTTCTTTCGACGGCTTATTGGTTCGGCAGCCCGCTCCGTAAAGCTCCGGCAGATGAGTATGCAAAGGTGCGGGCGGAGAACGACTGGGTTTCGCAACAGGTCGCCCGGTTTCCCGACCGCCTGGTGGGCTTTTGCAGCTTCAACCCGCTTAAAGATTACGCGCTCGACGAGCTTAATCGCTGCGCCAAAATGCCGAATATGAAAGGTCTGAAACTGCACTTCGGCAATTCCGGCGTCGACTTGCTGAACCCGCAGCACGTGGAGAAAGTCGTTCAGGTGTTCCGCGCCGCTAACGAGAAGCGGACGCCGATCGTCGCTCATTTGTGGACGCTGGGTAAATACGGGCGCGAACACGCCGAGGCTTTCCTAAACCGAATCATTCCGGCAGCACCCGACATTCCGATTCAGATTGCTCATTTCGCGGGCGGCGGACCCGGTTACACCGATCCGGCTCTGGAAGTGTATGCCAACGCCATCGTAGCGGGCGACAAGCGCACCAAAAACCTCTACTTCGATATTGCAACCGTCGCCGAAGCTCAGAGCGACGAAGTCCTCCAGACCTTCGCCAACCGCATCCGGCAAATCGGACCGCAGCGCGTTCTGTTTGGGTCGGACTACGCTCCCGGCAGACGAAATGCGCCGCCGAAAGATGCCTGGCGAACCTTCCGCCGCGTCCCGCTGACGGAAGAGGAATTCAGGATAATCGCCGGAAATATCGCTCCATACCTGCGTTAAGCTCATTAATTACGAACCAATTCGATTCTTCTTTTGAGCCGGACGAAGGAATAAGAAACAAAATAAGTACGATTGGTAAAAGCCGGTTTTGTTTCATTTCGGTAAGATAAGGAAGCGACCAGCTTTATTACAATAATTAACAGGCAAAATAATTAGAAAATGGAGTTTAACCCGAACAACAGTATTATTAGGCTTTGTCTTCAAGGTATGGGCATGGAAGAAGAAGACAAGCCTGAAGAAGCAAGCAGACTATTTCTTCAAGCCTGGCGGGAAGCGGGCAGCGACTTTGAAAAATTTACTGCTGCTCATTATGTGGCTCGACATCAAAAAAATGTTTCCGATAAATTAAAATGGCTCGAGACGGCTTTGCAGTTTGCCTTAAAAATAAATAATGACACTGTGAAGAGCGCTTTTCCTTCTCTATATTTAAACATTGCCAAATGCTACGAGGACTTAAACGACTCCGGCAACGCAAAAAAGAATCGTGAATTAGCAATTTCGTTCAAGGATAAACCATCTGACAAAGGTCCCTTTTATCACGGGACAAAAGCGGATTTGCAGGTCGGCGATTTGCTGACGCCCGGGTTCAGGTCAAATTATCAAACCGAAGTCATCATGAATCACATTTATTTTACAGCGCTGGTTAACGGGGCGGGACTCGCCGCGGCATTAGCTAAAGGCGACGGGCGCGAACGTGTTTATATCGTGGAACCGACCGGGAGCTTTGAAAATGACCCGAACGTGACGGACAAAAAATTTCCGGGCAATCCGACACGTTCATATCGCACCCGGGCACCATTGAAAATCGTTGGCGAAGTAACGGATTGGGTGAGACAAACGCCCGAGGAAATCCAAAAATGGCGTGAAAAGCTGGCGAATGTCAAAGGCGAAATCATTAATTAATTTCTAAAATTATCAATTGAAATGTCCATAGACGGAATTATTCGGCGCAAATTCTCCAAAAATATTTGCTTGTACTTTCTCTCTATGAGATTCGTCAGCGTTTAACCATTCATAAAGCATTTTTTCGGAATTAAGCAGTTCATATTCAGCATCCGTAAATTCGCCGGATGCTTTAATTTCCTCATCCTACTCAGTGTGTCTTCCGCTCAGGCTTGCCACCACCGCCACCAGTTCAGCCGGCTCAACCGGCTTCGGAAGATGAATCTGGAATCCTGACCGCAGCACACGCATCCGGTCTTCCACTCTGGCGTAAGCAGTCAGCGCGGCGGCCGGAATTTGCCCGCCCTGCTCAGCAGGTAAGGCTCTGACCTTTCTAATCAATGAATATCCGTCTTCTCCGGGCATTCCGATATCGCTGATTAATATATCGGTGCGCGTTTCTGATAATACCCGCAGCGCTGCCGGTGCGGAATCGACGGCTGTGACTTTCGCCCCGCATTTTTCGAGAACCGTCGTGACCAGCGCGCGCCCGTCCTCCTCGTCATCGACGACCAGAATATGCAGTCCTTCCAATTCCGGCGTGCATTCAAACGGAATGTCTTTTCCTTCGGTCGGATGCACGCGCTCGTCGGCTTCGGGCACCACGTCGATGGAACGCAAGGCAACCAGAGGCAGCCTGACGGTAAAGGTCGCGCCTTGTCCTTCGCCGCCGCTTTCCGCTTCGACGCTGCCGCCGTGCATCTCCACCAGGTGGCGGACAATCGCCAAGCCCAGTCCCAAACCGCCGTGCTGGCGGGTCGTCGCCGAATCGGCTTGCCGGAAGCGGTCAAAGATAAAGGGCAGCACTTTCGGCGCGATTCCGATTCCCGTATCCGAAACGATAATCTCGACGTGAGAGTTTACACGTTCCAGACGAATTTGGACGCGACCGCCTTTCGGCGTAAATTTGACCGCGTTCGAAAGTAAATTCCAGATGACCTGCTGCAGGCGATTCGAATCGCCGGAAATCATACTGCTGCCGGAATCGAGCACTCTTTGAAGACGAATTTCTTTTGCCTGTGCCGCCGGCAAGACCGATTCGACTGCCGACTCGACGATGGTGGAAAGCTCGATGGGACGCACTTTGAGCTTGAGTTTGCCGGAAATAATGCGGGACACGTCCAGAATATCGTCGATAAGCTGCGCCTGAACGCGCGCATTGCGCTGAATGGTTTGAAGCGCGCGCAGTTGGTCGCCTTCCTCCAGACGGCTGTCGGTCATCATCTTCGACCAGCCGAGAATGGCGTTGAGCGGCGTCCGTAATTCGTGCGACAGCGTGGCGAGAAATTCATCTTTGGCGCGATTTGCCGCTTCGGCTTCGGCTTTTGCTGCCTGAGCCTGTTCTAAAGCTTCCTTCATCCGCGCTTCGGCTTGTTTCAAGGCGGTAATATCGCGCGCGATTTTCGAAGCGCCGATAATCTTTCCATCGGGCGTTTTAATCGGCGAAACGGTCAGCGAAATATTAATGAGTCTTCCGTCCTTGGTGACGCGAATGGTTTCGTAATGCTCGATACGCTCGCCGGATTTTATCTTGGCGAGAATCGCCGGTTCTTCGTTATGATGGTCGGGCGGAATCAGGACTAAAACGGGTTTTCCGATTATTTCATCCGCCGTATAGCCGAAAATTCGCTCAGCCCCTTTATTCCAACTGGTAATTATGCCTTCGAGCGTTTTGCTGACAATGGCATCGTCAGCCGATTCGATAAGCGCATTTAGCCAGTATTCGGCGATGTCATCACCCAGCAGCGTTTTTACCCTTTGTTTTACTTCCGCCTTGTTTAGTGTTTTCCCATGCTCGTTTTCTTTGGTCATCAATTTTCAAGCCGCGAACCTGATTTTTTTCAAACCTGACTATTATATCAATTTAATATTCCTTATTAATAGTAAAATTAAGAATTTATAAACAGCGGATTTGATTCTCCGGCTTTACAGACAAAACCGCCTTCGGTTTGAGAAGCCGCCGGATGCCCCAAATGCCCAGCGCAAACAGGAAAATTCCGCCCGCCGCCGGAAAGCCGTAGCTCCACAGGCTGCCTCCGGTTTCAAGACATGAAACAGCAGGCGAGGAAGGCTTGTAAAAAACCTTGACGATGGCGCCGTTCGGGTATTGAGCGGCTTTGGCTTCAGCCATTTCGCGGCTTTCTCCGGAAAAAAAGCCGTTGTAGCCGTAACTAATCTCGGTTCCGGTATAAGCTACGCCGTCTACCGTATAACGGTAAATAACGTGCGGGTTGATAATGCCGTTATTCTTACCGCTGACAGTTGTATAGGAAGCGACGATTTGTCCGGGCGCAGCCGCCCAAGCGGGACTTTGAGAGGCAAGAACCGCGCGATTCAGGCAGTAAACGATAATGAGCGCGCCGAGTATTAAACAGGTCGCGTATAAAAGATAATTAAATATTCGGTCGAGGGTTTTCATCGTTTCAAACGACAAATTACCGCAATTTGACTCTGACGCCGGAAACGGTCGTCGTTTCGCGAATCCGGTCGTCATATAAAATCGTGATTATATTTCCTCTTCTGCTGGCAATTATCCGTCCCGGATAATAATTACCTTCGTGTTTGCGGTTAACGAAGACGCGCCGACCGACCGTTAATTTCAAAGGCGCGATACGCGAACGCGTCGTCCATTCCTCGTCGCCGTCATCGAAAACAATATAGTAGCGCGAGCGCGAAACTCCGGTAATCGTCGCCGGATACCAGAATTCGTCCTGACTCCAATGCACCAAAGCGCGGTCGCCGACCTTCCACTTTCTAGTTTGCGCCGCGCACACGTTCGCGCAGGCAGCCAGGACGACCGCGCATAAAATTACGCCCCAAAAACGCTTCATCTTTTTTCTTTCCCTCATCAATTTGAAATTCTTCGCAAATTAATAGGACTGGCGGCGGCGGAATTTTTGCTTTTATTTCAAAATAAAATTAAAACGGTCGTCTAAAAAGCTGAGAGGCAACTGAAATTTATCAGTTGCCTCTCGTTTTTTAAGTCTCCCAAATGAACTAATTAAAGAATCATATTGTCTGTCGCGTTTCCGTCAATTCTCCCTACGGCTTTTTTGGCGGTCTATCGTTGTCTTTCGGCGGCTTTTTTCCGTCCTTCGGAACGACGACGACCGGCGGATTATCCTTCGGCTTCGGCTTTTTCTGGTCATCATTCTTTTGCGCAAAAGCGATTGCCGACGCCAGAATGATGAACATGCCCGTTATTAAGAATTGTTTTAAAGTTTTCATCACGGCTAATTTCATCCTTTTTCCCTGAGTATCACGCGCAAGGGAGATTGCGTCCGTCCTTTCTCAAGCAAACCTGATGCCAAAAAAAAGTTTTTACGCCCGCATCGCGTAAAATCAAGCCGTTTCAGCGACTTTCACCGTTATGATTCAATTCCGGGGCTTTACGTTTTCCGCAATTTTCATACGAAATCGTAGTTTTGTAAACGATAAAGGTGATGAGTAATAAGTGATAGGTGATAAGGAAGAAATTTCTTTCCCTATCACTTATCACCTATCACTTTTCACTTTTTCACAACCGCTCGCGCGTTGCCCGCGTTTCCGTTGGCGTCGAAAACGCGCAGAGTGACGGAAATTTCGCCCGTCGTTTTGATTGGAATTTCGACGGTATAACGCTCGCGCGACGCGTCGGAGATTCCGTCTTCGGCGTAAATCGTCTGCCATTCGCCGCCGTCGATGCTGTATTCGGCGCGATTGATAAAGTTCGCCGCATCGACAGCTTCAAACGTAACTCGCGCTTTATCGCCCGCAATCTGCGGCGTCCCGACCGCGATAACCGCCGGCGCGGAATTGTCGATATCAATCGTCTCGCTGGATTTTTCGCCCGAAAGGCTCTGCCCTGCCGGATTAGAAGGCGCGTCCGTCACGGTGATTCTGAAAATATAACGCCCGTCCGCCAGCGACAAACCGTCAATCGTGTAGAAATTGTCGCGCAAGCCGTCTTTTAATAATTTAAAATTCGCCTCGCTCGCTTCCCTGTAATAAACGGCGTATTCGAGCCGGTCGCCGTTGCGGTCTTCCGCCGTCCACTGCAAGGCGCGCGCGCCGCGCTGGTAAATCCGTCGCGGCGGAACCTGCTGCGCGACGATGCCGAAAACGCTCGGATTCAGACCGGAGCTTTCGATATTCGGGTCGACCGGAATCGCCGGATTCGGCGCGAGCCCGACATTCGTCGGCTGCACCTGAATCGAAAGAATCTCCGGCGCGATATTTCTGGGCAGATACGAAACGCTGACTTCGTCGAGGCTTCCCGAATTTTTCAAAACCGCCCGCCACTGCAGAAACCGCGCGCGCGGGCTGGCAATCGCCGAGCCTTTCGCGTCCGATACCGCCGCGCTCCAATCGCTCCACGTTTCGTCCGGTTTTTCGGTGTTTCCGGTGCGCGTCTGCAATTGGACGTTGCCGCTCGAGCGCCACCAGATTCTGCCCCACAGCGCGACCGCTTTCGCATCGCGCACGGCTGATTCGTAAGTGCCTTCGGTCAGAGTTTCGCCGCCGAAGCTGTAAAGTCTGCCTTGATTGCTCGACGTGGCGAAAAGACGATTTCCGTCCGATTTGATGGTCGAAATCTGACCTTCGCCCGATTGCAGAACGAGCGTTTCGCGTCCGTCGTTCGTGATATTGTAAATTCTGCCTTTGTCGGAAGTTCCCAAAAGCACGCCGTTTCCGATCTGATGCGCGTAAATCGAAAAACCCGTGACATTCGCCGAGCTCCAGATAATATCGTTTCCGCCGTCGGGCAAAATGCGGTAAACGACTGATTTCGCGCCCGTTAAATCATAACGGCTTTTCGCCGCCTGTTCCGTCTGCGCCGCTTCGGTCGAAACGACGGTCGCCGTCACGGTCACGCCGTCCGAAGTCTGCCCGGTCACGGTCGCCGGCGTTTGTTTCGAAGCCGAAGCCGAATCGCTCAGAGCCAGCGCGTAAACGGAGCCGTCCGCGCCGACCGCGAGACTGTGAATCTCGCGCAAAGGCGAATCGAGCAAAGCGAAAGGCTTTCCGTCCGGCGAAAAGCGTATGACCAACCCGTTCGCGTCCGTTCCGGCGTAAAGATTTCCCTGCCGGTCGACCGCGAGCGAAATAATATGAGTCTCGCTCGTATCAAAAAGCAGCGAAGCATCCGGCGCGGCGTTCGCCGCTTTCACGCGATAAATCTTGCCGTTTTCGCCCGTTCCGACCGCGAGGCTGCCGTCATTCAAGACTGCCAGCGACCAGACGTATTTATCGTTCGAATCAAAAAAAACTTCCGCTTTCCCGCTCGCGTCGATACGATAAACTTTCCCGTCCGGCGAGGTTCCGGCGTAAATCTCGCCGCTTTTGCCGATTGCCAGCGCCGAAACGTCCAGTTCCGCCAAATCGGTAAAAAGCGCGCCTTTTCCGCTCGCGTCAACTTTAAAAATCCTGCCGTCGTTGCCCGTTCCGAGATACACGTTGCCGGAACCGTCGACGGCGCTCGACCACACATAAGACTGCGTCGTATCGAAAACGCGGTTAAGCTTCGGCGCGAGCGTCACCGCGCCCGTGTCCGTCACGGAAACGCCGCGCGCATCGCCGCGCAGAATCTCCGCGCGCGTGTCAACCGTCCAAATCGCCGGCTCGCTCGCCTTTGAAAATGTAACACTGACAAAGAACAGAAAAACTAAATTCAATAGAGCGTAAAAATTTTTCAATTTCATTAAACTTCCCTTTATTTATATTCAATTCTGACGAATCTAACCCGCTGTTTATCGGTCGTTATATCAAAGTAAAAACTTTCACCGTATTCCAAAACGGCATTTTTGTAATACTCTCTTCGATAATCGGTTGAATTGGTGATTACTCCATCCCACTTCTTTCTCAAAAAATTCCCGAAAGGTTTTATAGAATTTATCTTAGCAATCACATCCGCATAAACCGAATTTGCAAGATGCGGTCTTTCTTTCGGCTCTGTCCATTCGGGATGCTCTTCCTCGTAAAAATATTTTGGCTCAACTAAAATTTTTACCAGCTTTCCCTTTTCACTAAATTCGGCGCGGAGCACGAATTGCTGATTTACTTCAAATAAATTCAACTTTTCATCGACAGAATCACCAAACAACCGGCGGCAGTTTTCCAAAACCTGCGCCTTTTCCTGTGCGGCGTTTGCCTGTAAAACAAGCAAAAGCGATAAGAAAAGAAAGCAAATTATTTTATTCATTCAGATTGTTCCTAAACCCTTCTTGCTAAATAGACTAAATTATCTTCGCCGTCGATTTTCTCGACGCCTCTCTGAGCGAAGCCGATTTTCTCCAAAACTCTCTGCGAGGCAGTATTTTCCAAATCGGTAATAGCGATTATTTCACGAAACCCCAATTTCTCGAAACCGTAATCCAGCGCGGCGCGCGCCGCTTCGGTCGCGAAACCTTTTCCCCAAACGTCGCGCCCGAACAAATAGCCGAGCTCAACTTCCGGCGTCCCGTGCGGATAAGCAAAACCGCAGCTTCCGACGATTTTCCCGCTCGCTTTTTCGACGACCGCCCAGCGACAAAAACCGTTTTCCTTTTGATACGCGACCGCCCATTGCAGAAATTTTTCGGCTTCGTCAACCGTTTTGTAAGGCTTACCCGTGCCGATATAACGCATCACTTCGGCGTCGCGGCAGATTTCAAACATCTCCGCCGCGTCTTCCAATGACCAATCGCGCAAAATAAAACGTTCGGTTTCCAGTATTTTCGACATTCTATCCTTGAGCTTATCTGATTTTTTTGACTTCGACGCTTTCCCGCAGTTTCCTTTCGATTCGCGCTTTAAATTCGCCGAACGACGCCGAGCTTTCATCACAAGATGAAACCGCCGTGCCGTATGAAATGACGACTTCCGCCGTGCCGTCCGTCGCCGTCGTAAAATACTGTTTCAAAAGAAAAGGCAGTTTTACCGCGTAGCCCTTTTCGCGCAAAAATTTTATCTGCGGATTTGTTGCCAGTTCCGCTCCGGCTTCAACCGGCGCGCATTGCTCGCGCGAGGTGAATTTTAAATCGTTGAGCGAATCCGCCTTCAAATTCGAGTAATCCAGCCCGCCCGATTTGTCCGTATGCGTTTCGGCGTGAATCATTATAATATCCGCGCCGTCGGAAAACGCCGCCATCGAAACGTTAAACTGCTTTTCGCCGTAAGTCGGCTGATGATGAAGCTCGCCCAGCGGCTTAAACGATTTGTCGATTTTTATTTTATAACGCGCCTGATGCGTCGTCCTGACCGTGTTTCCCCTGACTTTTAAATAATCGAATTTCGAATCGGCGGAAGCGATTCCGCAAAAAAGAAAAATCAGGATTAAGCCGGAAAAAGTTTTTATTTTCATCGCTTTATTTATAAAACTTTAAGAGATTTTTCAATCAAAGGCAGAAGCCCGCGCGTCAGCAAGGGCGCAATCGAATGCAAAATTTAAAATGCAAAGTGCAAAATTAAATCAGTTCTTCCATTTTGCATTTTGCACTTTGCATTTTGCGTTTTCTCCGCCCTTGCTCACGCGCGGGCTTCTGCCTTTTTGCTGTTGTGCGCTTTCAATTAAAGAACTTTTGCCGTAAAGTATCGTAAAATATTTCAGCAAAGCATAAATTGCGGATTGGAAAAGTCACTATGGTTCAATGTCAAAATTGCGGGCAAGTCAATAATTACGGGAGCAATTTCTGTCGTTTCTGCGGCACGCGGATGGTTGCCGCTCAGCCGACACAGCCGCCGCCTCAACAGCAGCAACAGCCACAGCAAAATAAATCTTACGAATATAATCCGCCGAAGCCTTACAGTTGGAAAACCGATGAATTTCAGGTGCAGGACGCGCGGCAGCAACAGCAGCAGCGCCGGACGCAGGAAATCAACCGCGTCCAGCCGCTGTCGAATTTTAACCCGCCGCAGGCGCAGTCTTTGGCTTATCAGCAAGCGCCCGCGATGACGCACGGCTATCGCTGCCCGCGCTGCGGCACGCAGAATCTGCCGCACATCGAAAGAAAAATTTCGCCCGCCGGCTGGATTGTTTTCGCCGTTCTGCTGCTGATATTTTTCCCGCTTTTCTGGATTGGATTTTTTATCAAGGAAGACGTCCGCATTTGCCCGGTTTGTAATCTGAAAGTCGGTTAGGGAAGTGAAAAAGTGAAAAGTGAGAAGGTGAAAAAGCTTGTTGAGTTTCAAGTCGCTTTTCACCTTCTCACTTTTTCACTTTTTACCTGTAATAATAACCTTTCGGATGCTCGATTTTGATTTCGGGGTTGGTGCTGGTCACATCGACTTTGTGATAGCCTTTTTTCATATGCGTCGAGAGATAAGTCAGAACAAATTGACGGTTTAGCGACATGTTGACTTCGCGGAAAAAAGGCTCGTAATTGACGGGCGTCGACAGTCCTGAAAAAAACGCGCGTCCGCCGGTTTCTTCCGAAAGTTTCTGGAGCGCGCCCTGCGCGTTCAAAATCACCGAAGAATTAGCGCGTTCGGTCAGGCTCGCCGAGGCGTAAAATGAATAAATCGCCACGCTTTTGCGCTGCGCTTTGGTAATCGCGCGTTCGAGGTCGAGGCTTGTCGTCGGAGACGAGCTTTCCAATCCGCGCGAAACGTCCAAGCCGTCCGAGATTAAAAGAATCGCGCGCCTGCCGGTGGGCAGAGCGTCGAAACGCCCGAGCGCTTCCTCGACGCTTTGATACGGGCTGCTCGGCGCGACCGCCGCGACGCCGGAGATAATGCGCAGGGATTCCGCCGCTTTTTCCAAATCATCCGTGAATTTTTGGCGCACCTGAATCGAACCGACGCGCAGGTAGGCGACCATCACGCGCGAGCCTTTCGGCAAGCGGCGGATAAATTCGCCGAGCCGTTTGAGTTCGAGATTTACCGACGAAGAAACGTCGTCCTGAATCAAAACCGCCAGCGCCAGCGGCGCGTCGCTGATGCTGCGGATTGAGAGAATCGTCTGCTGGTCGCCGTCTTCCTTGACGACGATGTTGCCGGCTTCGATAAATTCCTGCGGAATCTGCTGTTTTAATTCCTCTTTCGAAAAAATCGAAATCGGAATCGTCACGGTGCGAACTTTGGGTTGTCTTTTTCGATTATTTTCCGTTTCGGGCTGCGCCAAACAAAAATTTGCCGCCAGCAGAATCGAAACTGAAAGGACGAAAAAGTTTCGAGCAATCATTTTGAACATAGGCGCTTTTCGGTTCCTCAAGTAATAATATTACATTATCTGCAAGCCGTTAAGTTTTTTGATGCGATATATTTGAATAAAGTTTGCGGAGTAGGTTAGAGTAAAAGCCGAATGAACAGTTTAGAATCGCAATATTACGAGGTGACGCGCCGCGATTTGGCAAAGGACAAGGCGCTGAAATTCGGCGCGTGGATTGTGCCGTTTGTGACGTCGATCGTGCCCGCGCTCGTTTTCTTTATTCTTTATTTATTTTCCAGCGACACGCCGACCATGGCGATGTTTTTTATTTTGTCGGTCATCTCGCTGGTCGGCGGTTTTATTTTCGGTTTAATTATCACCGCCAGCCTGCTTTTTTACCGCTCGCGCTGGCTCAATCAAATCCGCGAACGCATCGCCGTCGACGGCATCAAAGCCAGCGAAGTCGATTTTTTCAAACACGAATTGACCGGCAGCGAGCGAAAGGCGCTCAAGGAAATCGAAAATAAAGACCGGATGCTCGCCGACGCCTACCGCGAAACTCTCGCCTCGCGCCTGACCGCAACGCGAATTTTAAAAACCACCAAACAGGAAATTCTTTTAGTCAAACGCCGCGAAAGTAAACTCAAATATCTGAAAAGCGAAAACTCCGAATCCCTGCAAAAACAATTAAAGGAAGACCAGACGAAGCTCGCCGAAATCAAAACCGAAGCCGAACAAATGCGCGTCGAAGCCGAAACGCGCCTCCAGATGATAGAAGCCGCCTCGCGCCGCGGCACGAATTTCTCCGACACGGAACTGGCGTTAAAACGCCTGACAGCACGCTCAGCCGAGCTTCCGCTCGCGCTCGAAGCCCTGAAAATGGAAGAAGAAATTCGCCGGGAATTGGAGAAAGAAGAAACGGAAACGAAATAAAATACAGCCGTCAAAAATTTTGACATTTTGTCAAAAATCAGCATCATAAGAATTGATACTAAGAATTTCTAAATACTAGGATTCATGGAAAGGTGGTGGAATAAATTGGCTTCAAAAACAGGTAGATATACAAAAAGAGAAAGTTCGTGCAGCAACCGAACGGCAGCGAAAAATTCCGGACACTACGTCCGTCGAGATACAAAGACCGGGGCGCTGACCGAGACAGACGAAAAAGCCGAAAGAAGAAAGGATTTAACTATCAGGGCTTTTAATGCGGCTTACGAAAGTCATCATAAAAAACGTTGATGCCCATTTACACTTTCGATACTTCATTCATTATTTCAAGAACGTGGTCAGATATTCCTGACCATTTTCTATTATCCGATGTCGTTATAATGGAATTAATGGCAGCCGCACCGGATGAATCGACTTTTAGAACCTACCAAAAACTTCGTAAATCATATCAGGACGACAATTTGCTAATTACGCCGGATGCCGACGACTGGCTGATGGCAAGCAAGGTTCTTTTCTGGTTGGAACAAGGGAAAAGAAAAAACAATCGCGGCAAAGCACCGCCGAAACGTCCGGGCGCAACTCAGAGAATGGCGCTGGATGCTTTAATCGCAGTCAGCGCAAGACGTTACAAAGCAACCGTTGTTACTGAAAACTTCGATGATTTTGACGCGATTAAATACTACTGCGATTTTCGATTAATGCGAGGAGCAGAGTTTTTAGATAAATAAAAAAAGCATTCAAAATCCCGACCACTGCATTTCCGGCTTCGAGTTTTCGAAATTTTACGAAACGTGCGTCAGGCGCAGGCGCTCGATTTTATTGGCTTTGCCGGTTTCCTCGTCAATCTCGACGACCAGCGCGCAAATCCAGACGTCGTCCGTCGAATGTTCCGCCCGGCGCGCGGGAACGGTCATAAAACGCTGGATGACGTGTTCTTTGTTCATTCCGATGCAGCCCGCGTAGCTGCCGGTCATGCCGACGTCGGTGATGTATGCGGTGCCGTGGTCGAGGATTCTTTCGTCGGCGGTCTGGACGTGTGTGTGCGAGCCGTAGACGACCGAGACGCGTCCGTCCAAAAACCAGCCCATCGCGTATTTTTCCGAAGTCGCTTCGCAGTGCATATCGACGATGCGGATTTTGACGTCTTCCGGAATCGCCTTGACGCATTCGTCAGCCGTACGAAAAGGCTCGTCGACGGGCGGCATAAAAACTCTGCCCAAAAGATTTAAAACGGCGATGCGATGCCCGCGCACTTCGCCGATAAAAAGACCTTTGCCGGGCGTCGAGGCGGGATAATTTGCCGGTCGCAGCAGGCGCGGATTTTTTCTGATGTAGGGAATTATTTCCTGTTTGTCGAAGATGTGATTGCCGGAAGTCATCACGTCGATGCCCGCTTTGAAAAGCTCTTCGGCAATCGCCGGCGTGATGGAAAAGCCGCCCGCGACGTTTTCGGCGTTCATCAAAGCGATGTCGATTTTGTATTGCTCGCGCAAATCCCGGATGCGCTCCAGAACGGCGCGGCGACCGGGACGGGCGACAACATCGGCGAGAATCAAAACGTTCATAATAAAAAATCGTAAACCGTAAATCGTGAATCGTGAATAGAAACTATCAAATCTATTTACGATTTACCATTTACGATTTACGAAATAAAGCGAAAGAGAACCGCTCCAGCCGTGTAAACGCTTGAATTGAACCTGTTTCTCAACAGGTGGGCGACCTATGATGTTTCCGCTCGCGGAAGCATCTAAGCCGAGTTCTCCGGCAAGTCTTTTACGTTGAAAGATTGCACTGAAAACGGCATCGGTCTCCCAAAGATTCAAATGTTGGCTCAATTATCATTGCGTTTTTTCACGCACTTTGCAGTAGGTTCTTTCGCCTGAAAAGATTGTAGCATAAACAGGTGAATAGTAAATAGTAAATCGTGAATAGAAAAATAAAATCTATTCACGATTTACTATTTACTATTCGCTTGTTATTGTTCCATCTCGAATTCCTGCGGCGCGGCGTCGCGCTGTTTCAGGACGCGGTCGAGCATTTCGGCGCATTCGGCGCTGCGCGAGGCGAGCTGCGCGTCGGTTTGTTCCTGCGCGCGCTTGAGCTGGTGAAATTCGTCGGCGATGTGCAGCGCGGCGAGGATGGCGACCTTCAAGCTGTCAACCGTCAAAGTGCCCGAAGAAATCTCGCGCATTTTGCCGTCCACGTATTCCGCCAGACGCATAATATATTCGTTGTCGCCGTCCGAGCGAATGTTGTAAGTTTGGTTGTAAATCTCGACCCGAATCGACTGCGCCGCCTGTTCGCTTTTACTTTTGTTTCCAATCATATGCAAAATCTCTAGCGCTGTAAGACCTCGGAGACTTCCGGCTCGATGACCGTGATGGCATCGAGCATCGCCTCGATTTTCAGCTGAATCGCATCGCGCTCGCTCATCAAGCGCTCGATTTTTTCCTCAAGCCGCGTTTTTTCTTCCAAAAGGCTGCTGACTTCGTGGCGCAGGCTGTTTGTCTCGCGTTCGAGTTTTTCCTTTTCCTCACGCATCCGTTTGGCAAATTCGATGGTGAGATAAATTTTGTCTTCAAGATGCGAAAATTTTTCCATTCCGGCTTGACCGTTCATTCTTTTCTCCACAAAAAGGTTTGTGAAACTGATTATGTTCTACAAAGCGCGAAAACTTCAAGTGTTTTCTTAAGTTTTTAGAAAATATTTAATCTAAAGC